>JACQAA010000091.1 GCA_016195185.1 Pseudomonadota bacterium | reverse complement strand
TGCTTGATTTGCGAACTCATCAGCTTAAGGCCAAAAATGGCAACTGCTACAACCAGCGCCAAATCTTTATAAGGTGCCAGAAACGTCTGCAAAGGCGGTAAATAGGTATCAACCGCAACGCCAAGAGACGACAATATACAAAATACAAGCCCCGCCGTCAGTCCATAATTAGTCGCCCCCTTGCAGCTCGCATCTATTGGAGGGGGAGCCGCATATGCCGGATCGAATGCCCCGCAAACGATATACACAAAAACCGCAAGGGCCACTGCTACCTTGCCTACACCGTGCTGTCTGCATGCATTCATGACACCCTCACCGATCACCCGAAAGCTTGGAATCGCCGCTTCTGGCAGCAGCACTGGTGCTTCCTGACCCCATATTCGTCATCCTGGCATTATTCGTCGCCATTTGTTTTGCTGACTCGAGCGACTGTCCACCAGCGGACTCACCAAAGACTTTGTTCTGAATCACCCCTCTGGCCTGCCCCATCGCGTTGGCTGTCAACGAATCGCCGCCAATGGAAGATGCCAGAGTGGGAATAAATGACACCAGAGCAAACATGATATAAACCAGTATTGCCGCCACGCACAACGATACCAGAATATTTTCCGCATATGGGCAATTATAGTAATATTGCACCGGGTTTTGTCCGGGTAAAGCCGGCGCCCCTCCCATATACGTTTTGTTGCATACCGCCCCCCCCCCCAAGTCATTAGCAATTTTCGTCAAATCAAGCGTCATGTACTTAAAACCTGTTGGCGAAACAGCAGGGTTACTTTGCGCCATATACTGTGAGCCGCTCTGCATACCCGACATATCGCAGGTATTAAAACCAAACATACCACCGAATGTTCTTGGACACGCAAAACCCTGTGGTCCGGCTGCGTTATATACAGTTCCCCCACCACCAGTATTACCAAGCGATGCAGGGCCATTATTGGCAACGGAAAAAATAGATTTTACCTCATCTAAAACATACTGGTTGCCGTTGATGGTGCTATTTTTGGCGTTCTCGTTACCTACCAAATAACAAAAAAGCTGTTGCCCCTTGGTCGTCGGATTCACCCATGGTTCGTCTGGATTCGAAGTAGCAGGAAATACGGCAGGAGTATGCCAACATGGAGCCGGTCTAGTCGGCCCCGCAAGCGGGCCCGCCGCCGCCGTCCCCGCCGCCCCACACCAACTCGCGCCGCCAATCGTGCACCATACTGAAAACTGGCTTGTAAACACCGCGATATCCAGCGCCACAAGCATTATTCCCATAAACGCAAACATGAGCACCGGCGTGATAATGAAACCCATGATCCTCGTAAACCAGTTTCGAAAGTATTCGATGGTGTTCTTGAACAGGATAAGCGGCATGAACAAGTACCCGATACAGAACATGAACGACAAGCCAAGTACCGACATGATATATACATGTAGAAAGCGAAACACAGAACAGACTAGGAAAAAAATGAATGTGATGCCGAAAATAAAGATAAGCACGCCGGTACTCAGCGTAAACAGCATCATCAGCAGAAACGAGAGCATGCCGAACAGAGCGAGAGAGCCCTCCGACAGACCAAGTACATAACCCAACATACAATCCCACAGCGCCCAAATCGGATCCTGCCATGCCGACCTATTAGCAACAGCCCCGCTTAACGGAAGCGGGTTGGGAGCAACACAAAAACCCGTGATATGGGTGGACACTGCCGCAGCCGTGACCATGGACGAAAGCTGATGCATTATATCCAGCAGGCTGGTATATATGAACCCTGCATTATCCATGTAAAATGTAACGACCGCCACTTTGATCGCAAGGGTCACCGTATCTCCCTTGACACGCTGCACATCGCCCACCATCAGTTTGAGGCCAAAATACGAGACGGCCAGCAGAAACATCAGGCAGACCACCGGGAAATACGTATTCCGCAGATTCTGGATAAACACCAGAGTCATATTTGGTACGATGCCTTGTATCGAATCCGTAAAACAATCTACTATTGGCTGAACAATCTTATTGGTAAATGTTTTTGTACCGGTATTGTAAATGAGACTATAGCAATAAGTTGCGTCCGTCTGGGGATTGGCATTGCCTGGCGTCGGCGCAGCAGCTGCTTCTGAGCACGACAGATACAGGAAAACAATCGCCAGAAATACGGACAGAATCTTCATGACTTCCTGACTCTCTCCTGAAAGATCGGCAGCCACACCTCGGGGTTATCACCAAACTCCTTGAGAACCTCATCCAAAATACCTACGGTCTCCGCGCGTCCGGAGAGCACCATAATGATGTCTTCCATTCCCGATAAGTCTATACGGGCGACGACAACGTCCTTGTTTTGTTTCACAAGAAAGAAACGCGATCCGGGATCGGTGGTCTTGAGCAGGTTAAATTCCCGCTCGGAGAGCATGAACGCCTTGCGGTAAACATCCGTCGCCTTCGGATTGGGAAGGAATATCTGCGTCGCGGTCTGCTGGATCAGCGTATCGCTGATGCTGCTGTTAGCAGCGTCTTCCACGCTTTGCGTCGCAAAAATCACGAACGCATTCAATTTACGCAACACCTTGAGCCAGTCCTTGATCTTGCTGGCGAATATCTTGTTGTCGATCAGCGCCCAGGCTTCGTCCAGCACCACCATCGTCGGAGTGCCGTCAAGCGAGAGGTTGATCATGTGGAACAGATAAAGCAACACTGGCGCCAGTGTCGATTTGTTCTGAAGAACAGAGCCCATCTCGAAGCCGAACGTGGAGGATTTCGTGAAATCCACCGTATCCGCATCATTGTCGAAGAGACCGGCATATTGCCCTGAGCCGTGCCACATCTTGAGACGGCCTGCGATCGAGCCCGGTCCTTCCATACCAAAGAACGGTGCAATATTGCTGAGCTTGCGATCCTTCAAACCCAGTTTGTAATTACCATTAACTGCCTCGGTTACCTTCGCCATATCGTCCGCGGTGAAAGGTTCCTCGTTCACCGTGATAAGCGCGCGAATCCATTCACCGAGAAAGTTACGATTTTCCATGGTGTCCGCCAGCATCAGCGGGTTAAACGCACAACGCTCGCCCGGCTCAATGATGTTGTAGCTGCCTTTCAATGCGCGGAGAAAGATTTCGGCGCCGCGATCCTTGTCGAAAAAGAACAGGCGGCAACGGAATTTTTGTGCCTGGGCGCAAAGGAAGT
>JACQAA010000106.1 GCA_016195185.1 Pseudomonadota bacterium | reverse complement strand
CTTGCTTCCTGTTTGCCGATGTTGATTCAATTCCCGGTCATCATTGGCCTGTATCAAAGCATCATCCGCGCGCTGGCGACCAATCCATTGGGTCTGCTTCAGTTGGCGCGCAGTTTGTATCCCTCCCTGAACTCCGCCTTGCTCATTCCGCTCAACAGTAAATTTTTATGGATGGACCTTGGGCGTCCAGAAGGGATTCCCTTCCCCGGTGGCTTCACGCTTTCCTTCCTTCCATATGGATTCCCAACTCTGGCGATCATCGTTGCAGTGACCACGTATCTGCAAACCAAACTGACCATGCCGCCGCCCTCCACCAATAATCCCAATGATCAGGCCGCCGCGATGGCGCTGCGGACCTATAACCCCATTTACTGGATTGCCGGGGGTAAGGCCAAAGAGGGGGGTTATAGCGATTGCGAGAAGTATATTGGTCACATCCGTCACACCTTCTTGATCGGTGACGCACAAGAAAAAATGGCGGTGTGGCTGACGACAAAACATGTACCCTTTACTCTTTCCGGCACGCTGGATAAGGCGCTGGCCGCCGCGCACGATATGGCGCAGCAGGAGAAACTTGACAATGCCGTTATATTGCTGTCGCCGGCCTGCGCCAGCTTTGATCAGTTCAGGAACTTTGAACATCGTGGTGATATTTTTACTGAGCTGGTCAGAAAGATGACGGCATGAGGACAGCAATCCGCACAGACAAATCCGTGCTGAGCCGTTGGTGGTGGTCGGTCGACCGTCTGACCGTAGCGCTGCTGCTGATTCTGGCGACTATTGGAATCATGCTGGTGACGGCGGCTTCGCCCTCGGTGGCGGAGCGTCTGGGGCTGCATCCGTTTTATTTTGTAAGGCGCCAGCTGGTTTTTTTGGTGCCCGCTCTGTGCTTGATGTTCGGTGTTTCCTTGATGGACAGAAAAATGGTCTGGCGCACAGCCTCGGTGACGCTGGTGGTCGCCATGTTGTTGATGGTGCTGGCTCTGATATTTGGTGCGCACGTGAAGGGTGCGACGCGCTGGATTTCTTTCATGGGGGTTTCATTGCAGCCTTCTGAGTTTATTAAACCCGCTTTTGCGATTGTCGGGGCCTGGCTGATTGCGCGGCATCGCCAAGAGGGCAATTTCCACGGACGTCAGATTGCGACAGTTATCTATTTGCTGCTTTTGGGGCTGTTGTTGCTGCAACCTGACCTTGGCATGTCATTTGTCTTGTCTTGTATTTTTGGTGTCCAGATCTTTTTATCCGGCCTGTCGATGCTGCTGATTTCGGCACTGCTGGCGCTGGCCGCGCTGGGGCTGTTTTGTGCGTATTTGTTCTTTCCGCACGTGACCAGCCGGGTGGATCGTTTCTTGGACCCGGCCACAGGCGACACCTATCAGGTCCAGAAATCTCTGGATGCCTTCAGTCATGGCGGGCTTTTTGGTACGGGCCCTGGCCATGGTCAAGTCAAACTGACCTTGCCTGACGCTCATGCCGATTTTGTTTTTGCTGTGGCAGGAGAAGAATTTGGCATGCTCTTTGCCATTTTTATGATCCTGCTTTTTTGCTTTATCATCCTCCGCAGTGTGGCGCGGATTTATAAGAGTGACGATTTATTTACAGTGCTCGCGTCGATTGGCCTGCTGGTGCAATTCGGCATGCAGAGCCTGATTCATATGGGATCTTCGTTGCAACTTCTGCCCGCCAAGGGTATGACCCTACCGTTCATTAGTTATGGCGGCTCTTCGTTGTTGTCGATGGGGCTGGGCATGGGCATGTTGCTTGCGCTGACGCGCAAGAGAACGGAAGGGCGTGGTGCCTCGTGACCAGTCCGTCCATCATCCTTGCGGCTGGCGGCACCGGCGGGCATCTATATCCGGCGGAGGCATTGGCTCAGGAACTTCTGGAGCGCGGCTATCAGGTCGTGATTATTACCGACAGGCGCGGCGCAGCCTTTCAAAAACTGGGAGACAGGGTGCATATTGACTGCGTGCGTGCCGCCACCTTCAGGCCGGGTGTGTTGAGCAAGTTACGTGCCATGTGGGATATATGTATTGGCATCATGCAGGCGGCGCGGCTGATAAAAAAATATAAACCATCCGTGGTCGTCGGGTTCGGCGGCTACCCGTCCTTTCCGACAGTCTTTGCCGGACAAAGACTGGGGTATAAAACTATCCTGCACGAGCAAAATGCCGTACTGGGTAAGGCTAATCTGTGGCTGGCAGGGTCTGCTGACGTCATTGCCGCATCCCTGCCGATTGAGCATGACGGGGTTATTGTCACCGGCAATCCGGTGCGGGCTGGCATCTGTGCCGTGCGCGATAAACCGTACCCATCCCCGGCGGGAACTCTGGAGATTTTTATCACAGGTGGTAGTCAGGCTGCAAAAGTTTTTAGTGAGGTGGTGCCAGCGGCCGTTCGTTTGCTGCCGCAAGAGATAAAATCTCGTCTGCATATCGTTCATCAGTGCCGAGAAGGTGATATGGAAGCCACGGCAGAGAAATACAGGGTGGCGGGGGTCAGGGCCGACATCCGGCCCTTTTTTCACGACATGCCAGAAAGGTATGCGGCGTGCCATCTGTTTATTGGTCGCTCCGGCCCCTCGACGGTGGCTGAAATTGCCGTCGTGGGACGGCCCGCCATTTTTGTGCCCTATTGGCATGAGCGGTTATGCCGAAGTGCTGCATAACCTCGGTTATAGGGTGCAGGGGTCTGATCAGGCAGAAAACGCCAACGTACTGCGCCTGCGGGCACTCGGTGTACGGGTGATGGTGGGTCATGTTGCGGATAACATATATGACGACAAAGGCGTGCTATGCTCTGTGATCGTCAAGTCCACGGCGGTCAAAGATACAAACCCAGAAATCATTGCGGCGCAGAAAAACAAAGTTCCGGTTATTCCACGGGTCGAGCTGCTCGCCGAGATGATGCGCTCCAAATGGTGCATTAATGTTTCCGGCACCCATGGCAAGACGACGACGACGTCAATGATCGGGCATGTGCTGGAAAAAACCGGCCTCGATCCGACAGTGATGAACGGCGGTATCATCAATGCCTACGGCAGTAATACCCGCATGGGTACCAGCGACTGGATGGTCGTCGAGGCCGATGAGAGTGATGGCACTTTTGCCAAGCTGCCGTCTGTTGCCTCCATTATCACCAATGTCGATCCGGAGCATATGGACTACTACGGCACGTTTGATAAGGTAAAAGAGGCGTTTATTGCTTATGCGCACAATCTGCCCTTTTATGGCTTTGTCGTGGCTTGCGTCGATCATCCGGTGGTGGCCGAGCTGATTCCTCAGTTTAAACGCAAAACCATCACCTACGGTTTCAGTGACAAGGCTGATATTCGTGCGGTCAATGTACAGACAACACCAGACGGTATCACTTACGATGTCCACTTCAACGCGCGGCTTTCCCGCTTTCCAGGGGAGTTGAAGGGGGTGAGGCTGCCCATGTTTGGCCCGCATAATATTCTGAATTCCCTGACTGCCTTCGCAGTCGGGCATGAGCTTGAGATCGATGTGAATAAAATTGCTGCCGCCCTGGCGAAATTTTCCGGTGTCCGGCGCCGCTTCACCACGACGGGCATCGTCAATAATATCACGGTCATCGATGATTACGGCCACCATCCGGTTGAGATCGCCGCCGTTTTGCAGGCGGGCCGTGATGCGATCAGCGGCAAGGGCAGAGGGCGGATCATTGCTGTCATGCAGCCCCATCGGTATACCCGGCTTTCTTCCCTGTTCGATCAATTCTGTACCTGCTTTAAAAATGCCGATGAGGTGATTATTGCGGATGTCTATGCCGCTGGAGAGGAGCCGATTGCAGGGGTTAATCGTGATGCTCTCGTCAGTGGTATTAAAAAACAGGGCAAAGAGAAAGTTCATGCACTCGTTTCACCGCAGGCCTTGGCGCCCCTTGTGCATAACATTGCCGCTGCCGGTGACTTTGTCATCTGCCTTGGCGCTGGCAGCATCACCCAATGGGCGCATGCGTTACCAAAAGAGCTGGAGCAACTCTTCGGCACGGGCGTGAAGGCGGCCAATGGAACGAAATGATCCCGGCGTGCCGCGGTTTGCCAACGGGTTAGAGAAAAAACTGCCCCCGGTGCGCGGGCGGCTGACGCCCAATGCGCCGCTGGGGCATATGACGTGGTTTGGTGTGGGCGGGCCCGCAGAAGTTCTGTTCAAACCTGCCGACAAACAGGATCTGATTGATTTCATTAAAAATTGCCCGCGGGAGATTGAGGTCACGGTTTTGGGGGTGGCCTCTAACCTGATCATCCGTGATGGCGGTATTCCGGGCGTGGTCATTCGGATGGGCAAGGAATTCAGTGAAATAAAAGCATCGGTCTATCATATCGAGGCAGGCGCCGCCGCGCTAGATCTGAATGTGGCGCTTGTGGCACGGAAAAATGCCATTGCGGGGCTGGAGTTCCTCAGCGGCATTCCGGGCAGTATCGGGGGAGCGCTGCGTATGAACGCGGGAGCCTATGGTTGTGAGACCAAAGATGTGTTGGTGACTGCAGAGGTGTTGTTTCATGATGGCACGGTTCGGCACATGACCTCGCCGGAAATGGGTATGCGCTATCGTCATAACGATTTGCCGGCGAGTGTCATTTTTCTGGCCGCTACGCTGAAGGGCTCTGCAGGAGATGGTGCGGCCATTGAAGGGAGAATGGCGGACATCAAAACTAAACGTGCCGAGACGCAGCCGATCAAATCCAAGACGGGGGGGTCAACCTTTGCCAATCCGGAAGGAGCAAAGGCATGGCAGTTGATCGATGGTGCCGGGAGCCGAGGCCTGAAGATTGGCGGCGCGGAGATGTCGCAGATGCACGCCAACTTCATGTTGAACACGGGCAATGCTACGGCGGCTGATTTGGAAAGATTGGGCGAAGAGGTGCGACAACGTGTTTACGCGAAGAGTAAAATTATGTTAGAGTGGGAAATCAGGCGCGTGGGTATTCCGCTTGCCACCGACAAAGATATTTTGAATTGGATGAAAAGGGAACGTAGTTAATATGGCCAAGGTGGTCGCTGTACTCATGGGGGGGTGGTCCGCCGAAAGGGAGGTCTCTCTCTCCAGCGGAAGGGAATGCGCCAAAGCGCTTCGTGCCAAGGGATATACCGTTCGGGAAATCGATGTTAAGCGCGACCTGAAGGATCTTATTACCCAACTCGAGCCAAGGCCGGACGTGGCTTTCAATGCTTTGCATGGGCGGGGCGGTGAGGATGGCTGTATTCAGGGCGTTCTCGAGATCCTCGGCATTCCATATACTCATTCGGCGCCGTTGGCGTCAGCGCTCGCTATGAACAAGCAAAAAGCTAAAGAGGTGCTGAAACCAATGGGCGTCCCCTGTCCGGAAGGGCAGCTGGTTCATATCGATGATCTGCGCCGGGGTGTCGTGCCGTTCAAGCCACCCTATGTGGTGAAGCCGAACAACGAAGGTTCCAGTGTTGGTGTCTACATTATAAAGCCAGGTGATAATAAGCCGGCGGCAGGGCTGGATACCTGGTCTTACGGCCCTTATGCGCTGGTTGAAAGATATATTCCCGGCAAGGAACTGTCAGTTGCAGTCATGGGCGGGGGGGCGGAAAGGGCCCGGGCCTTAACAGTAACGGAGATTATCGCAAATTCAGAGTTTTACAATTACGAAGCAAAATACGCCGAGGGGGGATCACGGCACGTGATCCCCGCGCCGATCAATAAAGAGGTTTTCAACGAGGCGCTGCGTATTGCCACTTTCGCTCATGAAAAATTAGGATGTACTGGTGTAACTCGAAGCGATTTCAGGTATAATGACGGTGAGTCAGGTATTGCAGGATTGTTTTATCTGGAGACGAATACACAGCCTGGGATGACGCCAACATCGTTGGTGCCCGAACAGGCAGCTCATTTGGGGATGAGCTTTGGGGAACTTGTTGCGTGGTTGGTGGAGAACGCCGCGATCTACGCATAAGGCTGATATGGGGTTAGGGGCTTGAAACTTTTTAACAAGAAAGGCGATGACTCGCGTGCGCGGCGCAGCGCCCGCCTGCGTATTTTGCGGGTGCGCGAATTTGCCATGGTGGCCGGGGTTTTGGCAACGGTAGTGGCGATGGGCTTCGCCGGCTATCACAGCAACTCATTCAAAAAAATCAACAGCTGGGCCAGGTTGCAAGCTTTGATGATCACAGCGAATGCCGGATTTAAAGTAAAGGATATTCTTGTGACGGGGCGCACCCAGGTTTCAGCGGACGAGCTGCTGGCGCATTTGAGTATCAAGGAGAATGCGCCCATTCTTGGAGTGGACATCGCCGAGGCGCAAAAATCATTGGCCGGTCTTGCTTGGGTCAAAGACGTCTCCATTTCACGGCGCCTGCCGGACCGGGTGTTGGTCGAGCTGCGCGAGCGCTCGCCAGAGGCTCTATGGCAATATCAAAGAAATATTTCTGTGATCGACCTGGAGGGTGTCGTTTTGCCGGTTGCAGACTTGGCCGATTATAAGCAATTGCCTTTAGTGGTCGGCGCCGATGCCCCCGCTCATGTCATGGAGTTGGTTAGCTTGTTGAAAGCCGAGCCGGATATAAATGGGCAGCTGGCATCAGCTGTTAGAGTAGGTAGTCGGCGCTGGGATTTGCACCTCAAAAATGGCGTTACTGTAAAGTTGCCAGAGCAGGATATGGAGCTGGCGCTGAGCTATTTGGCTGCTGTTGAGAAGCAAAAGGGCATTTTGGACAGGAGAATTGTCAGTATTGATTTAAGACAGCCGGAAAAAATGATCGTGATGCCAGAAAATGAAACCGTGCTCCCAAAGGGATGATGTATAGGGTGGGTAGGTGATAGAATGACTGGAGTGGTAAATGCCAAAAGATAAAAAATCCGCACAGCATCAGAAGCAGCACGGGGTGGCTGGCCAAAGGGCACTGTACGCGGGTGAACGCCAGAACATTATTTCCGTGCTGGACATCGGCTCCAGCAAGGTGTGCTGTTTCATCGCTGAGGTGAGGAGCCATGGCACGATCGAGGTCATCGGGATTGGTCATCAGGCATCCCGGGGTGTCAAATCCGGCACGATTGTTGATCTGAAGGCGGTGGAAACGGTTGTTGCGCATGTGGTTGAATCGGCCGAAACGATGGCGAAAACCCAGTTGCACGGGCAACCGATCAAATCAGTTTTTATGAATGTTTCGGGGGCGCATACCCTGTCCCATCAAATGACGGCGACAGTGAAGGTCGTGGGGCGTGAAGTGTCAGATCGGGACGTGCGCAACGCTCTTGCCCACGGTCGCGGCGTGGTGGTGGATGGTAAGGATGAATTGGTGCATGTTATTCCTGCCGGATATACGCTTGACCGCACGCGCGGCATTCAGGAACCGCGCGGCATGGTCGGAGAAACATTGGGAGTCAGTATTACAGCAGTTACGGGTCTTTCTTCCTCCCTGTGTCATCTCACCACGATTGCTGGTCAGAACCACCTGGAGCGGGATGGGTTTTGCAGCACGCCTTATGCGTCGGGGCTGTCATCGCTGGTGGGGGATGAAATACAACTGGGCTGCACGGTGGTTGACATGGGTGGGGGCACCACCTCTATCGCTGTTTTTGTCGGTGGAAAACTGATTTATACCGCCGCTATTCCTGTGGGGGGGGTGAACGTCACCAATGACATCGCGCGCGGTCTTACCACCTCTCTTGCTGACGCCGAGCGTATAAAAACTTTGTATGGCAGCGCCCATTCTCTGAGCACAGATGATGGTGAATTGATTGACGTCCCGCCGATTGGTGAGGAGGAACATTCGCAGCCAAACTATGTGCCGCGCTCTCTTTTAACCGGCATTATTCAGCCGCGCATTGAAGAAACGTTCGAGTTGGTACGCGCCAAGCTCGTGGATAGCGGCATCAACCAGATCGCGGGTCGCCGTGTTGTGTTGACGGGCGGAGCCTCGCAATTGCAGGGATTATCTGATATCGCGCAGCTTATTCTCGATAAACAAGTGCGCCTGGGCCGTCCGCAGGGGATCAGAGGGTTAGCAGAAGCAACTGGTGGGCCCGCATTCTCAGCAGCGGCCGGCTTGCTCATTTACGCGGCTGAACACGCCAGCGAGATTCCGGTTTTGTCTTCCGGTCAGACGTTTGGGCTTTCAACGCCGTTGAGCGGACATCTGTTGCACAAGGTAACGCATTGGTTGAGGGATAACTGGTAAGCGATTCATTAGACTCATTTTTCTATTTTGGCGCTCAAAACACACAAGAAACTTTGATTCTTTTCTAATCTTTCGGACTCAAAAAAAGTAATAAAAAAACACACCAAAATGCACGATGACTCTTTCACATACGTCACGGAATAAGTAGAATCACAATTACCACAAAGCGAGGGGAACGCACAAAAATGATCAATGTAAGAATGCAGAATCAAAATAATCGCCTGAAACCACGCATCACCGTGGTTGGGGTGGGGGGCGCTGGCGGCAATGCCGTGAATAACATGATTAATTCGCATCTCGAGGGTTGCGAATTTCTCGTGTGCAATACGGATGCGCAGGCATTAGAGGGGAATAGTTCCACCCATAAGATTCAGTTGGGGGTGAATGTCACGCGCGGCCTGGGGGCCGGCGCCAACCCGGAAATTGGTCGCGCCGCCGCAGAAGAGACGATTGATGAAATTATGGCCGTTCTTGAGGGGTCGAACATGGTTTTTGTCACCGCCGGTATGGGCGGTGGTACGGGGACCGGTGCTGCGCCCGTCATCGCTCAAATGGCGCGTGAAGCGGGTATTCTGACCGTCGGCGTGGTGACCAAGCCGTTCCATTTCGAAGGTTCACACCGCATGAAATTGGCAGAGCAAGGGATTGCCGAGCTGCAGAAACATGTTGATACGCTGATTATCATTCCAAACCAGAACCTGTTCCGCATCGCCAATGAAAAAACCACTTTCGCCGATGCTTTCAAATTGGCGGATGAGGTTTTGCAGTCCGGGGTGCGCGGCGTGACGGATCTGATGGTGATGCCAGGCCTGATCAATTTGGACTTTGCCGATATCCGTGCCGTCATGGCGGAGATGGGCAAGGCGATGATGGGCACGGGCGAAGCATCCGGTGAGCGCCGCGCGGTTGACGCGGCCGAGGCGGCCATTTCCAATCCGCTGCTCGACGATATTTCCATGAAGGGGGCACGTGGCGTTTTGATCAATATCACGGGCGGCCTCGATATGACGCTGTTTGAGGTTGATGAAGCGGCCAACCGTGTTCGCGATGAAGTTGATCCGGATGCCAATATCATTTTTGGCTCCACTTTTGATGAGGCGATGCAAGGAAAAATGCGCGTTTCTGTGGTTGCGACCGGCATTGAAGTGAATGCGGCTCAGCAAGCGCGTCCGCTGCATCTGGCTTCTCAGGCGGTCGAACCGGCACGTCGTCCGGCGCCGCCTCCGATAGCGTCCAGAGCGGCGGCGGGATCAGGGTATTCGGCCCAGCAGCAGGGGCAGGCGGGATACGACAGAAGCAGCCCCCGGCATGATTTCGGCGGGGGCGTTCCGGCTTCGGTTCTGCCGACGTATACCACCATGTCTGCTTCGCGCCCACCCTTATCTCAATATGAGCCGTCTCAGCGGGGTGTATCGCCAGCGGTTGCCAGCAAAGCGGAATACGGCGCGTCGGAGTCACAGCAGATGGTGGGTCATACTGCCGCGACGACTTATGCTGCGGCTGCGACAGCACGCAAATTGAATGAATCTGATGTTGCTGTTGAAGAGACGTATATGAAGCCGGCGCAGACGCAAACAATCCAGAGACCGACACAACAGCCAACGGCACAGCGGCATGGCAACAGCTTCATTCCGCCAAAGCCGGTGGATCCCAGAGCGCCACAGCACAGCGCCGATTTGTTTGGTGACCGGGGCGTTGCCGCGGCGCCATCAAGGCCTTCTCAGGCGGTAGAGAGGCCTGTGAAGAAGTCGCCGACGCTCTTTGAACGTTTCACGATGCAGCGCTTTGAGGAGACACCTGTTGCCGCACCGGTAGCCCGCGCGGAAGCTGCGCCGAAGCTCTCGGTTGAGGGGGGGGGCGAGCAGGATGAGGATGAACTGGATATCCCGGCTTTCCTCAGGCGGCAGGCCAACTAAACGGTTTTATACCCGAGTAAAAAACCCCTGGGATTTTTTCCCGGGGGTTTTTGTCTTTAGAGGCACTCCCAGAGCATTATTGACATATTGGGAACAACACAATATACATTTGGTGACCCCCTCAAAAGCTGCGGAGAATCAGCATGTTTAATTTCAAGAAAAAAAAACTGGATCCCATATTGGCACAGGCCCTCGATAAAATGGATGCCATTCTCAAAATGGAAGATGTCACGGAAAAAACGGAACAATTGTTGGCCCTGAAAGAGGCATTGGGCAATACTGTTGGCAAAATGAGCCGTCATGAAAATACTGTCGCCGTCGGGTCGCTTACCCTCGGCATGGGCGCTGCTTTTGGCACATTGATATTTGCCACGGGAGGGCTGGCGTTGCCCCTGGTCCTGTTCTTGGGGGGCACGGCGAGCCAAATAAAACACATTGCCAATCGTGATGTGGCGGCTGAGAACAAAAAAACCGTAGAAGGGAGGATAGACCGGGCCGTTGCGAATATGCTGGCCTTCAACCCACAGGCCGTTCTGGACTCGCCGCGCTTCCGGAAAAATCTCCAGACCACCTTTAACCTCAAGTCTTCAGAGGACGAGTTTGCGAAACTGAATAAGCGTGTCGTCTCCAGATCGAAGAAGCCAAAGAACGACTTTTAAGCAACCTCAACTACGAATAAGAGTTGAGGTTAAAATAAGAATCCGGTGATATGATGATGTCTCCGATCTGTGTTTCCGGGGACGCATTGTTCATAATGATGATGCTGGGCTTTTCAAGAAACGGTTTCAGCTTTTCTTCTTGTGATTTCGATTCGTAAGTTATGCTCACCCTTGTGAAGGGGCGAAAAAGGCGTGGCAGATCAGCAATTTTGATACGTAATACCAACGGCCCTAAGTGTTGACCTTTGAGAGGCAAAACCAATCTCT
>JACQAA010000105.1 GCA_016195185.1 Pseudomonadota bacterium | reverse complement strand
GGTTTGCGCGACAACTTGCCCCCCCTTGAAAATATACAGGGCCGGAATCGAGCGCACGCCGTATTTGCCCGGAGCATTGGGACTTTCGTCAACATTGACCTTGACGACCTTGAGCTTGCCGCTTTTTTCAACGGCAAGCGCGTCTATCGTCGGCGTCAGGGCGCGGCAGGGGCCGCACCATTCCGCCCAAAAGTCCACCAGCACGGGGCCGGAGGCCTTCAGGACTTCCGCTTCAAAATCGGCATCTGTCACTTTTTGAGCGCCCATGTCGGTTCTCCTTAGAGTTACAAAATCAGGGTGTCGGGCCTTGAGAAGGCGATGGTGGTGCTGGTGGTGCTGGTGGTGCTGGCGGTGCAGGAGGCGCCAGGGAACGATCGACCAGCTTTTTCAGTTCTTCCTTGGGCAAGTTGCCGACCACACCGTAAAGGGCTTGTCCGTCCTTCATCGTGACAAGAGCGGGAATGCTTCTCACGCCAAAAGCCTGCGCCAGTTCCTCGCTGTCATCGACGTTGATTTTGACAACCTTGACTGTATCTTTGTTCTCTTCTGCAAATTTTTCCAGCGTCGGCGCCAGAGCCTTGCAGGGGCCGCACCAGTCGGCATAAAAATCGATCAAGACCAATTTGTCGGCTTGCATTACTTCTTCTACAAAATTCTTTTCAGTAACGATCGTAATATCGGGGGAAGCCATTGTATATTCCTTTTCACTTGGTGTTTCACTTATAACGGAAAGAGCTTAGCCCATAGCGTGAGAGAGTCAAGCCGACTATCCACATTACTTCGGCTTTAAAGGGTTATGCCCCGGTTTTACCGCCTGCCTGTTCAGTCGCAGCTGCTGGAGAGTGGCATCTGCATCGTTTTGGGATGTCTCTTCAACGCCCTCTTTCTCCGGCGCCGGCGGGGGGGCGGCGTTTTTACTCACGCCCATCGTCGTAAAGCCGGCACCGCGCACGTGGTGATTTTTTCTGCTCTCGTAGATTTCCTTCATCTGCTTGATAAAAGCAGGATCAATCTCCAACTCTCCGGCGACAGAAAAAGCATCATGTCCACCGATCGTCTTAATGTATGGATCCGCCCCGAGCTCCAGCAATTTCCCGGCCACGCTCAAATATCCCTCTTGATCACTTTGCAAAGCCATCATCAATGGGGTGGCGCCCCAGATGTTCCTGGCATTCACATCCGCCCCTGCTGCAACCAGCTGCTCGGCCAGATCCACAGCGGCAAGATCGTCCGTCCTAAAATTTTGCAGAAGATGCAAAGCATTTTCACCCAGCATATTGGTTACTTTAGGATCGGCACCCGCTGCCAGCAAAACCGTGGCTACTTTCACGTGACCCCCCTGGCAGGCCCACATCAAAGCCGTATTGCCACATACGCCGCGACGACCCGCCGGCGGCTGAACATTGCGCCAGTTTTTGCCTTGCAAATTCAGCTCATTGTCTTGCGAGCATTGCAATTTCTTCTCATCATCCTGAAAATTCAGGTTTGGCTTTTGCTTGAGGATCTTCCGCACGTCCTGGAGAAGCTGCGCCGCTCGATCCTTCGCGGTCCCCCGACCGTGGTTCTTCATGGAACGCGAATGATATCCATAGCGATCGTCATCGTCAAAGCGGTCGCGCTCATCATCATCGTCATAACGATCATCATCGTCGTTGTCATTTACGGACTGGCTGATCAATTCAATCAACCGCCCCTCAGGGGATCTTTTGCTAACTGCTGCAAAGGCCTTTGACTTGCTGCTTGTTTTACGCGCCATTTCATGCTCCCTGAATACGATTCCAGAAACAATATATTACGGTTTATAAGAGTCAAGTATATTGTCAGAAAGCGGCATTAAAAGTGGTCCATCCGTCCACAACAGGGCGCACCTGACCTGATGGTGTGGATAAATATTCTGTATAACTGAACGGTAGGCTGCCATTTGTTTCAAATAGATAGCTGGAACATCTTCAACTAAATGCGGAGGAGGACGGTTGGTCTTGTAATCAACCACCAATATTTCTTTGTCGGTCACCAGAACCCGATCCATCTGCCCGGAGAGAATCTTATCCGCCGTGAGCCCCACTACCGGCACCTCGGCGCGCGACCCCTGACCAAAAATGGCTGAAAATTCCGGATGGCGCAACACGGCCAGGATTTCCCTGGCAAAAGAGCTCTGCTGCTCCGGCGGCATGCCCAGCCGGGGCCGCGCCAGATAACGCGCCAGCGTCACCTCCCATCGCTCTGGCGGCAGTTGCGGCAAGATCTCGAGAATCTGGTGAACAATAAGGCCGCGGCTGAACCGCCAACCCTCTGCAGCCGTCAGCGGCCCCTTCACGGCCGGTTCATCGTCATGAGGACGCGAAGGCGTCAGGGGCTGCGGCGGCGATGGCTCCTCCGCCGGCGCCCGGCCGACCCAGGTTGGCAAGGGCGCCTGCACAGTGGCGGATTTTTCTTTTAGATCTTTTTCCTTTTCAGGCGCCGCTTCCTGTTGATGCTCAAGGCGCCGGGTATAGAGCACTTCGCCGTCTTCGCTCACGCCGGATTCGATCTGCCGGGCATGCGATGGAAACGCGTCGGCGACCAGGTGATACCAGCAGTCCGGCTTGGCCTTTTTGGCGCCATGATAACCGCAAATATACAGGCGGTCTTCCGCCCGCGTCAGCGCCACATACAGGAGACGCCGGTACTCCTCCTCCTGACGTTCCTGTGCGGCTTTTTGTTGAGCGGCATAGATCGGCGCATCAAATTCCGCGCGCGACGACCAGAGCGGAACACCCGTTTCATCTTCCGGCCATAGCAGTCGCACACGGCCTCTGCTGTGGTCATGTGCCTTCTTGACCGTATCCGGCAAAAACACAATCGGTGCCTGCAGGCCCTTGGAGCCGTGCACCGTCATGATCCGCACCAGATCGGCGCCGCCGCGCTCCTGTTCACGCTTGATCTCCGCCTCGCCGCGCGAAAACCAGTCGATAAATTTTTGCAGCGACGGCGTATGGCTCTGCTCGTAATGCAGGCAGCTGTTCAAAAACTCATCCAGAGCATCCTGAATATCAAAACCGAGACGGCTATAAAAGGCGCGGCGACCGCTCACCGGATCGGCAAAACAGGGGGTCGTGAGCACCTCGGCAAAAAACTCATAGGGCGTGACACGCCCCGCCTTGACGATTTTGCCGCGCAGCCAGGAAGCCAGGGCGGGATTTTTCTCCCGCACGACGGCCCAGAGAGAATGCTTGCGCTGATAGCAGAGCTGATACAACTCCTCCTCGGAAAAACCCACCAGCGGCGACTTGAGCAGGTTGGCCAGCATCAAATCATCTTCCGGCAACAGGGCAAATTGCGCCAAGGCCAGTAAGTCCATCACCGCAATTTCCTCCGTCAGCACCATGCGGTCAACACCCGCCACCGGCACTCCCATGCTTTTCAATGACCGCATCAGTAATTCAACAAATATGCTGCGCGACTGCACCAGGATCATCACATCTCCGGCCCGGATCGGCCGCCCGCGGGAGGCCAGCACTTCCTTTTTATCCAGCCAGCTCTTGATGGTGACCGCGATCTGCCGCGCCAGGCGGCCTGCCGCACTATCTCCCGCGTCAATTTCCGTCGGCAATTGCCACGGCGTATTTTTTTCTTTAACGGCAGTCTTGACCAGCGGCCACAATTCAACCAGACCGGCCTGTCCGAGGCGTGACGGCAGGTGCCGTATCTCTCGCTCCAGACTGAACACCACGCCTTTTCTGATGTGCGCATTGCTGAATACCCCATCAACCATCTCCAGAACCGCACGTGTCGAACGGAAGGAGTACTCGAGAAAAACTTCCCAGCCTTCCTGCAATTCATTGACCCGCGTGCCAAAAAATTTCTGCATACGAGCAAATTCGTAAGGATCGGCGCCCTGAAAGCTGAAAATTGACTGTTTTTCGTCCCCAACCACAAACAGCGTCCTTTGCGTATCTTCCCGTGTGCCGCGTCCGCTGAAAAAATCCTCGCTGAGGGCTTCAATGACCCGCCACTGATGCCGGCTGGTGTCCTGCGCCTCGTCGACCAGAATATGGTCGATCCCCTCATCCAGCTTGAACAGCACCCATGGCACGATATTCTCTTCCGCCAGCAGTTCGCAGGTCTTGATGATCAGGTCATCAAAATCCAGCGTATCGCGGAATTTCTTGTAGCGCGCATAACGTCCCACCATGGCCGCCGCCACGGTCAACAAGGCAGCGTTCAGTTGCGCCAGACGCACCGATTGCCGTTCTACCTGCAGCTTCTCCAGCCGCTCAGCCTCGGCCTGCATCACCTCGACAATATCCGGATAAATGGCTACCGCCGACTTGGTGGCCAGCGTTTTAAAAATCTCACCTTCTTTGGTAAAAAATCCCTGACAGTACAACGGCAATAACTCGCCGCGCCGCGCCGGCTGCTCCAGCCACGGCTGGATAAAAGCAACTTTCTCAATATCTTTTTTACTGCCGCCCAGCAGCGCCAGCAGTGCCAGCCGGAGGCGGGATTCTTCAGCATCCGTCAGCCTTCCGGCCCGCGATAAAATATCCCGCTCGGTCACACTTTCGTCCGTTCCGAGATGGTGGTACACCGCCTGGATGGTCTTTGCAGCACTGCCCTCCACATCGCCATGATGCTTAAAAATCTCCGTCAGCAGGCTGCGCTTTGACATGATCTGCTGCATCAGATCAGACATGGCCCCTGAATCCAGATGCAGCGTCAGATGGTTGAACGATTGCGCCAATACCGAATCCGAGTTTTTCCGCGCCTCGGCAATGATGTTATGCAGGCATTTGGTTAGGTATTCGATGGCGCTTTGCTCATCCATCAGCTGGAAATGCGGCGGCAGCCCCGCCTCCACCGGAAAGCGCTTCAGCACCGACTGGCAGAACGAATGAATCGTCATGATCTTGAGCCCGCCCGGCGTATCCAGCACCCGCGCAAACAGCCGCCGCGCCTCCTCGCGCACCTCTGCCGTCGGCTCCGTACCGATCAACCCCTCGAGCTCACGGTCAAGCGCGGCATCACCGCTGACCGACCAGCGGCTGAGACTCTCATAAATGCGGTTGGACATTTCCGCCGCCGCCGTTTTCGTGAAGGTCAGACAGAGAACTTTTCCCGGCAGAGTGGCGCTTTCACGCGGCAATCCTGAGCGCGGCAGCATCAGGCGCAGCACGCGGTCAATCAGAACTTTTGTTTTACCGGTGCCCGCCGAAGCCCCAACCCAGACGCTCCGCAGCGGGTCGGAGGCCTGTGATTGCATGACATTGGGGTTCTCTATCGCCGACTGTTTCCGGGAAACGGGAGGGGTCATGCCGCTTCCTCCCCGTCATCGCCGGAGACCCCCCACTCCTTGATACGTGACAAATGTTCATAATCAGAAAAGCGCGGTTTGACGTCCGTACGCGGCTGGCTTAGATAAGGCGTGTCTGCATGGTCGAATTTTTCCACCAATGCTTTCAGCCCTGCTTCGGCATCGGCGACCATCTGCTCGATAGAGTAATCCTTGGGATGAATGGATTTTCTGTCCACCGGCCTTTGCCCGCTGCCCGTCACCTTCCAGTACACCAGCTCGTTGACTTTTCCAGCTGTGATACCCTCAAACCCGCCACGCTCGAGCATCAAGGCTTCTAACGGCAACTGCGGCGACAAACCGGCGCGGATATCGCTGTTCTCCGGCATAAAGCCAGATTTATAGTCGATGATGGCATAACTGCCGTCGCGGAAGCGGTCAATCCGGTCGGCCTTTCCGGTCAGAATGAAGGGCCCCTGCACCGTTTCAAACTGCCAGCGGCCAGACGTTTCAGTCCGGCAGGGTTTCGCTTCCTCGCGCCATTTTCGTTCTTCACCGATAAACAGGGCGGCAATTTTTTCAAAACGTGGCCACCAGAAAGCCTCTACCTCCTGTGGGATACGCATGTCCGTCAGGGCCGCGCGACCAAACTCCAGCAAACGCCCCTGCGCATCATCGGGCATCACGTCAGGAAACTCTTTAATAAATTTTTCTAACGCGGCATGAATAAAAGTACCACGCTCGGCCCCGCCCGGATCGGCATCCACAGGGTCAAGCGCATCCAGATCCAGCACATACTTCGCGTAAATCTGATAAGGGTCGCGCATCCAGCTTTCAATCCGCGTGACGGACAACTGGCGGGGGCGCGCCGCAACCGGCGGCGCCGGCGACGGACGGCCAACCGGTTTAATGCGGACGGGCTCATCCATCAGCTTGACCCATTGCCGGTATTTCAATCCCGGTTCTTCCGGCCACTCCAGCCCCACCGCCTTCAGTACCGTTTCCAGACGCAGCAGCCAGCGCGCCGGCACCGTGGGTGTGCCGTCAACCTTGCGCGCACGGGTGATCATGACTTCCGGCGAAGCACCAGCCTGGACAAAATCATGCGCAGCGAGGCTGATGCTTTTTTCCGGCGACGGCAGGCCGAACTGTTTGCGCATTGGCCGCGACATCCATGGGTCATGCGCTGGTAAGTCAGGCCAGGTGCCCTCGTTCAGCCCGCCTAAAATCACCATATCCGCGCAATAAAGGCGCGCCTCGATCTGTCCAAGAATGCTGAGACGGCCTTGAACCCCATAACTTTGCCGCACGGTCAGGGTCTTCAGCAGCGTGCCGAGCAGCGAAACGTAATGCTCCGGCTGCAGCGGCGGCACATCGCGGGATGATTTGAGCAGGTCATCGAGAAATTGAGCAGCCGCCTCCCCTGCATCGCCCTGCCAGAGACGCTCGGCTCCCGGCAACTCCGCCGTTGTGGCCAGCGTCTCTGCGAGACGAATATGGCGGGTCAGAAGCTCATGAAAGGGCCTTTCTTCGCCAGATGACATCAGCTCCACAAAGTCGCGCGTTTGTTCTTCAATTTTGTCAAGCCAGCGGGACAAGGGATTTTTTTCCAATGCCGCCGCCGCGTCACGCAGCCCCTGAAACCCCCGCGACGGGCGCGGCCCGCGCAGCACCAGTTTGTCCAGCCAATAGACCATGTCGCGCAACTTTTCCGCCGGCATACCAGCGGCCAGAAACGGATGTTTCAAAAATGACAGCAAGGTCACGGGCGCCAGCGACTCTTCTGCCATCTCGGCGGTCAGCATCAGCCATGTGCCGATGGGAAGTTCAGTCAGTGGTTGTCCGCCAGAATCATCGATATGAATTCCCCAGCGCCGCAGGCCAAGCGCAACACGGCGCGCCAGACGGCGGTCGGGAGTGATCAAGGCACAGGTTTTACCGGGAGTCTCCAGCGCTTCGCGCATCGCAAAGGCGATCACCTCGGCCTCCTCCTGCGGCGTATTACAGTCAACCCGGGTAAACCCGCTCAGGGCACGCTCGGAAATATCGCCGACCGTCAGCTTGCGCCAGTTTTCAGTGGTATCGGCCGGACGCATCGCTTCCGACAGCAGACGCACGCGGTCTTTATTCACCGCCGGTTTTTTCTGCAGCGACCACCCCCTGACGCCATCGCGCTCAATCCCTACCCGTTCAAGAAGTTTTTTCATGTTGAACTGCGGATGATCTTCGCCAAGCTTGTCCCAGCTCCCCGCGTCCATGGTCGCGTCAAGTCCGGGCAGCACTAGCGCTCCCTGCGGCAACAGCGCCACCAGCGCCAGCAATTCCGCCGCCGCCGGCACGGTGCCGGTCGATCCGGCAGCAATGATAGGATGCTGCGGCGGATATTTTTTCCAGGTTTGCGCCTGTGCCGCCAGCAGCAGGTTGCGCCGCTCGGCAAAATCGATCACGCCACGCTCTTTCAAAATAGCCGGTCCGTTTCTACCGCCAAAAATAGCGCCACTTCATCGGCATTCACATCGCCGATGGGATGCATGGCAGGCAGCAAAATGGCCTTACCCCCTGACAGGCGCAAAAAACCCTCGCGCAATGTGCGGCAGGCGCGGCGGCTGGGCAGCAAGATCGTGTAGTCGGTCAGCGCCAGCGGGTCAGCATCTGCACGCTCCAGAATCCCCTGCGCCAAGGCATCGGCAAAAGAATGACCGGCGGGGATATTATAAACGGTCGGTATTGTCTGCAGACCGCTCACGTTACCACTTTTTTCTCGGGCTTCCCGGCCAGGATACGGTTGGTGTCCGCGAGCGCTTCGGGCGTGCCGACATGATACCACTCGCCTGTGTGGCGCAGGCCGCAGAGCCGCCCGTTTTTTTCCGCCTTGTGGAACAGATCGAGAAACGAAAATGCCCCCTCCGGCGCACCGTCAAATAAGCGTGGATGCACAATGCGCGGTCCGGTAAAAATATAATTGGCCGCCAGGTTTTTATTTTTGGCAAAGACCGGCTGATCAGAGCCTTCCGCCAGATAATAATCTCCCTTGCCAGCATAGGCCGGCACTTTATCGGCAGGATACAGCAACAACAGCAGATCCATGCGGGACGCCTCCCAATGATCGGCCAGAGATTTCAGCGCCGGCACCGCACCGTCTATCCACACGACATCAGCATTCAGAACATAGAACGGCGCATCACCAAAAAATCCGAGCATTTTTTTTACGCCACCGCCGGTGTCAAGCAGCGTGGTTTCACGTGAAACAGTAATATGTGGCAATTTCCTCGATTTCAGATGCTCTTCGATCACATGCCCGAGATAAAAAGTATTCACCACCACCTCTTCAACACCCACAGCCACCAAAGCATCCAGCGCGCGATCCAGCATCGTCCGCCCATTCACCATCAGCATCGGTTTGGGACAGGTATTGGTGAGTGGGCGCATCCGTTCGCCAATACCGGCCGCCAGAACAAAAGCTTTTTTGGGCGGAGTGATCATTGTTTTATCCTTTCCAGACGTTCGCGCCAGGATCCGTAAGCGGTCAGCGTAAACATCCGTGAATTTTCAGAATCTTTATTAAAATCGATACTTATTTCTAACCGATCTCTCGGCAAAAGACTACCAAGTCGATCCGGCCATTCAACAAGGGAAACGCCAAAACGCCGTGCATCGTCCCACCCCAATTCCAGAATATCAGCTTTCTTTTCTTTGAGACGGTAAAGATCAAAGTGCCAGATAGAAAAACTGGGCAGATCGTAGACCTGGACCAACGTAAAAGTCGGGCTCGGCACTTCCTGAAGCTCTGGAGACAGGATATTGATCAACGATCGGGCAAAGGTTGTTTTTCCGGCACCCAGCCCCCCCACCAAAGTTACCACATCTGCCGTCTTCAGAAGCGGAGCGATTCTGGCGGCGAGCGCCGCCATTCCTTTTTTATCCCTGATCTCGAGTGACAGAAGTGCCGATTCCATGTTAGGAGTATGCCTGAAATCGGAGACGGCATAAACACATGAAACTCTTTGCCCTTTATATCGGCGGATCGACGGAAAATTCCCTGATCGAATTGCATGATGCACGCTTTATCATCGCCAACGATGTCGAAAGCACACATGATGAACTAAAAAAAAGCTGGTGGGGCACGCCTGACAGCCTGCATATCGACTGTGTGGGTGAACTTACCAGCGCCGACGGACATAATATCCATCTGAAATCCACGCCCTCCGCGGACCAGGACAAACTCTATTTCGTCAACCTTGGCGGCTACGATCCTGAAGATTTCACCGAACTGCATAAGAACATCTTTGTCATCGCTCCGACAGAATCAAAAGCTAAGGTCAGGGCGCTGAAGACTGTGCAGCACTGGAAATCTCCGCACAAGGATTATATGCACGATGTCGAAAACATTTTCTGTATCAATGATGTGACACGCGGTAAGCCCTTTCATATTCACCTCGAGAAAACAGATTCTACGGCGCCTTTCACGCTGACCTGTAAATACACGCCGCTGGGAAAAAAGAGAACCTGATGCAAACAGCCCACAAAACGGATGTGGTGATTATCGGCGCGGGGCCTTCAGGACTGTTCGCGGTATTCGAGTGCGGCATGCTGAAAATGAAATGCCATGTCACCGACAGCCTGGAGCAGATCGGCGGCCAGTGCACCGCGCTCTATCCTGAAAAACCGATCTATGATATTCCGGGCTATCCGCACATTCTGGCCGGACACCTGATTGAAAGGCTGGAAGCGCAGGCAAAGCCATTCGCGCCTGTGTATCATCTCAACCAGCATGTGACGAACCTGAAACGTCATGACAATGGACGTTTTGAAGTGACGACCTCGACCGGAACGGTCATCGACTGCGTGGCCGTCATTATCGCTTCCGGCGCCGGAGCTTTCGGCCCCAACCGCCCGCCGATCGACAATCTCTTGCAGTACGAGGGGAAATCGGTTTTCTACATGATCAAGCGTCGCGATGATTTTGCAGGCAAAACGCTGGTGATTGCCGGCGGTGGCGACAGCGCCGTGGACTGGGCGATTTCTTTGTCCGAACTGGCCAAAAAAATCTACTTCGTGCACCGCCGCGACAAATTCCGCGCCGCGCCGGAATCCGTCGATAAACTGCACGCCATCGCCCATAGCGGAAAAATCAAGCTGATGATCCCCTATCAACTGCATGGGTTGAAGGGCAGCAGCGACGGCGTTTTAAAAGGTGTCGAACTCGCCGACCTCGACGGCAACAAGAAATCTGTGGAGGCGGATATTCTCCTGCCATTCTTTGGCATCGTGCCGCATCTGGGCGCCTTTGCAAACTGGGGGGTCATGGTCGAAAACCACACGATCCCCGTTAACCCGGCAACCCAGCAGACCAGCCTGCCCGGCATCTTCGCCATCGGCGACAGCGCCAGCTATCCCAATAAACTCAAGCTGATCCTCAGCGGCTTCTCTGAGGCCGCCATGGCCGCCCATGCCATCTACCCCCTTGCTTTTCCCGGAAAAGAACTACATTTTGTCTATTCAACCACACAAGGAGTGCCCTAAATGTTTATTCAAACCGAACAAACGCCCAATCCGGCCAGCCTGAAATTTCTTCCCGGCTGCGAGGTCATGATACGCGGCACGGCAGAATTCAGAAGCCCTTCGGAAGCGCATACTTCCCCGCTGGCGGAACGCCTGTTCAAAATCCCCGGCATCACCGGCGTCTTTCTGGGCGGCAATTTTGTCACCGCCACCAAATCCGCCAGCGCCGACTGGACAGCGCTCAAGCCGCTTGTTCTGGGCGCCCTGATGGAACATTTCACCACCGGCCAGAAAGTCATGCTCAACGAGGATATGGGACATGGCGGCCATAGCTCCGCCGCTGCGGATGATGATGAGATCGTCAAGCAAATCAAGGAACTGCTGGATACCCGCATCCGCCCCGTCGTGGCGCAGGATGGCGGTGACATCGTGTTTTCATCATTTGACCACGGCGTGGTCTATCTGCACATGCGCGGTGCTTGCGCCGGATGCCCCAGCTCCACCGCCACGCTCAAGACCGGCATTGAAAACATGCTCCGGCACTTTATCCCCGAGGTTGAGGAAGTACGGGCGGTCAACTAGACGCCTTACCCCTTAAGCCACGTACCACCAGATCTTGCCGCTCCGCTGCTCCTGTACATAGCCTGCCCTTCAGCATCAGTACTTTGCGTCAGGAAAGTGAGCATACAAGCAAGAGGAAAGATTAAAAAAACAGAAAATAGCTCAAGGCACTGAGGGCTTGCGAACACGCGGCTGCTGTTTAGCATTAGGCAATTTTATATTCAGTCTCTCGGCCAACACAGAATGTGGATTGATGCCGCGGGCATGGTTCTCCCAGATAACGCGGCCGTCTTTGATCATCTCCGCGATGCCCTCATAGAAAAGTTTCCAGGAAGAGCTATTTAGCGCATCAAACTTCTTGTCCGCGCGCATTTCCTGAAATGTCTCTTTGAAGGACAATATCTGCAAACCAGCACGCATCAGGTCATCGGTGCCTTTAACATCCATCACTTTTTCAGCAGCATTAAACGGCACAGGCTTGTCAGAGACAAGTTGCCGCGCAGCTCCCCCCTCAATTAAATCGACAAATCCAGAGGCAGAAAAAGAATAAAGCGCCCCGTGACGTTCCCGTGGCATCGTGACGTCACGATTGCAGACAAAAGCCAGCTCTGCGTCCGTTCCTTCAAGCGACATATTCATGAGTATCTCTCCATCAGCATAGCTGAGGCCAAAGGCCAAAGCCTTGCTCATGTGATCAGACGCAAATACAAGCGGCACTTTTTCAGCTTGGTCGATGCCGAGAGCATCTCTGATTCTTTTCGGAATTTCTGAGCCGTAACCAAGGCTGGAACGGATCTCGTCACCTTCGGGTGCAACAGGGATGCAGTGGTAAAGTCTCTTGCCTGCGGCAGAATTGTTGAAACTATCCGTTAAAGAATTTTTTTGAATAAAATCGCCCATATTGTTCCCCGAGTAAACACTCACAACAATTCTATATAATTATGGTTAATAAATAGATAATGACCTGCACATGCGCGGCACCTGCGCCGAGGGTGCCCCAGCTCCACCGCCACGCTCAAGACCGGCATCGAAAACATGCTCCGGCACTTTATCCCGGAGGTTGAGGAAGTACGGGCGGTCAACTATGTGCTCGTCAGGTTTTTTCTGTGAAGAAATAAAAAGAAAGACAGCCGATAAAAGATATAATCCTATTCCTGATGGTGATACTATATGTTTTCCCAAATTGCAGATGTAAAAGGGAGCGCATAAGCGTCGCCCTTGTCTATGACTTGAAATTCCACGACTCTGGACTCCAGTGCAACAATCGGTTTTTCAAATTTCGAACGATAGGCCGTATTACAAAAAACCTATGGCTTGTGCTTCTCTGGCTTAGTGGAGGAGACGGGCGGGGCTTTATAAGCTTTTTTAAAAGGTTGTCCATGAAAAATCTTCTTTAGGCTCAAGCTTGTAATACCACTGGAAACAGGAGATTCTTGCCGCACATAATATTTCTGATCATCTTCCTGAGCATCTAGCATTTTTTTGATTGGGTGGAGAACAACGTAAGAGGCCGCAAGTGCAGCAAGCGCTCCTACCGGTCCTGCCAATAAGCCAATGCCCGCACCAGCAACAACGCCCACTCCTAGAATCCCATGCAGAATACCTCCGGCAACAGCCCCAACGACAGGGCTAACAATAAGCGCCCCATAAAGGACGCCGCCTACTAACAAAAGGCCTGTTTCAATGGTTTTTCTGAACATGAGGTATTCCTTATGTAAAATTTTTTTATACCGGAATTGTAGGGTATTTTTTACACTATGTCAATTAAAAGTTCTGAAAAATAATTTGCGGGTATTTTATGCTACTGGATACCCGCATCCGCCCAGTCGTGGCGCCGGATGCCCCAGCTCCACCGCCACGCTCAAGACCGGCATCGAAAACATGCTCCGGCACTTTATCCCGGAGGTTGAGGAAGTACGGGCGGTCAACTAGACGCTCCTACGTCACCAGAGCCGACCCCCTCGCCATAATCCGGCTCCATATCC
>JACQAA010000012.1 GCA_016195185.1 Pseudomonadota bacterium | reverse complement strand
GGTGATCTGCCCCTCGCGGTTTTTTTTGTCGCCAAGCATACGCTCCAGCATGTCCCGGGCTGTGACCTTGAAGGGGGGCTCTGTCATCAGCTGCATTTTGGCCATATGTTGCCGCAGACGTTGTACATCGTTTGCCGAGCATAATCCGGGCTGCTGGGACAGCTCATAGGCGAGAAGGATGCCGATGGCGACAGCTTCACCGTGCAATAGGCGGCCATCATAATTGCCAAGGGTTTCCATGGCATGAGCGAAACTATGTCCCAGGTTGAGCAGGACGCGGATGTCTTTTTGTTCGTCTGGATCCTGCTCTACAATGGCGGCTTTGGAGCGACAGCTGACATCAATGGCATATTTTTGCAATTCAGCATCGCCTGCCAACAGGGCAGAGCCGTTTTGTTCCAGCCATGTAAAAAAAGCAGCGTTATTAATAAGCGCGTACTTAAGAATTTCGGCATAACCCGCTTTGATCTCCCTGAGCGGCAAGGTTTTCAGTGTAGCTGTGTCAATAAGGACAATTTTAGGATGATAAAAGACACCCACAAGGTTTTTGCCATGCGAGGTATTAATCCCCGTTTTGCCCCCTACGCTACTATCAACTTGCGACAGGAGCGTGGTCGGAATTTGCACAAAGCTAATTCCCCGCATGATGGTGGCGGCGGCAAAACCCGCAATGTCTCCAATCACACCGCCGCCCAGAGCGATCAAGGCTGATTTTCTATCTAATTTATAGCTCAAAGATTTATCAATAATATATTGTAACTGCTGAAAATTTTTTGTTGATTCTCCCGGAGGAAGAATGATGGGGGGGCAGGCATTTAACCCTGCCTCTTCAAGAGAGTGCATCAGATCAATCAGATACAGCTTGGCAATGGTGCTGTCTGTAACGACACAAACCTTTTTTGAGCTCAATACAGGAAGCAGATAAGTGCCTGCTGCGGGCAGGATTTTTGAGCCCACGACAACGTCGTATCCTTGATGACCCAAATTGACTCGTATAATGCTTCTGGAGGCCGCCGTCACGGGGTTTCTTTCTTGTTTTCTCTACGTGCCAGCTTTTCAAGCTCGGCTTTAATGATCCATGCTGTATCTTGCGGCGTTTGGTCATCACTGACAACGGTTATGTCAGCTTCGGCATAGAGAGGATAGCGTTCCTCCATTAGTTTTTGTAATCGCTCAGCAGCATTTACTCCCTGTAATAGGGGACGATGATTGGTACGTGATGTTCTCAGGAGCAGTGTATCAAGAGTGGCCTTCAACCATACTGAAATTGCCTTTTCTTTTATAGCCTTTTTGATAATCGGTTGAATAAAGGCGCCGCCGCCGGAGGCCAATACGCGCGGGCCGCCAGAAAGCAAACGCAACATGACCTCTTGTTCGCCCCGGCGAAATTCTTTTTCGCCAAATCGTTCAAAAATTTCTGAAATGGTATAGTTTGCGGCATATTCAATCTCGCGGTCGACATCTACGAAGGGGACCTTTAAAAGCTTGGCCAACAGGGCACCGATGCGGCTTTTGCCAGAGCCCATAAGTCCCACCAAGACAATGATTCGATCTGAAGCCAACATTCCCTCTCAAACTATTATTAGTGTTAGGGTTGCAATTTAATCATTAAAAATCAATGAGTTCGTATAGTAATACTTTGTTTTTAATTTTTATGAAAAAAAGATATTGACGAGATAACCAAGATTATGCAATAAATGAGATGGAATGAAGGTCACGAGGAATAAGTTAATGGTATCGAAGGTTCTTGTTTCTTTGGCTTTTATGACGTTTGTTCTGGCTGTCGGTGGCTTTGTGGTGCTGGCAGTTTGGGACGTGCCCGTGGCACAAAAAGAGGTTGAGAAGGCGATTGATACTGCGAAATTCTTGGAAAAGAAAACGTAAGAATCAGTTGTTGATCAGGCTTTTTGGCGGGAATCTTTTCGTGGGCTTCGCGAATCAGCGCCTAGAAAATGGGTGGTTGGTGAGCCAACGAAGAGGCTGAACATGAACTATAAAAAGGCTTAAAAACGACTTTTTTTAGGCTTTGAGACAGGAGTATAAAGACGCCGCGAGTGGATATGAGAAAAGCAATAAATTTCATGGGTTTGACGTCATTCTTGAGTTATGACCTTAAGAACCAGAAATACAAAAAGTTGATTTTCACATATTCTCTCTTGCTTTTCCCGATTGGATGCGGCTTTATGTTACTGTTACAGAGATAGCGTACCTGAGGTTTGTAGGATTCGCTAAAACACTTTCGTATGCTAGAAAAACTTTAAACAAGGAGAAACACTATGGCACGTCCAGGTCGTCCAAGAATGCCCAAAGCACCGCTTCCCGGTACTGTTGACGCATTTCTCGATATGCTCATCGCAGAGCGCGGTGCGGCACTCAACACACGTCATGCTTACGAGCGTGACCTTGCAGATGTTTGCGCTTTCCTGAAGAAGCAGAGCAAAGATATTAATACCTCCACAACGGCTGATTTGAAGGCCTATCTCAACGAGCTCTCTGCGCGTGAAAACGCGAAGAGCAAGGGTGGCGGCAAGACGGCTGTTCGCACGATCGCTCGTCGTATTTCGGCAATGCGTCAGTTCTTTGGATTCCTTGTCTCCGAAGGTAAGCGCGCTGATGATCCGACTTCGACCATTGAGAGCCCGAAGCAGACCCGTACTCTGCCAAAGATTTTGAGCGAAGACGAAGTCAACGTTCTGATTTCTACAGCTCAGAAACAGGGTGGCCCGGAGAGCATCCGTCTCGTCGCTCTGCTTGAAATTCTCTACGCAACTGGTCTGCGTGTATCCGAGCTGGTTGGTTTGCCTCTGTCGGCAATCGGTCCTGAGAGCCGTTACCTGACTGTTGAAGGCAAGGGTGGTCGTGAGCGCATGGCTCCGCTGTCTGAACCAGCTCAAAAAGCGATGAAAGGCTACATGGATATCCGTTCACGGTTCCTGATGGCTGATCGCGCTGATGCGCAAGGCAAATGGTTGTTCCCGTCACGTACGTCTGAATCCGGACACCTGACTCGTCAGCGCTTTGCACAGTTGCTGAAAGAGCTGTCGCGCAATGCTGGTATTGATCCAGAGCGCGTCAGCCCACACGTTCTGCGTCACGCTTTTGCGACCCACCTTCTGAAACATGGTGCTGACCTGCGCTCTGTACAGAAAATGTTGGGCCATGCTGACATTGCCACAACCCAAATTTATACTCAGGTTGTCAATGATCAGATCAAGGGCGCAGTTGAAACCAAGCACCCGCTTGCTAAGTCGAACGGGGGCTAATTTTAACGACTGATAGATACCTGGATAAGGGAGCCATCTTCTTTGTGATGGCTCCCTTTTTCTTTCTGTAATATACAAAAACCACCCTTTTCCTTTATTGTTTTTATCGTTACAGTGTCCCCGTTAAAAGAAGGTGGCGTATGGCCTATCATTTAGAATTTGAGAAACCGATTGTCGATCTGGAAGCCAAAGTCATGGAGCTTCAAGCGATGCACGCCATCCTGACCGCCCGCACTTCATGAACTATGTGCGGCGATTGGTACAGGATTTTACCCCCTTGGCAGGCGATCGCGTCTTTGGGGAGGATGCAGCCCTCATCGGTGGCCTGGGACGTTTCCGCGGCCGCTCCTGCGTCATTATGGGGCAGGAGAAGGGACATGATACAACGACGCGCATTCATCATAATTTTGGCATGGCCAAGCCGGAGGGATACCGCAAATCGCAACGCCTGATGGCACTGGCGCACCAGTTTAAATTGCCGATCATTACATTGGTTGACACGGCGGGGGCCTATCCTGGCGTTGAGGCTGAGGAGCGTGGTCAATCCGAGGCAATTGCCAAGTCCATAGAATCTTGCCTGAGGGCGGAAACCCCGCTTATCTCGGTTATCATCGGGGAAGGCGGATCAGGCGGGGCCATTGCCATTGCCGTAGCTGACCGGATTTTCATGCTAGAACATTCTATTTATAGCGTCATTTCACCTGAAGGTTGCGCCTCGATCTTGTGGCGCAGCGCCGAATTTTCCCACGATGCCGCCCGGGCTCTCAAATTGACAGCGCGGGATCTCAAGCAACTGGGCGTCATTGATATGATCATAGAAGAGCCGATGGGTGGTGCTCACCGCGAGCCGGAGCGGACTATTGATATTGTTGGTGATTATATTGAAAAAGCCGTCATTGAACTCAATGCAATCGACGGGCACATTCTCAAAACCCGTCGCCGCCAAAAGTTTCTTGAGATGGGGCATGCAGTTTAACGGCCGAACGGTGGTTCCATCTTTCTAGGGGATACGTGCCAGATAAGACCGGATCTTGTCTTGTGCTGACACCTGACCATTAGCTTGTGCCGCCGAGCGATAGTATTCCATCATGAAAACGCGCAGAGTAGCCGTGAAAGAAGCATCCTGGCTTTTGATATCGTGTACAGCCCCGCACAGGTCATGAATGGAACACCCTTCAAGCGCTGCAATTTCATTGAGGGCGTTCCACATTCTTGGTTCAAGGCGGACGCTGGTGCGGCGCTTGTGTATGCGTACATTTTTACTTTGCAGCGCATTGGCAACGTGCGTCGGGGGCGATGGCAGCGTGCTGTTGTTCGTACCTGTACCTGAATGGGAAACTATTTCGATCATTGGTCAACTCCTCTAATCCTTTTTGGGAATCTATCGTAGTGGATGACAGTTACTGTAGTGGGGCCAACAATGAAATACAACTATAAATTGAGTTAATTAATAAATTACAACATATTCGTGTATTAATTAACATTATGACAACCGTTTACCCACTCCTAATCCTTGTTTTCAAGGGCTTTGAACGCCATAATTTTAGGATGTGGTTCACAAAATTCAGGTCATATTGGGATACCCTGCAGAATCCGATCGAAACGGCGGTGACGCTGACGAAGGATTGTGACATTACCGGCTGCCCACATCGTGGCGATTACAAAGCACCCAAGTCCCGCCGTAACCTGAAGGAGTATTACTGGTTCTGTCTTGAACATGTGAAAGAGTACAATCAGAACTGGGATTTTTTTAAGGGCATGTCGCGCGCCGAAATCGAGCAGAACATGAGTAAAACGACGGTGTGGGACCGGCCCACCTGGCGCTCCACAAGAGCCGGTTTTAACGAGGAGAGGATAAAGCGCGCAGTTTACGAGGGTTTTGCCACAGGTGAAAATATTTTTCAAAGTTTTACATCTGGCGACGAAGGGGAAAATGCCCGCGTCAATGTTCAATCCATCCCGCACCCGACGATGGAGGCGCTGGCGGTGATGAATCTGGTGCCGCCAATCGGATGGGAAGAAGTCAAGGCGCGATACAAAGTGCTTGCCAAGAGGTACCATCCTGATATCAACGCCGGTGATAAAACCGCTGAAGAGCAAATTAAGAAAATCAATCTTGCCTATTCTATCCTGAAATTGTCGTATCAAAACTATACAAAATTGGATGAACAATAATGTCAATTGCCGCAAACACAGCCCTGAAACACCTGCCTGATATCATGGTTTCTGTCCGTCAGCTCTTTGGCATAGATACGGACCTGCAGGTGCCGGCTTTTTCAAGCAAGCAGGATAACGTGCCGGATGTCGATGATGTCTACTGCTTTGACAAGAATACTACGCTTGCCATTCTGGCGGGCTTTGCGCATAACAAGCGGGTGATGGTGCAGGGGTATCACGGTACCGGAAAATCAACACATATCGAGCAGGTGGCCGCACGGCTTAATTGGCCCTGTGTTCGCATCAACCTTGACAGTCATGTTAGCCGTATTGACCTGATTGGCAAGGATGCCATTGTTCTCAAAGATGGCAAGCAAATGACGGAATTCAAGGAAGGATTGCTGCCCTGGGCGCTAAAAAATCCTGTGGCCTTGGTGTTTGATGAATATGACGCCGGTCGCCCCGATGTGATGTTTGTCATTCAGCGAGTGTTAGAATCGGAAGGAAAGCTCACGCTGCTAGATCAAAACGAAGTCATACGCCCACATCCAGCCTTCCGTATTTTTGCCACAACCAATACGATTGGCCTTGGCGATACGACGGGTCTCTATCACGGCACGCAGCAGATTAATCAGGGACAGATGGATCGCTGGAATATTGTCGCCAGTTTAAATTACTTATCGGATGCCGAGGAAATTAATATTGTTCTTGCCCGTGTACCATTCTATAAAACCGATGAGGGGTATAAGACGGTTGCGGCCATGGTGCGCATGGCTAATCTGACGCGCAGGGGGTTCGTTTCCGGTGATCTGTCAACAGTCATGTCTCCGCGAACGGTCATTCATTGGGCGGAAAATGCGCAGATATTCGGTGATATCGATTTTGCCTTTACCCTGACCTTCCTCAATAAATGCGATGATCTCGAAAAAGCTATTGTGGCGGAGTATTATCAGCGTTGCTTTGATCGCATGCTGTTGAAAGCAAATACCGAGAAATGAGCGACCATCACGATCCTGTCGAGAATTTCAAGCACGCCACGGAATCGACCGCGCGTGTTTTATCTGGTCATGACGACCTAGAGGTGGTTTTTGGCGGACACGTTGCGGAGCTGAGTAATAAAACCATTCATCTGCCATCCTTGCCAAAGCATGTAGAGGAACCCATCTCGCGCTACATTCGCGGCCTAGCGGATAGTTTTGCCTTGAAACTGCGCTACCATGATGCTGCGCTCTATCAGCGCTGGCTGCCGATGGATTTAAAAGCCCAAGCAACCTATCAGGCGCTGGAAGAGGCACGTATCGAAGCCATCGGAACGGAAAGTTACCCCGGCGCTGCCACTAATATTGATGAATCTTTACGTCAGGAAGTGAAGCGCAATAAGCTGGAAACGGCCAGCAGCATGGATACTGCACCACTGAGCGAAGCCCTGCGGTTTTTTGCCCGTGAGACCTTCACCGGGCGCAAGACGCCGCAAGAAGCGCAGAATCTTATGAAGCTCTGGAAGCCGTGGATTAAGAACCATCTGGGAGATGACGGATTGGAGGAAGTGAAGAAAGCGCTGCATGATCAGGCCGCTTTTGCCCAGCTATCGCACCGACTGATTGAAAAATTAGAGATGTCCAGCACACCAGCCGAACCGCCACCGACAGATTTTTCCGCCAATGAAGAAAATAAAAAGGAGCCATGTGGTGACAACAAGGAGACCGATGGTTCCACCACGCAGGAATCATTACCAACGGGCATGGACGAAGACGGTATAGATGATACGGCGCAGGAAAATGATACGTCTGGGGGCTTTGATCTAAAAGATCAGGAGGCTATTGAGGGTGAAGAGGCTGCAGACTCGCCGCATCGCCGCAATCTTCCTCAAGAAGCCACCAGCGCCCTTTATGGGGGTTACAAAATTTATACGGCGCAGTTTGATGAGGAAATCAATGCCCGAGACCTCTGTGATGCCGAAGAGTTGCAAAAACTGCGCAAACTGCTGGACAAGCAACTGCTTCATTTGCAAGGCGTGATCACGCGGCTGGCAAACCGGCTGCAGAGAAAACTGATGGCACAGCAGACGCGTACCTGGAATTTTGATCTGGAAGAGGGGACTCTTGACAGCGCGCGGCTCAGCCGCATTGTTGCCAATCCATATTTCCCCGTCACCTATAAGCAGGAAAGCAACACAGAATTTCGCGATACAGTCGTTACCTTGTTAATTGATAATTCAGGCTCGATGCGTGGGAGACCCATTACGATTGCAGCGATGAGCACTGACATTCTGGCGCGCACGTTGGAGAGATGTGGTGTGCGGGTGGAGATTCTCGGATTCACCACCCGTGCCTGGAAGGGCGGCGCGGCGCGGGAGAAATGGATTGCCGACCATAAGCCGACCAGCCCAGGCCGCCTTAACGATCTGCGTCATATCATTTATAAGGATGCTAAAAGTCCGTGGCGGCATACACGCATAAACCTTGGTCTGATGCTACGCGAAGGGTTGCTCAAAGAAAATATCGATGGTGAG
>JACQAA010000125.1 GCA_016195185.1 Pseudomonadota bacterium | reverse complement strand
TCGATATCATGAAAGAGCACGGCGAATGCTTCGAGATTGCGGATTACACACGACGCGTGTCTTTTGTTAAAAGCATACTCGGCCGGGCGGCAGAGCACCGGGCGTTGAACAAGGTGTTTATGCCCGAGCACTGGGTTGACCGCTTGCCGGACATGCTGGTTCTGTGGTCAAACATTCTAGACGGATGGAAGACTTCATCCATGACGGTGCGTGATTTTGATAACGCCTACCTGGAAGCAGAAAGCAAGACCTATGCTAAACAATTTCAGGCGCTGAAATTGACAAGTAAGGCGGATCTTTTGAAACCCCTCAACGCGAGTGGAAAACCTGTTTTACCTTTGGGGCTTAAGAGCGTATGGGATGATTTTGCCTCCGCCCAATTGGCATTGGATCAGCTGGGTGGTGATAAGCTGACGATTGCGGACTTGCGGGTGACGACGGGTGAGATGGGTAACTCCTGTCTGATTTCAGCCGTCAAATCCGGTCGTTTTGACCGGATTCTTGATATTTCCAGGCATGGCGGTGGAGTGATTGCTTTAGATGATTTTCTATCCAAAGACCGTCATGGCAATCTGCTGGTTAATTTGTTGGCGGAAAAAAATCAGCTTGCTCTGGCCTTCTCCCCTGACATTTGGGCGGGCCGCGTCGATGACATGAAAATATTGTGGGCGCAAATTAAGGTTGAGAATCGTCAGCAAGTAGATTTTCAACGGGCAGAAGTTCTTGCGAAACAGGCAACGTTGAAACAGAAAAAAGGCACGGTCAAGATCCTGCCACGCCGCCCCAAGCAGCCATAAAAGTCGTTAGCCAGGAGTTTTTGGAGATTTCTTCTCTGCCAATGCCCGCGTGCGGGAGGGTGACAGATAGACCAACGGTGGCAATTGAAGATCATCAGCACCATAGTGAAGGGGCTGGCCATCCAGGGTCTCGACCTGCCCACCAGCTGACTCAACGATGGCGTGGCCGGGGGCGATATCCCACCACGCCGTACGGCCCTCGCGGGCCTGTGGGCTGTTATGCGCCAGATGGCAGATAAAAGACATATCCGCCAGATCATCCGCCACCTGGCAGGCACGCAAAATACCGCTTTTGCCGTCAATGATGGCGGTTTTATCAGAAAATTTTTGCGACAGATAGCCTTTGATGCCGGGCATATAGGCATACGATATATTCACCAATACACGCATGTCTCCAGACACGTTTTTACCGGCAATAAGAGGAGTACGGCGGCCGCTTTTATCGATCTTAGATGCTGTCCCCAGGCCGTGTCCGGAGTACAGCAGATCCATGGCGGGATGGTGGATAATGCCCATCACCGCCCTGTTGTCAACAATCAGCGCAATGGCGACGACGAACGCCCCGGTTTTATCGATAAATTCTTTGGTGCCGTCCAGCGGGTCTACCGTCCAGAAAGTGCCGCCGCTGACATCCGGGACTTCTCCGGCGGCGACGCGCTCTTCCGAGACAATTGGGATGTGCGGCGTCAGTTTTTGCAGCGCCGCAAGAATGATTTTTTCAGAGGCGTTATCCGCATCCGTGACTTCGCTGCCGTCAGCCTTGATATAAACTTTGGTGCCGGCATAATGCTGCATGATTTCAGAGCCGGCTTTTCGGGCAATCTTTTCAACGGCGGGGCACAGTGTTTTCAAGTCTGCTTCTTTCATAACGTATATTGTATTGACATATTATTAATTAATCGTAAATGGCTGATTTGCCTGTGGATAACCTCCGCTACTGTTCGTATATCAATTGACTGTAGGTGTAATGGATTTTATGCTGAGCGTATTATCAGAATAGTCCATTGTATCAATAAGGATCAGTTATGAAGTCTCCATTAAAGCCAGCATTTGAAAATCTGGATAAGGCACTGGGACAGCTTGAGACTGTGGTTGAGAAGCGTTTCAGTGTTGTTAAAAAGCAGAAGGAAGAGCCGCAGCTTGATCTGGGCGCACGCAATGAGCGGGAGCTGAATCGCAAAATCGCGGCCAAGCTTGACCAGACTATCAATCGTCTTGAAATGTTGTTAACCGAGGAGTGATGCTGTGGCTGAAGTAAAAATTTATATTAATGGTCGCTCTTATGATATCGCCTGTGATAGCGGACAAGAAGGTCGTGTGGTTGACTTGGCAACCTATATCGATCAAAAACTGCAGCAGATTTCGCGTTCCGGCTCCGCTTATAACGATGCGCACCTGCAGGTACTGACACTGCTGGTTCTGGCGGATGAATTGTTTGAGCTTCGCGAGGCGTCTGACACTGCGCCAAAGGCTCTGCGTGCGACGGCAGTATCTTCGGCGCCACCTGTTGCTTCTGCCGCCTCTAAAGAAGAGGAACGGGCCGTTCTGCGTATTCTGGAGCAGATGACCAAGCGTATTGAAGGTATTGCTGGTCGGGTACAGCAAGCTTCCTAAGAAAACTTTTCTGGTGTTTTGAGGTAACGCTCTTTGCAGCGGTGCGTACAGAAGTAGAGAGTTTTCAGGCCATTTTTCAGCGTGTTCGAGCAGCGGTCTGGCTGTTTGATCTCCCAGGTTGGACAGACGGTGCAATGGGTTTTCTTCGCCCGTTTCATGCGTGACTTCTCCAGGCCGGCAAAGATCTTAAATACTCCAGTGCCATCTTGGACGCCGCTGTTTCGGTAATTCCTTGCGATTCCATGTAGTAAGCGATATTCATTTTCAGGATTTTTTCAAAAGGAAAGAGTTTCCCGGCGCTGTCCGTGCAGTAGTGGCAATAGTCCGCTGCCGTGTCGCCGAGGGCGAAATCTTCCTGTTTTTCCAGCGACATGCCGCAGGATCCACAGGATTTGCATTTTTTTGTCATCGTCTTTCTCCTTTTATGGGTGAGTGAGGTGAATGAAATGGTCTACGAGTTCTTTTTCCTTGTGCCGTATGATGGGTTGCTCAGGAG
>JACQAA010000124.1 GCA_016195185.1 Pseudomonadota bacterium | reverse complement strand
GATGCATGATCCGGCAGCGCATGATGTGTTGACTCCGTTTCTTTTTTTTAAAGGATTTCACGCCTTGCAGTCGTATCGTGTTGCTCATTGGCTGTGGGGACAGAAGCGCAACCATCTGGCACTTTATTTACAAAATCGCATTTCTGATTTATTCAGTGTCGATGTCCATCCGGCAGCAAAAATTGGCTCTGGAGTAATGATGGACCATGCCACAGGCATTGTCATTGGTGAGACGGCTGTTGTTGAAGACGACGTGCTGTTTTGGCATGGAGTCACTCTTGGCAGCAAAACCATGATCGGCGGGGATCGTCACCCCAAGGTGAGGAAGGGGGCCCATCTTGGGGCCAATTCGACGATCTTGGGGCTTATTGAAATAGGTGCAGGCGCACGCGTAGCGGCCGGAAGCACTGTGATTGGCAATGTGCCAGCCGGGGTCACGGTTGCAGGAATCCCCGCACAGATTGTCAGTAAGAATTAGCGAAACAGGACAGCAAACAGCAACAGGCTGATAATCGCCCCTGCATAACCAATATACTTGTCCTGTTTTGTCACCCAGCCAACAACATGCTTCAATTCCTCGATAATAACTGGATTTAGTTTTTCCTGAAATTTTGGGAGTAGCTGTTCAAGTACAAATGGCAGTGCCATCAGGATAATCAGCATGTCGGCAAAAAGGCGGACAAACATGCTGCCGCCGCCATAAATGGCGATGAATATAATTGCGCTGACGACAGCGTATCCGGAGCCCCACAGAGAAAGCTTGTCGAGGTGTGTCGTGACCTTCGCCACCACTTGGTTAACGAACCCCGGCTTTTTTGTCAGAGATTTACTGAGAGACAGCGCTGTGAAAGAGAGCAGTAAAATTAATGTAATGAGGCCCATTGCGATAATCCTTTTGGAAAAATGAACAGCCACGAAGTATAGCCTGATTCTGGACGCATGTCAGCCCTAATACTTGCGCTTATGTGTCTAAATGAGCATCTATTTTTATTTGCTGTAATAAAAGCCGGGCGTGCTGTTTCTCTTTGGTGTGGGGAGTTTTCTCTATGTAGGTCTCCAAGGCGTCAATGGCCAATTGGTTTTGCCCCAGCTTGGCGTAGAGAACGCCCTTGTCCAGATAGGTACGGTATTCGAGAGGAGAGAAGGCCTCAATGGCCTCAGCCACGATAATGGCGTGGCCATAGTCCTCCCCATCGATCAGGCGTTTTTTCAGGTTATTTTCGAGGCGCAACAGGATTTCACGGTTTGAAACGCGATCATAGAAGTTATGTGAGAGTTCAGCGTTCTTGCCCACAATGGATTTCAGCAGTTGACGCAGATGAGATGCTCCCATTTCCTGTCCCTCTTTGAAGGGGTCAAGGATCACGCGTTCGCCGTCTTTGTCTATGCGGATCAAAAAGTGTCCGGGAAAGCTGAGCCCTTCGCATGTCCAGCCCATGTTACGAGCCAAAATGATGTACAAAATCCCCAGAGAGATTGGCAACCCCTTGCGGCGTTCAATAACCCGGATAAAGTTGGCGTTCTGAATATCGTCATAATTTTTTTCATCGCCCTGATAGCCATGCGCTTCATGGATGATTTTGCGCAGGATCTGTACGCGCAGCTTCAGCGTATCCGTTTCTTTTAAGCGCATGCGCGCTTGAAATTCTTCAGCGACATGCTCTGATAATTTGCGCAGATGCTGGCGGTAGCGATCAACATGCAAGCCGGGCAGAAAAATCAGTCCCAGTGCCAGCGCAGCCTCGGCCAGATCCATCTCTTTGTCTGCTATATTGCCAATGCGGCGTAAGTACTCAAAGGCCTCATCCGGAGACTGAAAGAGTTCTGAATGCCCCATCAGTTAGAGGTGTGTTCCGTGGCGGCGGCGGGGTTCTCATAGCGCAGCCGCACATAGTTTACCACATTTTTGACGTGGCTTGTATTGCGTGCGTAATCAATGACGCGGTCAAGTTCCTTTTGATCTTGCGCAATGCCCATCAGGTAAACATTGCCGTTTGCCGTATCAACATTGTAGTTGATGGATTGCACATATTTGTCGAGCATCAGCTTGGTTTTGATGCCGCTGGTGATGAGACTGTCAGAAATAGTTACGGTGACACCACCGCTTTTCCCATCATCTACGGTCACTTCATTCAGGACTTGTCGCACGCCATCAGCTTGCCACGCCAGGCGGATAGCATCCACCCGCATATCCGCATTAGGGACTGACCCCGTAATCAGCACGCGCCCCTCTTTCACGATGACGCTCAGCTTACGGTACATGTCAAAGCTGTGCCGGATGTACAGGTCGGCTATTTTCAGTTGGATGGCGCTGTCGGTGACGGCACCACGAAAGCCGCCTTCCTGCGCCGAAGCGATACCGACAGAGGCACCTGCGCCCGCTACTAACCCGACCGGACTACATCCCGCCGATAACAAGACGATGCAAACAAGACCATACAGATGTACGCTTTTCATTTCCCCCACCCGTTTCCGGCCTTCCCCAAGGCCATTTCTTCACCAGGCATTCCGGATATGCTGTGGCCAGGCGTTAGGTGCCAGAACCACAGCATCAAACCTGATCTCCCGCCCAGTGTACTCCAGATGTCTTTGAAGGTAAAGTTCGGCGGCGCGGCGCACGCGCACGCGATTTTTGGCATGAATAGCCTCTGCCGCCGCGGTCAGCGTCCCCCTAAGCTTGACTTCGACAAATATCAATTGCCGACCTTTATGGGCGATCAGGTCGATCTCGCCCACGGCGGTTTTGAATCTTTCGTCCAAGATCCTGTACCCTTTCAGGCGGAGATAGAATTTAGCAACCACTTCCGCCCAGAGCCCTTTTTGATGTCCTGTCACCGTCATGCCGGGCTATGTCTTTTTCCGGCCCAAAAGCAGGGCGCGTTGGTAAACGTCACGTTTTTTGATGCCCGATTTTGCGGCGACGAAAGCTGCCGCATCTTTCACACTCATTTTTTCTTCACTGATCATCCGGGTGAGCAGGTTATCCAGAGCGGCCTCTGTCCAGACTTCAGCCTGGTGGATGCTGGGGGGTGCGACCACCACGACAATTTCTCCTTTCGGTTCACCCTGTGTTTGATAGTGTTTTGCCAGTTCTGACAGTGGTGCACGTCTCACCTCCTCGAACTTTTTGGTAAGCTCGCGTGCGAGTGCAGCCGGACGATCACCCAGAACTTCGAGCATGTCGGTCAGGCTGTTGGTCAGGCGCGGTGCCGTTTCATAGAAGATGAGCGTGGCAGGCACGGCCTTGATTTCCACGAGGGCTGTTTTGCGTGCCGCCGCTTTGGGCGGTAAAAATCCGGCAAACATGAATTTATCCGTCGGCAGTCCCGATAACACCAGGGCCGTCAGCGATGCTGTCGCGCCGGGTACACAGGTTACGGGGATATCTTCCTCTACGCACTGTTGCACGAGCTTATATCCGGGGTCGGAAATAAGGGGCATGCCGGCGTCGGACAGCAGTGCTATCCGTTGTCCACCCTTTAGTAGGGCGATCAACTTCGGCCGCATCTCTGTCGCATTATGGTCATGATAGGGGATTTTTTGTGTCGGCAGATCATAGATCGTTGTCAGTTTGCCAGTCGTACGCGTGTCTTCGCAGGCAATCATATCTACTTTACCTAATGTTTCTAGGGCCCGAAGCGTGATATCCCCTATATTGCCGATCGGTGTCGCTATAATGTATAGACCTGAGGGCAGATCCGAATCTGTCTCGGCGCCAGTTTCAATCGTTTTTTGTACCATAGGGAGTTTTCCTTTGTTGAGAGTATACACAAAAACCCGATTTACCGCATGCCTGCAGATACTCTTCGCTGTTTTTACGGTATTTCTATTGAGTAGTTGTGGCACCAGCTATCCCTGGGGTACGGCGGTCAATACCGGTGTCGTCACGAATAATCCAGACAGCATCCCAAATATTGCGTGGCAGACTCAGGGTCAAAGACAGGAGCTGGTGCAGCAAAATAACATTTTTTCCAGCCACGAGGAAATGACACAACCCTCTGTTACTCCTGCACTAACGCCGGCGCCTGAGGCAGCAGCTCCGGTAATGCCATCGCATAAGGTGGCGGTATCGCTGTTGCTCCCGCTGAGCGGCAAAAAGGCTGACCTTGGCCAGTCCATGCTCAAGGCTGCACAAATGGCGCTGTTCGATATTGGCAGCGCGAACTTTGAGCTGATCCCCCGTGATACCAAAAGCACTTCAGAGGGGGCTGCAGCTGCTGCCATAGAATCAGTCAGGACGCATGCAGACTTGATCCTTGGCCCTATTTTTGCGGAAGATCTTAAGGCGGTGAAGCTGGCTGTCAGCGGAAGTGGCATTCCCATCATTTCCTTTACGACGGACTGGACATTGGCGGGAGATAATACCTACATCATGGGCTTCCTGCCGTTTATCCAGGTGGCACGTGTTGCCAAATATGCGCAGGCTAAGGGATACACACGGTTTGCTGTCTTTGCACCGCAAAGCGAATATTGTGATGTTGTTATCCGTACCTTGCAAAGCAGTGGTGTATTGGTTGTCCATGTGAACAGATATGCATCCAAGCAACCCGATCTTTCCACTTTAGTGCAGGATTTTGCCAGTACCAGCAAAAGCGCGTTCTCTCCCAATCAACTGGACTTTGATGTGTTGATGCTGCCGCTGGGTAGTGAGGGGTTACGGACGTTGTTAACGTCTCTTGATGCAAGTGGTATCAGTCAGCCGAATGTACGTTTTATTGGTACGGGCCTGTGGGATGATGTCGGACTGACAACCAATCCTTCCCTGTTCGGTGGCTGGTTCGCCGCTCCAGATCCATTGTTGCGCACTGATTTTGAGAGGCGCTTCCAGGAAAATTTTGGGGTGTTTCCGATGCGGCTTTCATCGCTGGCATATGATGCCACCGCACTGGCAGCGGTTCTGGCGAGAGCGGCTCAATCTGCCACATCCCCTTATACGCATGAGGCTTTAATAAACCCGCGTGGGTTTGCTGGCATTGATGGGATCTTCCGTTTTCGTCCTGATGGTTTGTCCGAACGCGGACTGGCGGTACTGGAAATCCAGTCTGGAAAAACTGTCGTCATGGACCCTGCGCCGACAGCTTTTATTCCCCCCGGAAGTTAATGAGTCTTCTCGAGGTCCAGTCGCGAATTGCCGACAGCTGCAAAAAGGCGGGGCGTAAGCCCGGTGAAGTAATGTTGGTAGCTGTTACCAAGTCTCAGCCGACAGAAAAGATTATTGCTTTTCTGGAACAGGGGCACCGAATATTCGGTGAAAACAGGGTGCAGGAGGCGACGGAAAAATTTATGGCTCTGCGCGAGAAATATCCAGACATTGAGCTGCATTTTATTGGCCGCTTGCAAACTAATAAGGCGAAGGACGCTGTCCGGATTTTTGATGTGATTGAGACAGTGGACGGTGTGAAGTTGGCCGAAGAGCTGGCTCATGAAATGCAGAGACAGAAACGGAATTTGCCCTGTTTTATCCAGGTAAATACTGGCGATGAGAAGCAAAAGGGCGGTGTATCTCCGGCAGAACTTGAAGGGCTTTTTCTTTTCTGTACAAAACAAGTCCGGCTGCCCGTCGAGGGGTTGATGTGTATCCCGCCTGCCCATGAAATTCCGGACCTGCATTTCGCTTTGTTGCGTAATCTGGCCCAGAGCTTGGGCCTCAAAAAGATGAGTATGGGCATGAGTGCTGATTTTGACTCGGCGATTCGTTATGGTGCCACGCATGTGCGCATTGGCACCGCTCTTTTTGATATTACGTAAAACAAAATAATTATTGTTTTACAATAAGTTAGATGATAATAGCCATGTCGATATATTATTGACTTGCATTTTCTATATAGCGTTGACATAATGTGCATCACGTCACTTTAGTCACAGATACAACTGTTAAAGGTTCTCGCAACGCAACAAAAAATTTTAGAAACTCAGCAACATGTCTCTCATACGAGCAGTATGACGAGGCGTTAACAAGAAGAGGCAAACGATGGCAAAAGAATATATTATTGGTATTGACCTTGGCACGACAAAATCAGTTGTTGCCATCTACGAAAACGGTAGCCCAAAGATTTTAGAAAATTTGATGGGTAAACGCATCACTCCTTCTTTTGTTGCCGTCAAGAAAGACAAAAAAACCGGCGATGCTCAATGGCTTGTGGGAGACAACGCCAAAAATCAGGTGATCACGAACTCTCTGAATACCATTTATGGTGTCAAGCGCCTGATCGGGCGTCGCTACGATGATCCAGAAGTCACAAAGATGAAATCCCTGGCCTCTTACAAGATTGTTGAAGGCCCCAATGGCGATGCCTGGGTTGAGTTGGATGGCAAGGCAATGGCGCCGGCCCAGGTCAGTGCTATGGTTTTGACCGAACTCAAGAAAGCTGCCGAAAAATACCTGGGTAATGATGAGAATGGGAATCCTATTGAAGTTAAAAAAGCGGTCATTACCTGCCCGGCTTACTTCAATGATTCTCAGATCAAGGCAACTAAAGATGCTGGTACGATTGCTGGTCTGGATGTCCTGCGTATTATTAAGGAACCAACGGCAGCTGCCCTTGCCTATGGCATGGATAAGAATCGTAGCGGCAAGGTCATCGTTTATGATTTAGGCGGTGGAACCTTTGATGTTTCTTTGCTGGAAATTTCCATGGATGAAACGGCCGATAAATCGGAAGGTAGTATGATTAAGGTGCTGTCGACGAATGGCGATACCTTCCTGGGCGGAGAAAATTTCGACGAACGTATTATGGATCACCTGATTGATGCATTGAAAGCAGAAACTGGCCTTGATCTCAAATCAGGAACCACGCCTGCAGAGAAGAGTAAGAATGCGTCCGCGTTGCAGCGTATAAAGGATGCCGCTGAAAAAGTAAAAATTGAGCTGTCTTCCCAGGAAACTGCGGATATCAGCCTCCCCTTTATCGGTGTGAACGCTGACGGGGAGCAAGTCAACTTTGAATACACGCTGACCCGCATAAAATTGGAGCAGTTGGTGCAGGACCTGATTGACAGGACCAAGGGGCCCTGCCAGAAGGCGCTAGCTGATGCCGGCCTCACCACCGCTGACATCGACGATGTTCTGCTGGTCGGGGCCCAGACCCGGATGCCGAAAGTGGTGGAAACGGTCAAGAATCTTTTCAATAGGGAGCCACGCAAGGATGTGAGCGTTCAGGAAATCGTGGCGATGGGTGCCAGCGTGCAAGGTGCTATCCTTGAGGGCACTGTAGCCGGTGTGGTGTTGGTGGATGTCATTCCGTTGTCCATCGGTATTCGCACCATGGGTGATGTTATGACCGATATGATCAAGCGCAATTCGACCATCCCGGCTGAAGCCAAGGACGTGTTTTCGACCTCTGAAGACAACCAGCGCAACGTAGAGATCAAGGTCTATCAAGGGGAGCGCGCTAAAGCGAGCGAAAACAAGCTGCTGGGTTCGTTTGTATTGGACGGTATCCCGCCGGCACCACGTGGTAAGCCGCAGATTGAAGTGACTTTCAGTATCGATGCTGATGGCGTTCTGCAGGTCCATGCTGAAGATTTGGCGACCCATCGTGCGCAGAAAATCACTGTCAAGGCAAACGGCGGTCTTTCTGACGCGGAAGTTGAACAGATGTTGAAAGATGCCGAGAAGAACGCCGAGCAAGATCGTCTCTTCAAGGCGAGGCAGTTGGCAACAGTGTATGCCGCCGATGAGTTGAAAGAAGCGGCGCAGGATACCAAAGAAGAGTATTACACCAAGGCGCCTACCGAGTTGAAAGAATCTTTCGATCTCACCGTTAAGGAGCTGACCGAGGCTGTTGCCAAGAAAGATCCTGATGTCATGATTGAAAAGACCGCCAAGCTGAAGGAGATCCGTACGGCGCTTGGTGCGGCCTTCTATGAAGCTGCCGCGCAGAAACAGGATGAGAAGGGTACGGCGCCTTCTTCCGAAACATCGGCAGCCAAGCCGGACAATGGCGGTGGTGCCACCCCCAACCCCTAACCATAAGAAGCTTCGTTCTATTGAACAAAACAAGGTCTTGTCCTATTCGGGATAGGACCTTGTTTGTTTAGGTATTGAACTCACCGTCATTCATTATAGAATTGGAGACCTAAGCAAGGAATTCCAATCCAATGGCCTATAAATTTAGTGAAGTGACAGTATTAATAGTCGACAGCCAGCCAGCTATCGTGGAGCTGGTCAGAGATGTTTTGCGAATGTTGGGTGTACAGCAAGTTCTGACCTGTACGAATGGGGCGAGTGGGCTAAGGGCCTTTGAAGAGTATTCGCCGGACATCATGATCATTGATTGGGATCTGGATAATATCGATGGTCTGTCTTTCACCAAAGCAGTTCGCGGCAGTAATAATCCCTATACGCCGATTATTTTCATGACAGCGCTTAGTTCAGCTAAAAGAGTGGTTGCAGCACGGGATTCCGGTATCACGGAATTCTTGAAGAAGCCCTTCACGGTTGAGGCTCTTTGCCAGCGCATTGAGACGATCATTGAAAAGCCGCGCCCCTTCGTGCGGGCGGCAGAATTCATTGGGCCAGACCGTCGTCGTAAACGGACGGATGATCTCAAGGGGCCAGACCGGCGCAGTTCCACTTCCGGCAAAAAGTCACGCAAAAAATAGAAATCTCCGCCATTTCTAACCGGCGAGCTTTTCTTTCACCAGCCCGCCTACCTTGGAGAAGTCCATCTGACCGGAATATTGGGCTTTCATTTCAGCCATGACCTTACTCATGTCTTTGATACCGGTGGCGCCGACGGCCGCAATGGTCTTTTGTATGGCTATTTTCATCTCATCTTCTGATAGCTGTTTGGGCAGATAGGATTCAATAACCTTGATTTCTGCAGATTCGCGCTCCGCCAGCTCAGGACGTCCGCCCTGTAGGTACATTTTGATCGACTCCTGGCGTTGCCTGATCATGGATTGCAGCAGGGAGAGGATCTGCTCGTCTTTAATCCCCTCGCGGCTTTCAGCGGTACGGCTGGCAATATCCTTGTCTTTCACAGCGGCCAGGATTAAACGTAATGTTGATAGGGTCACCTCGTTTTTGTCGCGCATCGCCTGCTTCATGTGTTCGGTAAATTTCTCTCTTAATGACATTTGACTATCCTGTTTGCGTTTTTAATAGGTTATCTCCTGTTGGTTATCATACAATGAAGCATCACAATTACAATCCCCAAGGGTCGCATGGTTTCATCGCATATCCCCCCTCACGCCACTGCGCTGTTGGTGCTGGCAGATGAGACAATGTTCTGGGGCAGGGGTATTGGCGCTGAAAATACCGTCGGTGGCGAGGTCTGTTTCAATACAGCGATAACCGGGTATCAGGAGATCATGACGGACCCCTCTTATGCGGGGCAGATTATCACTTTCACTTTTCCGCACATTGGCAACGTGGGGACAAATAGCAGCGACAATGAATCGGCAGAACCTGTTGTTAAAGGGTTAATTCTTCGTTCTGACATCACTGCGCCCTCCAACCATCGCTCCGAGCAGCACTTTAATGACTGGTTGAAGGAAAAAAAAATAACAGGTATTTGTGGCGTTGACACGCGCACGCTTACTCTGCACCTGCGCAACAATGGTGCGCAGAATGGCGTGATCAGTTTTTCTACCCGGAAAGAGTTCAATTGTGATGCGCTGTCTGCGCAGGTACGGAATTGGCCCAGCATGGGCGGTGTGGACATCGCCAAAACAGTTTCAACCCGCAAGATCTATCCATGGAATGATGGTCCTGGGCCGCACGTTGTCGCCATCGACTACGGTATCAAGCGACATATTTTGCACTGTCTTGCCGCACAGGGATTCCGGGTGACAGTAGTGCCCTGCGATACATCAGCCGAGAACATACTGGCCCTCAGCCCTGAGGGTATTTTTTTATCCAACGGTCCGGGTGACCCGGCGGCGACAGGCGTTTATACTGTGCCTGTCATCCGGCAGCTGCTGAAGTCGGGATTACCACTATTTGGCATTTGCCTTGGCCATCAGCTGCTGGCACTGGCGCTCGGCGGTACAACGGCAAAACTGCCCTTTGGTCACCGCGGGGCCAACCATCCGGTGAAAAATTTGCAAACAGGCCATATTGAAATCACCAGTCAAAACCATGGTTTTCATGTTCTGCCTGATTCTTTAGCGGATACTGTCGAAGTGACCCACATGAGCCTGTTTGATGGAACGAATGAAGGGCTGCGTTTGAAGGGGCGTCCGGTATTTTCGGTGCAGTATCATCCTGAAGCATCGCCGGGCCCTCAGGATAGCCAGTACCTTTTTGAGCAGTTCAGACAGTTCATTGCTGAACAATCACGGAAGATTGCCTGAATGCCTAAACGTACGGATATAAAATCAATCGCGATCATTGGTGCCGGACCGATTGTCATCGGGCAGGCCTGTGAGTTTGATTACTCTGGCACACAAGCCTGTAAGGCGCTGAGAGATGAGGGCTATCGTGTTATCCTGATCAATTCGAACCCTGCCACCATTATGACCGATCCAAATCTTGCGGATGCAACCTATATCGAGCCGATCACGCCGGACATCGTGGCCAAAATCTTGGATAAAGAGAGGCCGGATGCATTGCTGCCGACGATGGGCGGGCAGACCGCCCTCAACACAGCTTTGGCGCTCGCCAATAACGGTACGCTGGAAAGGCTGGGGATCGAGCTGATTGGGGCAAAGAAACGCGCTATTGAGCTTGCTGAGGACCGTGCGTTATTCAAGCAGACAATGCAGAAGATTGGCCTTGAATGTCCCCGGGGAAAAACGGCGCAGAGTCTTTCCGAGGCGCTGGAGGTACTGGACTTTGTGGGATTGCCTGCTGTCATTCGACCCTCTTTTACTCTTGGTGGCACCGGTGGGGGTATTGCCTATAACCGCGATGAATATGAAAGTATCGTCAAGGCGGGGCTGCGGGCCTCACCTGTCAAGCAGGTGCTGATCGAGGAATCTGTTCTCGGCTGGAAAGAATATGAGATGGAGGTTGTGCGCGACAAAAACGACAACTGCATTATCATCTGTTCGATTGAGAATATTGACCCCATGGGTATCCATACGGGTGACAGCGTCACTGTGGCTCCTGCGCTTACTCTTACCGACAAAGAATATCAGGTGATGCGCAATGCCTCCATTGCGGCGCTACGTGGCATTGGTATCGAGACGGGTGGTTCCAACGTTCAGTTCGCCATCAACCCTCTGGATGGCCGATTGGTCGTGATCGAGATGAATCCGCGGGTCAGCCGGTCTTCCGCGCTTGCCTCCAAAGCAACGGGATTTCCGATTGCAAAAGTTGCGGCTAAACTCGCCATCGGCTATACGCTCGATGAATTGCGTAATGATATTACCGGTGTAACGCCCGCCTCGTTTGAGCCATCTATTGATTACATTGTCACGAAAATTCCACGTTTCAACTTTGAGAAATTTCGCGGCACGGAGGAGCGTCTTACCACCTCGATGAAATCTGTCGGTGAAGTAATGGCGATGGGTCGCACCTTCGAGGAGTCCTTGCAGAAGGCGCTCTGTTCGATGGAAACGGGCCTGACAGGGCTGAATGAAATGGCCTTGATGCCGGAAGGTGTAGATTTTCATGCCCAGCATGTTCTGGCAGCGCTGTCTCAGCCGCGCCCAGATCGCATTCTCGTGATAGCCCAGGCTTTACGTCATGGGTTCACCGTTGATGAAATACACCATGCCTGCAAATTCGACAGGTGGTTTCTGGAGCGTATCCAGGCCCTGGTTGTCCATGAAGAAATCTTGAAAACGCATGGGGTGACGAATTGGATGGAAACCAAGCAGCTCGGGTTCTCTGACGCGAGAATTGCGGAGCTGACGGGTATGAAGGATGCGGCCGCTATGCGCCATAAGGCAGGTGTGTATCCGGTATACAAACGGGTAGATACATGTGCGGGAGAGTTTCCCTCCAACACGGCTTACATGTATTCCACCTATGAGTACGGTAACCAAAGCGAATGCCGCCCTACTGCTAACAAAAAAGTCGTCATTATAGGTTCGGGCCCCAATCGGATCGGGCAGGGGATTGAGTTCGATTATTGTTGCGTGCATGCTTCTCTCGCTCTGCGGGAGAAGGGGATCGAGAGCATCATGATCAATTGCAACCCTGAAACGGTATCAACGGATTACGATATTTCCGACCGACTCTACTTCGAGCCCGTCACTGCCGAGAAAGTTCTGGATATCATCCATGCCGAACGGGCGCATGGCGAGGTGTTGGGGGTGATCGTGCAGCTTGGCGGCCAAACACCGCTTAAATTGTGCCATGAGCTTGAAAGGGCCGGTGTCAACATTCTGGGTACCAGCCCGGATGTGATCGATCTTGCCGAGGATCGCCATCGCTTTGCAAAACTCGTCGCCAAAATAAAATTAAAACAGCCGGTCAACGGCATAGCCGGCAGTGCGGAGGCGGCGGAGAGAATTGCCTCGGACATTGGTTTTCCGGTCGTGCTTCGTCCTTCTTACGTTTTAGGGGGGCGTGGGATGGAGATCGTCTATGACATGCAGGCACTCCGGCGCTACATTTCTACCGCCATGCAGGTTTCTGGAGCATCTCCGGTGTTAATCGATCATTACTTGCAGAATTGCATTGAGGTGGACGTTGATGCGCTGTGCGATGGAAAGGAAGTCTTTATTGCTGGAGTGATGGAGCATATCGAGGAGGCTGGCATCCATTCTGGCGACAGCACCTGCTCGTTGCCACCCCACTCACTGCGTCAGGAGATTATTATCGACCTGATGGACCAGACGATGACGCTGGCCAAGGCTCTCAATGTTATCGGGCTGATGAACGTGCAGTTCGCGGTGAAGCAAAGTCGCGACCCTGCCAACCTCGACTCTTACGAGATTTATGTGCTGGAAGTTAATCCACGTGCTTCGCGCACCGTGCCATTCGTGGCTAAGGCGACCGGTATCCCTGTGATCAAGGCGGCCACGCGCTTGATGATCGGCGACAAAATATCCCAACTCCGGTCTGAGGAGCCGCTCCACCACCGCAAACTCAATCATGTCGCTGTCAAGGCGCCGGTTTTTCCCTTCGATCGCTTTCCCAAGGTTGATGTCGTTCTGGGGCCGGAAATGAAGTCGACCGGGGAAGTCATGGGCATCGACCGGGATTTCCGCCGGGCCTTTGCCAAAGCCAGAATCGGGGCAGGCGCACAGCTGCCGCTCTCTGGCACCGTGTTCATCTCCGTCAAAGATTCTGACAAAAACTCTATTATTCCCTTGGCTGCCAAACTGACAGATATGGGTTTCAGACTGGTGGCTACCGGAGGCACCGCCAAACACCTGGTTGAAGCGGGGATCCGTGCCCATAAGGTCAACAAAGTGCACGAGGGCCAGCCCCATGTGGTCGATGCCATGATTAACAGAGATATACACCTGATGTTGAATACGACGGATGGACCGCAGGCGATTGCTGACAGCTTTAACTTGCGCCGGGCGGCATTACAGAATAAAATACCCTATTACACGACAATCTCCGGCGCCAAAGTGGCTGTTGATGCGATAGCCGCCTTGAGGCAATCGGAGCCTTTTGGCGTGAAGTCGCTGCAGGAATATATCAAGGCAGCGTAGCCAATTATAAGGTTGATACTAATGACAAAAAAGGTGCCGATAACCCTGGCTGGGTTTACCCAGTTGCAGGAGGAAATTAAAGTTCTTAAAACGATCGACCGTCCGAACGTGATTCAGGCGATTGCAGAGGCGCGCTCCCATGGCGACTTGAAAGAAAACGCAGAGTATCACGCTGCACGCGAGCGCCAGAGCTTTATTGAAGGGCGCATCCAGGATTTGGATGACCGCCTGTCGCGGGTGGATGTCATTGATCCTGCGAAGATGACCGGCACTGTCATTAAATTTGGTGCGACCGTCAAGATCGTCGATGAAGATACCAGCGAAGAACATACCTACCAGATTGTGGGCGAATACGAAGCTGATTTTGAAAGGGGCAAGCTCTCTTTTACAGCACCCCTCTCGCGGGCACTGATTGGGAAGACGGTTGGCGACGGCATAGAGGTAAAAACCCCAAAGGGTGCCAAGGCTTATGAAGTGTTGACCGTCGTTTACCGTTAGCCCCCGCAGGTATTTTGAGATGTCAGCACCTGATAGAAAGAACAAAGAAAACAAAGCCAGTTATCGCGACGTTGTTCGCTTTACCCTGCATTACTGGACGCCCCAGAAATGGGTTGGTATTGCAGCCGCCATCCTGATGATGGTTTCGGTTGTAACGGATTCCATTGTGCCGGTTTATACCGGGCGCATCGTCGATGCCATGACCCGACACGGGGCCAGCGAGGCTTCGGCGTGGAAGGGATCATGGGCAGCGTTCTGGGGTTTTGCCACTCTGGCAGTTTTGCACCAGCTGTTTCGTCTGTTGTCAACATCTTACTGGAATTACTTTGCCACCGGTAATTTATACCGGATCGTTACGGATGGTATGCAGAAAGTTCAGCGTTTCAGCTCTGACTGGCATGCCAATTCCTTTGCCGGAGGCACTGTGCGTAAAATCACGCGGGGAATGTGGTCTTTTGATACCCTTGAAGACACCCTGCTGATGGGCCTGCTGCCGGCAGTGACGATCATGATCGCGGTCACAGTCATGCTAACTGTCAAATTACCAATGGTGGGACTGGCTGCGGCGGTACTCATTCTTATTTACTGTGCCATCAGCATCTGGGTATCGATCCGAATACTGGCGCCCAGATTTCAGGATTCTGCGGACCAGGATACCAGGCTTGGTGCGACGCTGGCGGATATCATCACCGGCAACGCGACGGTGAAATCTTTCGGTGCCGAATCCCGGGAGGATGGTTTGTTTGATTCGGTGGCGACCCTATGGAAGGATAGGGCCTATTATGCCTGGCAGATGGGCGTAGCGGCAGATGCCGGTCGTTCTATCTTCCGTATCTTGATGACGAGTGCGGTCATTGCGCTGACAATCTGGCTGTGGAAATGGGGTAAGGCGACGCCCGGTGATATCGTCCTCGTCATTACGACGTTTTTCATTATCGGCAGTTATTTGCGCGATATCGGGTCCCATATTGCACATTTGCAGCGTTCCATCAGCGAGATGGACGATATTGTGGCCTTCTGGCTGCGTCAGGATGACGTGGTGGATGTAGCGGGTGCTCCGCCGCTGGTTGTCAACCCGGTGCCGCGGGATGATATGGTGATGTTTGATAACATCAGCTTTGAATATTTCAATACTGGTGCCAAAATTTATGACGGTCTGTCGGTCAAGATTGCGGCGGGCGAGAAATTGGCGCTGGTCGGTCCTTCGGGCAGCGGCAAGTCAACTTTTGTCAAGTTGCTGCAACGCCTCTATAATGTTACGGGCGGGCGGATCCTGGTTGGTGGCCAAGATATTTCGCAAGTAACGCTGCAATCGTTGCGCCATGCTATTTCTCTGGTGCCGCAGGACCCGATCCTGTTTCACCGTTCCCTCTCCGATAATATCGCCTATGGCAAGCCGGGCGCGAGCCAGGAAGAGATTGTGGCTGCCGCCAAGAAATCTTATGCGCATGACTTCATTATCTCCTTGCCGCAGGGCTATAACACGCTTGTGGGCGAGCGGGGTGTCAAGTTATCAGGCGGTGAACGCCAGCGCGTGGCGATTGCCCGGGCTATCTTGGCCGACTCGCCGATTCTGATTTTGGATGAAGCCACCTCGAGCCTGGATTCGATCTCCGAGCACTACATCCAGAAGGCGCTCGAAGCGCTGATGGCAGGCCGCACGACTATCACCATTGCGCACCGCCTGTCGACCATTCAGCAGGCAGACCGGATTCTGGTCTTCGATCAGGGTAAAATTATCGAGCAGGGCAGCCACCGGGCCTTGATGCAGAATCCCCAGTCACACTATAAAAAGCTTTTTGAAATGCAAGTTTTGGGGTTGATCAAGCAGGAAAACGAGCAAATCCATGAGGCTCGCTGCGCTAATGGTTAACTTTTCTTCCCTTGCCTTTGGTCTTTTACTTATGCTAATAAATGACCCGGTAACGCGCGACTAGCTCATTGGTAGAGCACTGCTTTGACATAGCAGGGGTACGCAGTTCAATTCTGCGGTCGCGCACCATTGAAATCCTTCTCATGTAGATTTTAATCATCTCCTTTAGCCTTTTAATTTGAAGACAACTAGGATGCAATGAATGAGTTCTCCATGAACTGTATGGGGTTGAGTATCGTGTCAGAAATTGAGAAATTATTCGATAATAACCGCAGATGGTCGCAGCGCTTGCTGGAAACGGATCCGCATTTTTTCAGCCGCCTTTCCTCACTACAAAGTCCTAAGTTCCTGTGGATCGGATGTTCGGACAGTCGCGTTCCTGCCAACCAGATCCTTGGCCTTGCTCCGGGGGAAGTGTTTGTCCATCGCAATGTAGCCAATCTGGTCGTCAATACGGACATGAATTGTCTCTCGGTGATTCAATACGCCGTGGAGATTCTTAAGATCGAACATATTATTGTTTGCGGGCATTATCGATGCGGCGGCGTTCAGGCGGCCTGTGGATGTGACCAGCTGGGACTGATTGATAACTGGCTGCGCGATATCAAGAACACTTACAACCAGAACCGGGTGGAACTGGAAAAAATTGGCGACAAGACTTTGCGTGCCGATCGACTATGTGAGCTGAACGTCTTGTCTCAGGTGCGGAATGTGTGCCATACGGCTATTGTGCAAAATGCCTGGGCCCAGGGCCGGAAACTCGCCGTACACGGGTTGATCTATAGCCTGAATGACGGATTGTTACAGGATTTGGCTGTACAGGTGACCGGACTAGAGCAACTGGAAGAGATTTACAGGATCGGCGCCAAGTCGAAATAGCCCGCCTCTATTGAGGGGGGGTGGCGTTCTTATAGTGCCCCAATATAAAAACCCGAAGCGCGCTGGAGAGATTTTCCGGTTGTTGCCGGTCGATCTCGGCAATCAGGACATTGATGGATTGGCTGCGCGCCTCGGCGATTTCTTTGAGTGAGTCCCAAAAGGCCCCTTCCAGAGTCACGCTGGTACGGTGCCCGGCAACGGTGACGGAACGTTTCTGGACAATACGGGGCAAGGATTTAGTCACGGGACCCGATCATCTTCTCCGGCCGCACGGCCTTGTCGAATTCTTCGGCGGTGAGGAGTTTCATCTCGATGGCGACTTCTTTCAGTGTCTTGCCGTCGTGCAGCGCTTTCTTGGCGATCTTGGCCGCATTGTCGTAGCCAATGACAGGGTTGAGCGCCGTCACCAGCATCAAATTTTCGTTGGGCAATTTCTGGATACGGCCGGTATTGGCCTCAATACCGGCGACGCAGTTGTCGGTGAAACTGCGGCAGGCATCGGCGAGCAGACGGATGGACTGTAGCAGATTGTAGATCATCACCGGTTTGAAAACATTGAGTTCAAAGTGGCCATTGCTTCCGGCAATGGTGATGGTGGTGTGGTTGCCCATGACCTGCGTGCAGACCATTGTCATAGCTTCGCTTTGCGTGGGATTGACTTTGCCGGGCATGATCGAGGAGCCGGGCTCGTTCTCTGGCAGATTAATCTCGCCAATGCCGCAGCGCGGGCCGGAACCCAGTAGACGGATGTCATTGGCAATTTTCATGAGCGAACAGGCGACCGTGTTGATCCCGCCTGAGGCTTCGACCACCGCATCATGCGCCGCCATCGCTTCGAATTTATTTTCTGCCGTGGTGAAAGGGATGGCAGTGATGGTGGAGACATGTTTGGCAAAAAGTTCGGCAAACCCCTTTTTACAGTTGAGGCCGGTGCCGACCGCCGTGCCGCCCTGTGCCAACTGACTCAGACGTGGCAGGCATGACTTGATGCGAGCAATGCCATATTTGACTTGTGTTGCGTAGCCGGAGAATTCCTGGCCGAGCGTGATCGGTGTTGCATCCTGTAAATGGGTGCGGCCGATTTTGATAATGTCTTTGAACTCAAGAGATTTTTTCTGCAGCGCAGAGTGCAGGTGCTCCAGTGATGGAATTAATTCATGATGCAGTTGCTCCACAGCAGCGATGTGCATGACGGTCGGGAAAGTGTCATTCGAGGATTGCCCCATATTCACATGGTCGTTTGGATGTACCGGTGATTTGGAACCCATCTTGCCGCCCATGATTTCGATGGCACGATTGGATACCACTTCATTGATGTTCATGTTGGTCTGGGTACCGGAGCCGGTTTGCCATACCACAAGCGGGAAGTGGTCATTCAAACGCCCGTCCATCACTTCCTCGGCAGCCTGGACGACGGCATTGCCGATCTTTTTATCCAAAATATCTAATTCCATATTCGTGATAGAGGCGGCTTTTTTTTGTATACCTAAAGCTCGGACAAGGGGCAGAGGCATCCGTTCTATACCTATTTTGAAGTTCTCAAAGGAGCGCTGGGTCTGTGCGCCCCAGTATTTATCGGCGGGGACCTCCACCTCGCCCATCGAGTCACTTTCTACACGAATTTCCAAGGGTTTAGTTGTGCTCACCGAACGGTTGATCG
>JACQAA010000126.1 GCA_016195185.1 Pseudomonadota bacterium | reverse complement strand
CATGCGTCACGCAACGTTCCTTACAAGGGATCCTCTATTGCCCCGTCAGTATGCCATACCACGCCGAGTCCGTCATCTTATCTTGCAGGTTCGGCAAACACGTTCTCGATAATTTTCTCAAGCAGGGCGCGGGTTTTGCCATTTTCATCCTTATGGGGGTTGAACTCGGCGATTTCCAACGCCTTAAACGATGGATGCCGGGCAACGGACTGAATAATAGGTAAAACTTCTGCGGCGCGGAGGCCCTTATTTTCGGCTGCCCCCACTCCGGGCGCCTCTTGCGGATCAAAGCAATCCAGGTCAATCGTCACGCCGAAGCCTTTCGTGCCGCTCGTCGCCCGCTGTAGAGCTTCTTCATACACGGCTTTGAAGCCGCGTTTTTCGACCTCGTCGAGATAATAGACCCTTATGTTATGTCTTTTAATGAATTCCTCTTCTCCCTGTTCGAAGCTATGGACGCCGATGATACTCATATGCTGAGGAGAAATTTTGGGGGCACTTCCTCCAACGTTTTGGAGTTCCGGTAGGCCGTAACCCAGCAAAGCGCTGACAGGCTGACCATGCCACCAGCCCCCCCATTTGCCCTGATGGGCAGTTTCATTTGTGTGGGCATCCAAATGGGCATCAAGCCAGATCAGGCCCAAATTCTGCTGGGCGTTGAGGGCAGAAACAGCACCTGCCCAGGTGCCAATGGCCGAGGAATGATCACCGCCAATGACGACGGGGATATGCTGATTTTCAATGGCCCGCTTAACGTGGTTAGCGAGACGGGTTGTCCCCTCCACGACGAGCGGGAGGGTTGATGGCGCAGCCTGTGTAAAACACTGTCAATCCTGACAGCAGCAGGGCCATCCTCACAGCCATAGTCGGAGCACCCCCAGCCGCTGTCATAGCCAATGATTTCTACTTTTTTAACAACAGGTTCTGACATTTTTAAATTATGGCAACGGCTGAACTTTACTCTGTACCAAGATGGACTCCCGATGCTGGAAAGTAAAGCCGCGATTGAGAAGGGCATTCTCTTTTCATGACTTTATTGGGATACTGTTGAAGGGGATATTATCCATGCTGATGATGTGTTGGTTTTACTGTGTACCTCTTGCCAAGGGGCTATTCTTCGCAGCCTCTCCGTTGTTGATTATTGTGGCGTTTTTTATCCTCAAGCGTGGTGTCCGTCAGTCCCGGCGAGAATTGCGTCAGGCCGCGTTTTTCACTATTTTTATCGCTTTTCTAAAAATGCTCACTATAGACATTTATCTATCGCGGGACAGTCTGCTGTGCGGGGTTCACCTGCTTCGCTTCGGCTGTAACGCGACCGGCTTTAAAATCCTTCAGATGCTTGCGCTCTTCGCACTCGCGCCGGTGAGTTTTTTCCTTTTCAATGTCTATCGTGGTTTTATTCGGGATCGGAAACAGCCGGAAATTACACCAAAGCAGGTTCATCTGACATTATGGGCTAACCTCAGCTTGGCCTCGGTTTTGGTGTTGGTCGTGTGGCTCGCGGCACCATGGATTGGTTATCTCACTGTCGGCCATGCACCGCAACTTTTCATGCGGGTACCGTGGCAGCTTCTGGCAGCCGTGAATATTTTGGTTTTACTGACAGGTTTCTGGAAGCTGGAAGACTGCAGCTGGATTTATCACCCCGCAGAGCACACCAAGAAAAAATATGCCCATCGTGTATGGACGCCTAAAGACACCTTGGGGCTCTCTGTCATTTTATTTCTGATCGCGTTTGCTTTTTCCTATGTCTCAAGCGATGTGCTGTCGCCCACGCATGTGCACGAAACGGGCCCGCTTGATCTGGACAAGATCGATTTTAGCAATTTTGGCCAGAAGCTCTTTTCATCAAAAGAAGAAGCGGAATAGCAGATCAGCGCGTTTTGAGCATTCTGGCGGCGTCTCGGGCGGCATAGGTCAGCACTCCGTTAGCGCCGGCGCGTTTGAAAGATAAAAGCGTTTCCATCAGAGCCTTCTCATAGTCAAGCCAGCCGTTCTGAGCGGCAGCTTGAAGCATCGCGTACTCGCCGCTGACATGGTAAGCGAAGGTCGGAACGGCAAATGCATCTTTGACGCGGCGGATGATGTCAAGATAGGGCAAACCAGGCTTGACCATCACCATATCAGCTCCCTCAGCGACATCGAGGGCCACTTCACGAAGTGCCTCGTCGCTATTAGCGGGGTCCATCTGGTAGGTTTTTTTATCCCCTTTTAAAAATGCGCCAGATCCTACGGCATCACGAAAAGGCCCGTAAAAGGCGGAGGAGTATTTGGCGGCATAGGAGAGAATGGCCGTGTCGGTGAACCCCTGTGCCTCCAGAGCGTCGCGTAGCGCACCGACGCGGCCATCCATCATATCTGAAGGGGCAATGACATCGACCCCCGCCCCCGCCTGGCATAGGGCCTGTTTGACCAGCGCTTCGATCGTGGTGTCATTGAGAATATGCCCATTGGTGCCCATTAATCCGTCGTGACCATGCGTTGTATAGGGGTCGAGTGCGACATCGCAGATAACGCCAATCTCGGGCACGGTGTCTTTCAGCAGGCGTACCGTACGACATATCAGGTTATCGGGATTATAGGCCTCTTTCCCATCCAGTGTTTTCTTGTCGGTGGGTACGGCGGGGAAAAGCGCCACCGCCGGAATGCCAAACTTGGCAGCGGTTTCAATTTCCCGGACGAGGAGGTCGGCGGAAAAGCGGCTGACGCCGGGCATCGATTTAATGGGCTCGCTTTGATTCTTGCCCTCCATGACGAAGACCGGCCAGATCAAATCATCAACTGTCACCTGATGTTCCGATACCAAGCGCCGTACCCAATCGGCGCGCCGCACGCGCCGCATGCGAGTGCGGGGAAAGGCTGCTGTATTTTCCATCGGTACAGATGGGGGTGATAGTAAGGCGCGGGTTAGTTTTTTCATTAAGATATTCGCTGGCTGTTTGTAGGAGTAAAAATATGAAAATAACACTATGGTCGTTGTTAACCTTTGTCAATAGGTGTGTTTTAGACATTTCTGAAGAAGTCATAAATTATATTGGTTTAACAATTAGTTATAACCAATTAGCATGAAATGAACATGGGCGAAAGGGTTAGGGATGGTTTGCATCCATAATAAAGCATTGACTTTTCACATAAAGAATCTAAACTTATCTTAACTCGCACCAAACCGGTAAAATCTGTTAAGAGGAGCTGATCCAAAGCTATGGGTGATACATCATCAGCAACCCAACACGGCCCGGCAGAGGCACCCCCTCCTGCATCCGCTGCCCAACCGGAATCCCATGTTTACACTGTTGCGCCATACTTGCCTTTTTTGGATGCCGTGGCTCAGGGTGTTCTCGATCGGGTCGGAAATGATCCTCTCAAGCTCGCGGATTACACGATTCTGGTGCCGGATCGTGAGACAGCTACGGCGCTACGGCAGGCGTTTGTCAGACGGCTGCAGGGAAAGATCCATGTTATGCCGTCGATCAGCGCTCCTGGAGATATTGACGATGAAGAGCTGAGCCTGAGACTTTCAGGTGATACAACTCTGTCAAAAACCCTCATGTCATTGCCGTCCGCTGTCTCGCGGTTGCAGCGTCAGCTCGTGTTGGCGCAGGAAATTTTAAAAATTCCAGGCACGGCCAGCTCCACCCAGAAGGCCATCAAGTTGGGTGGAGAACTGGGCAAGCTGTTGGATGACGTGCAGCGTCATGATGCGGAATTGAAGGATATTGATCAGTTAGTGCCGCCAGAGTTCAAGGATCAGTGGTCAAAAACGGCAGAATTCCTGAAAATTCTCACGGATACCTGGCCGCAGAAATTGCAGGAAATGGGGCGCATCGACCCCGAGGAGCATCGTAACTCCGTCATACGGGTGCAAACCGCGTATTGGCAACAACGCAAGTCAGCATATCCGGTGATGGCCGTTGGTTTTAATGATGATTCAGCCGCAACGCGTGATTTACTTCAAGCGGTGGCTGTCCTGCCCGCGGGTACGGTCGTTTTGCAGGGGCTTGATCGGGAGATGGATCAGCACAGTTGGGATGCAATAACACCGGTTCATCCCCAAAATGCCCTGAAGGGCATTTTGGGGGCGTTGGGCGTGGAGCGTGCCGCCGTTAATGAATGGCCGGCGCAACCACTGGTGGCTGATACTTTTGCCCGTGCGCCTAACCTGACCCGCACCAATCAGGAACGTCAGAAACTGTTGCGTGAAGCCATGCGCCCGGCAGGTGCCGCAGAAGGATGGACTGCTCAACTGGCATCCCCACCTAAGAAAACCGCGAAAAAGAACGCCAAGGTAACTCCGGCAAAGGGGGGTATTGATATTCAGGCCCTGAACGGGATGGACTTGATCACCTGCGGCACGCCGCAGGAAGAGGCCAGCGTTATTGCTCTGAAGATGCGTGAGAGTTTGGAGGGGCCGGGGCGTACCGTGACCCTCGTCACCGAAGATCGTTCTCTGGCGCGGCGGGTGTCGGCGCGACTTCGCAATTGGCAGATTGATGTGCGCGATGATGCGGGTATGCCGCTCTCTGAAACGCAAGCTGGCGTTTACCTGCTGGCGACGGCAGCGCTGGCGGCGGAAGAGCTGGCGCCAGTGCCGCTGCTGGAAGCGCTCAAGCACCCGTTGGCGGTGATGGGAGAAGACAAGCAGAATTTCCGCCGTCAAATAGCAGATCTGGAGAATATGGTTTTTCATGGCCCCCGTCCCGGCGTTGGCGTCGAAGGAGTCAGGGAGGCGTTGACTGATGCTTTTAACAGGGCCGCGCGCCGCCCGAAAGAAAAGCAAGTTCTGACACCAGAGCAGTTGCGGGTTGCTCGACAGGAACTGGAAGATTTGATCGGTAAAATTGAGGCGGCAGGAAAAAGCTTTCTGGCCAAAATGTCTTCCGCCAAGCCTGTGCCATTTCTGGATTTACTGGACGAACATATACGGTTTGCCGAGGCGCTGGCCGCTGATGGCAAGGAAACCGGCGCTGACAGAATCTGGCGTGGTGATGACGGAATCAGGGCTGCCCGTTTTCTGACGGAGTTGCGCAGTATGGCGCAATTCGTGCCGGATGTGACGGGCAAGAATTATGTGGATGTGTTGCAGGGGCTGATGCGCGATGTGACGGTGCGGAGCAAAACGACTTCGCATCCCAGTCTTCGGATCACGACGCCGGAGCGGGCACGGTTGCTCAAGTCGGACATCATTATCCTTGGTGGTATTAACGATGAAGTCTGGCCGCCGCGAGTCAACGAAAGCCCGTGGCTGTCGCCGGACATGATGAAATCATTAGGTTTGCCGGCGCCGGAGGCCTCCATCGGCCGCGCCGCGCATAGTTTTGTGCAGTTGATTTCCAATCCGAATGTTCTCCTGACCCGTGCTATGCGTTCGGGCGATGGTCCATCGGTTTCCTCTCCATTCTTGACACGCTTGTTGATGATCCTGCGGGGTTCCGGTTTGGAAAAGGCCATTGAAAAGAAAACCCATCTTCTCGATGTTCATATGGCGATGTATACGCCCGCACATGTGACGCCTATCGAGCCGCCGCATGTGACACCACCAGTTGACAAACGCCCCAAGCAGCTGCCTGTCACGGCGGTTGAGATGCTGATGCGTGATCCCTACGCCGTCTACGTCAAGTATGTGTTGAAGTTGCGCCAGAAAGACCCGCTGGATGCCAGCCCGAGTGTTTCTGAGCGTGGCATGTTTGCCCATGCGGCGCTGGATGCTTTTATGAAGCAATATCCGGATAGGTTGCCCGACAATGCCGAAGAAGAGCTACTCAAGATTGGACGCGACACCTTTAAGGGGCGTATGGATAATCCAACCGTTCGCGCCTTCTGGTGGCCGCGCTTTGAGCGGATTGCCAGATGGTTCGTGAAATTTGAGGGCGAGCGCCGCGGGATGTCGAAGGCGCTTGGCACCGAAGTGCATGGTAAGCTGGAATTTGATACCGGGGACGGCATCTTCACACTCACGACAGTTGCCGATCGTGTCGACCGCAGTGAGAACGATCAGTTATCTATCATTGATTATAAAACTGGCAGCGTTCCTTCACAGAGGGCCGTTGCGCTGGGTTTTTCTCCGCAACTGACTTTAGAGGCTCTGATCGCTTTCAGTGGCGGACTGGACGGCATTGATGCGTCTGACGTCGGAAAATTGCAGTACTGGAAGCTGTCGGGCGGGCGCCCGGCTGCGGATATCACGGAAGTGAAGGGGGATGTTAAGCAGCTGGTTACTGAGGCTCGGGATGGTGTTGAAGCTTTGATTAAGGCATTTAATGATCCCGCCACACCCTACCTATCGATGCCTCGGCCGGAATGGGCGCCGCGCCATGAAGATGCGCACCATCTATCTCGGGTGGATGAGTGGAGTACCGTCAAAAAGACCAATGCAGCCAAGAAAGTGGTTGGCCGTCGTTCCATGGCTCGCAAAAGGAGACACAAGTGATGAGTGGCAAGCCGCACCGCACCGCACAAGAGCCAAGCAACAGGCGCCTCGATCCGAACATGATGCAGCGGCGCGCTTCCGATCCGACCATCAGTGCCTGGGTGACGGCCTCGGCTGGAACAGGAAAGACCAAGGTGTTGACGGATCGGGTTCTGCGCCTGATGTTGAACGGTGCTACTCCGGAGCAGATTTTATGCCTGACTTTTACGCGTGCCGCTGCGTCCGTCATGACTAATCGGATCAGAGATGAGCTATCCACTTGGGCAACCTGTGATGACAAGACGTTGCAGACCAAGCTGACAAAATTGATCGGCCGGGAGCCGGAAGAGGCGGTTGTCACGCGGGCGCGACGGATGTGCGCCGAGTTTTTGGACGCACCTGGCGGCATGAGAATTCAGACTATTCATTCTTTTTCCCAATCTTTGTTGAGACGCTTTCCCATCGAATCTGGAATCCCCCCTTACTTCGATGTGATGGATGACCAGACAGCGGCAGAGTTGCTGCGTGAGGCCAAGGCCGAGGTTTTAAGGCAGGTCCGAAAGGATCCTCATTCCCCGTTGGCGGCAGCTGTGAACATGATCACGCCTGAAGTGTCAGAAGACGATTTCGTGGGGTTGATTTCAGAACTGACCTATCGTCGTGGACAATTGTTGTCTGTTTTTGAACAGCATGGCGGTGTTGAGGGCACAGTTGATGCTGTGTATAAGTATATGAATGCACAGGGTGGCCAGACCGTGCAGACTTTGAGCGATGCGTTGCATTCGGATCAGGGTCTGAACGGCGTGGCGCCGGACATGGCCGGGCTGACCAATGCTGCTGAAATCCTGTCTCATGGCAGTGCAGCGGAGCAACAGAAGTCCCAGCTGATCAAGGAATGGCTCAGCCGCCCTGAGCGGCGCGCTGATCTGGCGCATGATTACGAAGCCATTTTTTTAACGACGGAAGGAGAGGTGCGCAAGCGCATGACCAGCAAGGAATCTGGTGCTGCCGAGGAAGTTCTGCGTGCCGAGGCTAATCGCCTGCTGGAAGGGGTTGATGCTATTTGTTCCTTGAATGTAGCGCGGGGTACAGAGTCATTGTTACGGATGAGCGATGCCATTCTCAAATACTATGGCGAGAAAAAACGCGCTCTCAATTTGCTGGACTATGATGATCTCGTATATCACGCCAACGTCATGATGGAAAAAGATAACTCGGCCAGCTGGGTGCTTCAGAAGCTGCCAGGTAACTTGAAGCATATCCTGGTGGATGAGGCACAGGATACGAACCCTGACCAATGGAAGCTGATTTCTTCTATTGCCAAAGAATTTTTCACCAATCCGTCGCGCCAGAAGAGCAAGGACAACACGCTTTTTGTTGTTGGCGACGAGAAACAGTCGATTTTCTCCTTTCAGCGCGCCGATCCAGAGGAATTTACCTTACGCAAAAAGTTCTTTGCTGATCTGGTGCAGCAGGCTGGGGGCAAATGGCGTGATGTCAACATAGATATCGCGTTTCGTTCCAGCCCCGCGATCACTCGGGCGGTAGATGCTGTCTTCGCCGATTTGCAGGCTTCGGACGGTTTGTTTCACAAAGACGTGGAACACAAGCATCGTGTCAAGCATGAGCCTTTCCGTCGCGGACAGGCCGGTCTTGTTGAAGTGCACCCGGTTTTAAAGCAGCAGCCGCGTCCGCCAACAAATCCCTGGGCATTACCGTTGCAAATGGAAGAGGCCTCAGATACGTCGGTGGAACTGGCTGACCAAATTGCTGATCAGATCAAATCCTGGCTGGATAGCGGCGAGAAACTTGAATCACGCAATCGTCCGATTAATCCGGCTGACATCATGATTTTGGTCCGTCGCCGCTCGGCCTTTGTTGATCACATGGTGCGGGCGCTCAAGAAGCGTGATGTGCCAATTGCCGGTGCTGACCGTATGTCGCTGCGTGAACAGATCGTGGTCATGGATTTGGTGGCTTTGGGTGAAGTGCTGCTGTTTCCACAAGATGAATATAAACTAGCCTGCGTATTGAAATCGCCTTTGATCGGTATGACGGACCAGCAACTGGAAGATCTGGCGGTCGGACGCACGGCGGGCCTGTGGGAAGTTCTTCAGCAAAAAGCTGCCGATCCGGCTGCGGATAAGCTCTATGGGGAGGCGTATCGTTATCTGGAGCAGCTGCAAAAGAAACTTGGGGGCGAAAAGCCCTATGAGTTTTATTCCTCAGTGCTGCTATCGCCATGCCCGGGCAGTGATAAGTCGGGCGTGTTGGCACTTTATGGTCGGCTCGGGTTTGAGGCAGAGGACCCGTTGGTCGAGTTTTTGAATGCGTTGGAGCGTTTCGAGAAGGTTCATGTTCCTTCCCTGCAGGGCTTCCTGGCCTGGCTGGATGCCGGAGAAGCTGAGGTAAAGCGCGAAATCAACCTTAATTCAGAAAGCCCGCGTGTGCATATCATGACGGTGCATGGCGCCAAGGGGTTGGAAGCGCCGATTGTCATTTTGCCGGATACAACTGGCATTCCAGCCGATAATGCGCATGCGCGCCCGAAATTCCTATGGCCAGACGACACGCGCGGCGTTCCGCTCTGGGTGCCGCATGCGGATCTCGAGAGCCGTACTTTCTCGCATGAGCGTGAGAAAGCGGAGCTGGAGCGTGACCGTGAATACCGTCGTTTGCTCTACGTGGCGATGACGCGCGCGGCGGATCGGCTCTATGTCTACGGCGCTCAAAGCTCCAAGACTCGCTCAGAAAAAAGTTGGTATTCACTCATTCGCATGGGCCTGGAAAAGGGGCTTAAGAAAGAAATCACCGTCCTCCCCGACAAGGAAAATACAGAGTTGGCTGGTCCGTTCGATCGGGCCGCAAAAAAAGACACGACTGCAGATAGTGAAGATACCATTCTTAGGTTCAAGGTGGCACAAACGGCCAAACCAGTCCCGGATAATGTCCGTCCGCTTGAAAAAGATAAAGTGGTGGGTATCCCGGTCTGGGCACGGACCATACCAAAGGCTGAGTCCAAAGGGATTGAGCGCTTCCGTCCTTCTGAATATAAAGGCGCCAATGATAATTATAGTGCCCCGTCACCCTTAGCGGACAAGACAAAGGGACATCGTGCCCAGATGATACAACTTGGTACGATTGTACATGCCTTGTTGGAGTTCCTGCCGACGCTGCCGCAGGAAGAGAGAGAAGTCGCGGCCCGGAACTATCTGGCCAAGCCCGCCTGGAAGCTGAGCGACGAAGATCAAACCGGCGCCCTGAAGGAAGTGCTGACTGTTCTGAATGATCCCGAGTACGGCGGCTTGTTCGGTCCGAATTCAAGGCCTGAGGTGTCAGTGACAGGCTTTGTCGAAAGGGGTGGCAAAAAACAGATGCTATCGGCACAGATTGACCGTTTGGTGGTTGAAGATAAAACGGTATTGATTGTCGATTACAAGAACAGTAGTCACGTTCCAAAGAGTGCAGCGGAAGTTTCCCTGGACTATTTGGTTCAGATGGCCGCTTACCGGATGGCGGTACAGCAAATTTATCCCGACAAGGAAGTTAAGTGTGCCTTGCTTTTCACGCGGGAAGCAAAACTGATACCGCTGCCAAGTGCAATGCTTGACAAGGCTCTCAGCAAGGTCTCTTTGAAGCCGGTTGTATCGCCTAAAAAGCCCGCCGGACCGAAGGCATAAACATTCAGTCCTGACCCATCTTCTCCAGTGCGCCATGCAGGATAACCTGAGCGGCGAGCTTGTCGATCACTTTGTCGCGGTGTTTGCGGGAAAGGCGCGTGTGCTCGTTAAGAAATTCATCTACCGCATAGGTAGAGAGCTGTTCGTCAAAAAAAGCGATCAGTGGTTCAAAACCGAACATATCGCGTGCCTGCATCAGGTTGTCTGCGAAGTGTCGGACCGAATCAACGCGTGGCCCTTCCGAGCCATCCATGTTGAGGGGCAGTCCTATGACAAATCCACCGACGCCATATTCCGCGCAAGTATCAGCGAGTGTCTGGATGTCCAGTTTAAATTTGCTTCTTTCAATCGTTTTGAGCGGGCTGGCGATCGTGAGGTCGGGGTTGGAAATTGCCAGCCCCCATGTCTTTGACCCGTGGTCAATGCCGATCAGGCGTTTTCCTTTCGGAAGGGCTGCTCTCAGTTCTTTTAAAGTCACTATTGCCATGTTAGTCTTTACGCTTGTTTTATCTGTCATAACCATTGTTAAACGGCAAGGAAGTCTATGTCCATCGATAAAAACACGGTTAGAAAAGTGGCCCGTCTTGCCCGCATCCGCACGACTGATGCTGAAGCGGAGGTATTGTCGGCTGAACTCAGCAAAATCATGACGATGATCGAGCAGCTGAGCGAGGTGAATACGGAGGGCGTTGACCCGATGACCAGCGTCATCGAGATGCAATGGCCGGGGCGCGAAGATGTGGTGACCGACGGCGCTATCCTTGAGAAGATTCTCAGTAATGCGCCAGAACAAACGGCTGGATTTTTCGTTGTGCCGAAGGTGGTGGAGTAAGCCTCATGACCAATCTGACGCATCTGACCATCAAAGAAGCCCTCACGGGCCTGAAGAAAAAAGATTTCACCGTCTCGGAACTGACAGCGGCGCATATCAAGGCGACCGAGGCAGCGCGGCACCTGAACTGCTATATCACCGAAACTTTTGACGTTGCCCGCAAACAGTCCAAGGAAAGCGATGCGCGCTACGCCAAGGGCGATGGCCGCTTGCTGGATGGCATCCCGATAGCAATGAAAGATTTATTCTGTACCGAAGGTATTCAGACGACGGCGGCCAGCAAAATCCTCAAGGGTTTCAAGCCACCCTATGAGTCGACAGTGTCGGGAAATTTGTTTCGTGATGGGGCTGTCATGCTGGGCAAGGCTAATCTTGACGAGTTCGCCATGGGCTCATCCAATACCACCAGCGCCTATGGCAACGTTATTAATCCGTGGCGGCGCAAGGGCGATGATAAACCACTCGTGCCGGGCGGCTCCTCCGGCGGCTCAGCGGCGGCAGTCGCGGCGCGGTTGGCGATGGGAGCGACCGGCACGGATACCGGCGGTTCTATCCGTCAGCCGGCGGCTTTCTGCGGCATTACTGGTATCAAACCGACATACGGACGGTGCTCACGTTTTGGCGTGGTTGCCTTTGCCTCCTCGCTTGATCAGCCGGGGGCGTTTGCGCGCAATACCGAAGATTGTGCGCTATTGTTGCAATCTATGGCTGGGTTTGATCCGAAAGATTCCACCTCTGTCAACTGTCCGGTGCCAGATTATACCCAATTTCTTGGCCAGAGTGTGAAGGGCTTGAAAGTGGGTATGCCGAGGGAATACCGCATCGACGGCACCAGTCCCGAAATTATCAAGCTATGGGAGAGTGGCGTTCAGATGATGCGGGATGCGGGCGCAGAGATTGTAGATGTTTCGTTGCCGCATACCAAATATGCGCTGCAAACCTACTATGTGATTGCGCCCGCGGAATGTTCTTCCAACCTGGCGCGCTATGACGGCGTCCGCTTTGGATTGCGCGTTGAAGGTGAAAATCTGATTGACATGTACGAGAAAACTCGTGCCGCAGGATTTGGCAAGGAAGTCAAGCGGCGCATTCTGATTGGCACCTATGTGTTATCGGCGGGCTATTACGATGCCTACTACAACAAGGCGCGCCGCGTACGAAAGCTTATCTGGCAGGATTTTACCGAGGCCTATAAAAAATGCGATGTCCTGCTGACGCCGACTGCACCAACCGCTGCTTTTGCGATCGGTGATAATATGCAAGATCCGGTGACGATGTACTTGAATGATATTTTTACCATTCCGGCGTCGATGGCGGGGATGCCTGGGATGTCGCTGCCGGTGGGGTTGAGCTCAGATGGCTTACCGCTGGGATTACAATTGCTGGGCAGACCCTTTGATGAGGGAACAGTTTTCAAGGCAGCACATGCCATCGAAAAGGCAGCTAACTTCACGGCACTGCCGCAGACTCTTTTGTCGAAGGTGGCATGATGCATAAAGACATCCGCCTTCTCGACGGCGCTAACATGGATATTGACCTGACGACGCGGGCAGGTGCAATAGCATGGAAGCAGCAGCCCTGCCCATGGAACGGAGCGGAAAAAACAGACACGCATAAATGCGCTGTCAAGAATGTATCGATTTGCAAGCATTTCTGCGGCATTTCATACCTGGACGAGGTGATGTGCTGCTATCCGCACGAAAACCCGATGAAAGACGCAAGAACCGGTGTTGTGAGGTGAGGAAAAATGGCGCACGCATTATTAAAGGGTGACACGGGCGAGTGGGAGATGGTTATCGGGCTTGAGATTCATGCCCAGGTTTTGACCAAATCGAAACTGTTTTCCGGTGCTGCGACGGATTTTGGCGCCGCACCAAATGCGCAGGTGTCACCGATCGATGCAGGAATGCCGGGTATGCTGCCGGTTATCAACAAGCTTTGCGTTGAACATGCGGTGCGGACGGGACTGGGTTTGAATGCGGCGATCAATTTGTATTCAGTCTTCGAACGCAAAAATTATTTTTATCCCGATCTGCCGCAAGGTTACCAAATTTCACAATATGCCCATCCGATTGTCGGCAACGGTCATATTGAAATCGACTTGGCCGATGGCTCATCCAAAACGGTTGGTATTGAGCGCTTGCACTTAGAACAGGATGCTGGAAAGTCTTTGCATGACCAGCACCCTTCTAAAAGTTATGTGGACCTCAATCGCGCCGGCAATCCGTTGATGGAAATTGTTTCCAAGCCGGATATGAATTCCGCAGAGGAAGCAGCCGCTTACGTGACAAAAATCCGTGCCATCGTGCGCTATCTCGGCACCTGCGACGGCAACATGGACGAGGGTTCGATGCGCTGCGATGTAAACGTATCTGTGCGCAAGCCTGGCGATGCGCTTGGCACGCGTTGCGAAATCAAGAACGTCAATTCAATTCGTTTTGTACAGCAGGCAATCGAATACGAGGCGCGGCGGCAGATAGAAGTGATTGAAGGTGGCGCGAAGATTGTACAGGAAACGCGGCTGTTTGATACCAAGAATGGCACTACACGCACCATGCGGTCCAAGGAAGATGCGCATGACTACCGCTACTTCCCCGACCCAGACTTGCTGCCATTGAAATTTGAGCAGGAGTTTGTCGAGAGTATCAAAAAGACCTTGCCGGAATTGCCGGATGCAAAAAAACACCGGTTCATGAAAGACTACGGCTTAAGCGCGGCTGATGCCTCGGCGTTGATCAGTGAAAAACCCCGTGCCGATTACTTTGAAAGAGCAGCTAAGGGGCGCGATGCAAAGCTGACAGCCAATTGGGTACTGTCGGAGCTATTGGGTGCGCTTAATAAAGCCGAGAAAGAGTTGGAGCAAAGCCCGGTTACGGCGGAACAATTGGGCGGGTTGGTGGCGCTGATTTCCGACAACACCATTTCCGGACGCATTGCCAAAGAGGTGTTTGCCGAGATGTTTGTTACGGACAAAAGTGCTACGGAGATTGTTGCGGCCAAAGGCCTGAAGCAGGTCACCGACGTTGGTGCGATCGAAAAAATTGTTGATGATGTGCTAAGGGCCAACCCCGACAAAATCGCTGAATACAAATCCGGCAAAGATAAGCTGTTCGGGTTTTTTGTGGGGCAGGTTTTGAAACAATCAGGTGGCAAGGCCAACCCTGCCATCGTCAATGACTTGCTGAAGGCAAAGCTGGGCAAGGGATAAACGATGTCCAAGCTTGTCGTTTTTGACGTCGATGGCACTTTGCTTGATTCCATGGGTCTGCTGGAGCGGGTTGTTGAGGAGTATTCGCGGAAACGGGGGTTGCCCCAGCCCGACATAGAAGCAATCAAACATGGCTACGGCGCGCCTGATCAGCATGATTTCGGCTGGGGAGTGTCACGGCAGGAGCAGGTGGAACATCTCTATGCCGCCTTTGATCTGATGGATCGTCATGCGGTGTCGGGTCTCCCTCATCTGACGCCGCAGTTATTTGCCGGTGTCGAAGAGTCACTGGTGCATCTGAAAGATACTGGACATACACTGGCGATCATTACCTCCAAATCGGAAGGGCCTTTGTTGCACGCGCTGGAATACCATTCAGTGGGGCGGCTTTTCTCCACCTACCGCTCGGCGGATGACGTTCAGAGCCGTGGCGAACGGGAAAAGCCGGAACCTGATATGTTGCACAGTGTTATGCGCGAGCTGCGGGTTGCGCCCGAGGAGACGGCAATGGTGGGGGATTCCACCATGGATATGCGCATGGGCCGTGCCGCCCGTGCCAACACAATCGGCGTGACCTGGGGAGCGCACTTGAAAGAGTATCTATTGGAGGCGGGTGCCCACCACATCGTTGAAAGGAAATTCGATGACATCGTACTCACAGTCAAAAAGATTTTTGGCTGATCAGTTGCCGAATCTGGGTGGTTTGGGCGCTGTTGGTTTAATGGGTTTAGTAGCGAAATAATTCTGCAACTGCGCGGACCTGGTTGTTCTATTCTCTGACAGCTCTTGTGCTCTGTTGAATCCGGGTAATTGTTCAACCGCATCCATAAAGGCCTTAGGGCATTCCAGCAAGATTACAGGTGCGCCTGCGGCTGGATCTTTTAATTCGTGGAACCAGACCGGAGTATTGATAGCTTTTGCCAGAGCAGCGATCGCCCTGCCAAGGTCATCCCGTTTTCTGACCGTATCCTCCCAAGTGCCGCTGAAATCGGGTTCGATAAGATACATGCTAAAAAGGCGATCCATTTTTACTGACTCCGAAATATTGATTTGAGGGATGATTAATGATCGAGCCTGATGGTAATCTCTGACAAACTTGAATGTCAACTACTTGATTTAGAAATAAAATAGCTTGATACCATGTTTCATGGTAATATTGTTGTTATGTCAATAATAAAGATGCAGAGATTGGGTAAATTTTAGGAAATCAGCATTTATAATAGGGCATATGGGCAGTTTTTGAACCAAATCGCGCCCCTGAGAGCTAAGAAAATGTGATGGTTGTGACTCAACAGAAACTGCATTAAGCTCTATGCGCTGCTGTATCGTAAGGAAAAAAGTTGAACCTGAGTATCAAAAAATTTCTGCAGATGTTGCTGGTGGTGGGGTTGATTTTTGTTGCCGCCTCGGAGTCTTTTGCACAGAAGGCCGCTGAACAGAAAACGGACGAAAAGAAGGCTCCTTACCCTGTGCTGCAGAAATTTGAAGCAGGGGGTGGCAAGGTAGATTTTCTGGGCCATGCCTATGGTTTGGATGGGTGGATTGTTACTAACGACAAAGGTGGCGTGCGCTATGTCTATACCACGCCGGAGGGGGCGATGCTGATGGGTATGCTATTTTCCCCTGATGGCACATTGGAGACCACGAAGCAGATCAAGGTCTACAAACAGAGGACGGGAGCGGCGGTAGCGCAGGCCGCCCCGTCTGGCGTTGATAAGTCACCTTCGAAATCAGAAAAACTGTACGCGGAAACGGAGAAAGCCAACTGGGTCAGTTTTGGCAGCAGTTCTGCGCCGTATTTGTATGTTTTTATTAATGTTGGTTGTGATCACTGTCAGGCCTTTCTGAAAGACCTGGATGATTCTGTGAAGACGGGGAAATTACAGGTACGTGTCATTCCCTATGGCGCTGTAGAGACCAATCGTGATGCGGCGGCAGCGCTGTTGTCTGTCGAGCACCCAGAGGAATCCTGGCGCGCCTATATCGCCAGCGATCAAACGGCGCTCGGCAAGGATAAAATCAAGGACGGAGCCTATGCCAAGAGCGATGCCAATACTGCACTGGTCAAGCAATGGAAACTGCCGGGTCCACCATTTACGTTATATAGGCGTTCGGCTGATCAGATGGTGACGGCGATCGCCGGTCGGCCTGAAAATACGATGCTGGTTCTGGCAGATTTTTTGGCGTTGGGAGAGGGAAAGCCATGATTACGCCACAAATTCTCGCTGCTTGCATCTTTACGGCGGCACAAACTTATGTTGTTCCTCCCAGCGTGGTATTGGGCATCCTGAATGTCGAGGGGGGCAGAATTGGTCAGGCTGTGCGCAATACAAACAACACTTATGACTTGGGCCCCATGCAGATCAATACTACTTGGATTCCAGAACTGGCTAGTTTCTGGGGGGTACGGCAATCCGAGGCGTTGCGCCTCGTGCGCGATGATGCCTGTATCAACATTGGAGTGGGGGCATGGATTTTGCGTACCAAAATGAACCAGACGGGCAGTTTGGCACAGGGAATCGCCTATTATCACTCGGGAACGCCGACTCTGGGTTATAATTATAGAAAAAGGGTCATGAGCGCGATGGAGCGGTATCGTCTGGTGCGCCGGCCGGAAGATCTGCTCGCTTCGGCCAGTAGGTCGCGCAATCCGGGGTGATAGGTATTTAAAGTGAAAAAACAGATGCTTGCCTATTTGCAATGGCATTGAAACGCGTTAGCATCTACCTTCCTAGTATCCAGTGGGCGCTTTAGGTGGTAGAATACGCTTTCATGAACAAGAAAATAGCATTTTGGGCGGCAGCGGCGCTTATGTGCGCGCTGTCGGCCTGTTCCCAATATGGCGGAACAGGCCGACAGTTGGTTGCAGAGCCCGATCCGGTGGCTCTGCGTTTGGCATCGGCCGCTGATCGTGCCTCCAGTGCTCTTCAAACGCTAGCATCGGTTGAACAAGCCAGGAATCCGGCTGTGGCCGTACAAGCGGCACCGGATGCACCTC
>JACQAA010000100.1 GCA_016195185.1 Pseudomonadota bacterium | reverse complement strand
GATGGACATCACCGACGTTGACGAACACATTACCGTTCAGGTAGAGAGAACGGTCACTGTCGGAGTTGACCGCCATGCCGCAGCCCTGCGCGTCAATGGTGACGTGACCCGAGGTGGTGATGGCGGGATCGGCCGTGGGATCGGTGCTCAGCATGCAGAATACACCTTCATCAGCCTCGACTTCCGCGGTGGCAGTTGTCGCCGTGACGGGTGTTTGATTGGAGAGGAGAGTGGAAAACCAGCTGGTGGATGCCTGGTGGACCGTCACCTGCGCGGTCGTGCGGCCCTCGTCATCGGGATCGGAGGCTTTTATGACGACATCTAATTTGGCAGAGGCCGCCGCCGGGTTATATCCGTTATTTTTTGCCTCCTGAAGCGCGGCGTTTTCGGCGCTCGCATTGCTCAATCCATTCGCCAGTTCGTGGGCGGCGGCCAGCGCCGCGGCATCCGTTGCCGTTTGCAGGGCGTGTTTTTGCATGATCCCTTCACCCACGTCCACCCCGAGAGCCACGAACCCCATCAGCGTCAGAAACATCATGGCGACCATTGGCGCAATAACGCCATCCTCCGCCAGAGCGTAATTTTTGATGATACGAAACATGCACTCCCCAAATATCACGCCGCGCAACGTCCTGCGCGATCCGCGCATACCCCCATTCTAACCATGTTAGCCTAATAGGGTATAAAGACGGTAAATAATCGGGGAGATGTTTTTAAAGGTTTATTAAATATTGATCGTTTGTCTATGAGGCTGTTTTCAAATAATAATTCAGGCATGAACAAACGGCCCCAATAGCCCGATGGCGCGCCCGAAGAGAGTCGAACTCCTAACCTTCTGATCCGTAGTCAGGAACCTATTCATTTCATCTCCGTTCACTAAGGGCATCATAGCCAAATAAATACCACAAAAAACCCTTATATAGCAAGAGTTTTATCCTTCCCCACCTTCTGACTTTGTGATATGACTGAAAATGTAATTCGTCATCTGTCACCTAAATTTGTTACCTACAGCGTTACCTAAGGGGGGTTCTGGCCACGCGTAAACAACGTAAAACATTTAAGACCGACATCCAGTTTCAGCAGCTTAAAGCCCCACAAAGGGGCCAAACTGACTGCTGGGATACGGAATCGCCGCTCGGAATCCGGCTGTCCCATAAGGGTACAAAAACCTTCTTTGTCATGATCCGGGTGCTGTAAGAAGGAACGCGCAAATTAAAACGTGTGACCGTCGGGCATGTCGGTGCGCTGGGCCTTACCGAGGCCAGAGACAAGGCCAGAAACTTTCATGCCATGGCAAAGGATGGAATTGATCCCCGCGAACTTATCCGTAACAAGAAAGAAGAAAAACTTGAAGATAGCCGTCTGACATTCCAGTCCGTAAGCGTCGAGTTTATTAACCGTTACTGCAAGGGTAAGGACGATAAAGGGAATGGGCGCTTGCGGACGGCCACCCTTGCTGAATATGAACGCATCCTGAACGCTAGTGAATTTAAGGCATGGGAGAAGCGTTCCATCCGCACCATCGACCGCAAGACCATTTTGCAAGCATTGGATAGCGTCGTAGACCGGGGCGCTCCTATCATGGCCAACCGATACAGCGCCGTTCTCAGTAAACTTTTAAACTGGAGCTTCGAACGGGGGTACATTCATGAGATTCCGCCCGTTCCGAAACCCGGCAAAGAAAATCAGCGGGATCGTATTCTTAGCAACCATGAAATTGCTGAAGTATGGAACGCTGCCGGAAAGAAAGAAGGCTTATTTGGCAATATTGTAAAATTATTGCTCCTCACCGGGCAAAGACGGGGTGAAGTATCCGGCATGTGCTGGAACGAGTTGCATGATCTGGACAAAAAAACTGCCAGATGGATCATCCCGGCGACACGTTCGAAGAACGGCATAGAACATAACGTCAGTCTTTCACCCTTGGCCGTGCAAATTATCGAGTCCCTGCCTCGCATCGCAAAATCGCCATACTGCTTCACGACCACGGGGAAGACACCCACTAGCGGCTTTACCAATATGAAGGAAAGGCTCGATAAACTGATTGCAGACAACCGTGTTGAAAAAAAGCAGGAAGAGGCCATGCCCCCCTGGATGCTTCACGACCTCCGGCGCACAGCAGCCAGCGGCATGGCGCGGCTGAATGTGCCGCCGCATATCGTCGAAAAAATTCTCAATCATACTGGCGGCGAAATCAGCGGCGTTGCCGCCGTTTATAATCGCCATGAATATGCTGGAGAGAAACAGAACGCGCTGAATGCTTGGTCAAGCTATGTTGCGAATCAGATCAGCGGAAAAAAAGATAACAATGTTCGTTATCTCAACAAATCTGCCCAATAATTCATCAAATCATATAAAAAAATTAATGCCTTTCATGTGTTTGAACACAAACGAAACATATGCGAAGGTAAAAGAACATAAGTCATTGATAATAAAAGATAATATATACTTATCATTTTCCGGCATGTAGTGTCACATGTGCCCGAGTCGAGACATGTTGCCTTTGCTCCAGCACACAACAGGAGTGAATGACATGTTCGAAACCCCATTTTCTTCAGAAGGCTTACTACCTATCCAGTCTATTCGAAACCTTACACGCGTATCGGACGTAACCATTTATAGATGGGTGAAGGCAGGAAAATTTCCTGCGCCAGTAAAACACATGGGAAAGACCCGCTATTGGCGAGCGTCACATGTAAATACGTGGTTTGAACAGGCGGGGACCCAGTCATGAAAACCAAACTTGAACACGCGCTGGCGTTGGCCACCATGGGATTTTGGGTATTTCGTTTACAGCCGGATGGAAAGAAACCGGCTAAAGTAGGATGGCAAGTGGAGGCGACCCGTGACCCTAAAAAAATTAAGCAACTATTTGACGGCAGCCAAGACTACAACATCGGAATTTTTACCAGTAAATTCGGGGACGACGGGCGCGCCTGTCTCGCAGTTGATGAAGACAACAAAGGCAACAAAAAAGGCGCTGACACATTACTTCAATTGGATTTCGAAGGATTCGATATGACACCTCAACAGGGCAAAGCCTTCACCGGCACTAAAATCGCCTTCACTCGTATCCCGGATATGGAGGAGTTTCTGGAGTAGTCTACAAAAGGGCCGATATACGAATTGATTAAAAAAAAAATAATAGAATTCGCCCTCGAAGGTACTGGAAAGACAGGGATCAAAGCAGAATTGGGGGCCATGGGGGATACACACTCCCCCTCCTGAAACGGAATTGACGCTTCACTGACGATGAAAGCAAGAATGGGCCCGTCGGTAAAAAGCCGCCAGCTTGTTACCTACAGCGTTACCTTTTATTGATTTTTAGATGGTGTTAGAAAGGCTATTGTTGTCTAAGTCTTTGATTTTAATGGCGCGCCCGAAGAGAGTCGAACTCCTAACCTTCTGATCCGTAGTCAGATGCTCTATCCAATTGAGCTACGGGCGCTTGTCTCAAAAATTTCTGCCTGTGAGGGGCTTCGCAACTTACCCAAGTTTCCTGCATATGGCAAGTAAATTATATCCCGCCTTAAATATCGGTGAATTACGTCCTAATCTGGCCTTGCTGGTTCTATTTTCTCAGCGCCTCCTGGATGAACTGTATGCCCCGGGAAAGGCCAAACTGGTCAATGCCATGGCCCAGGCGCGGTCTCAGAATGGTTTCCACCTTGAATCCGGCGGCAGAAAATCCGGATTGCACCTCTGCAAGGCAAGAAGGCGGAACCACGTCGTCCGCATCGCCATGAATAGCCAGCACGGGTGGTTTCACAATTCCCGGATTTTTTAATCCCTGTGCGTCGATCAACATGCCGGAATAACCGATAACAGCGGCACAGGCTTTTTGGCGGCGCGGCATGGCGTACATGGCCATCATGGCCCCCTGTGAGAATCCGACTACGGCGAGGTGGCTCTCATCGATGTTCCATTGTTTTAACTGGGCATCGATAAAGGCGTTCAGAACCGGGGTGACTTTCTCTGCTTGTTTCTCGCGCTCAAAAACGGCACGGTCAATGGCGCGAATAGAAAACCATTGGTATCCCATGGGCGCCTGTTCACACGGCTCTGGGGCATGGGGGGAGATAAAAACGGTATCCGGCAGAGCCTGTTCCCATTCTGTGCCGATTGAAATGAGGTCGTTGCCGTCAGATCCATAGCCGTGCAAGAACATGATCATTTGTTTGGCCGTCCCTGACTGTGGCGGGATAATTGGCCCATTCAATTGCTTTAACGAATTCATTGACAAACGTCCTTTTTATTCCGGCGCTGGATGGGTATACTAAACGGAACAGATCAAAAGAAAACAGGTATCATGGACAAGACATTTTTTTTGCTGGCGCTGGTTTTTATGGGGGGCGTGGTTCTCTCCCTCGTGCTGGGCGTTACGGCGATGTCCAGGGGGACACCGAAATCTCATAAAGTCAGCCAAAAAATGATGCGGATGCGTGTCTTGTGTCAGGGACTGGCGGTGATGTTCCTGTTGCTGGCGTATTTGACCAAGCGCTAGAACTTTTAGCCCCGTTAACCATCTATTTACGTTCGCAGTGTTATTATATTATGTAATAATAAGGGGGGTGCGTCACTGTATGGCATCAAACAGCAGGTCGGGACTAACCAAGGAAGAGCGTGCGAGGTTCCTGCAGGACCATGGTTTCTCGCCTCTGCGTAGTGGCAAGGGAAGTCATGAACTGTGGGAGAATCCGGAGTTGAAGTTGCTGGCCCATTCACACCATATCATGCCCCCGGCTAATCTGATGTCAAACAGCTCTCAAAAACCCTGGGAGATCACCCTATGCGACAACCCGGGCGGCGGCACCTGGCATAGCATAGAGAAATATGCGCAATGGTGTCAGGGTACGATCGAGAAGATCAAAACCAGTTCAGATCACGAGCGGCGGCGCTGCGAGATCGCGCGTCAGTTCCGCAAAGCCGTCCATGACATGCGTCAGTGGAGAAAAGACGTCAAGCACCACTTCAGCGCCGAGCTTGATATTGCCAGAGTTCCGCCGGCACCAATAAAATATGAAGACCTCTTGGTATTAAAATCCAGAAAAAATGAGCTTTCTAAGCCGTCGACCTGATGTGCTAGACTATTCTTCATGAAAATTCTCTTCATCACCTCCACCCGTCTGGGCGACGGCGTGTTGTCGACGGGGGCCTTGAGCCATTTCATTCAGACTTATCCCGATGCCGAGATTACGGTTGTCTGTGGGCCGCTGATTGCAGGAATTTTTGAGCAAGCACCCCATGTTACCCGCGTGATTGCCGTCCAGAAAGAACCTTACGGGCTGCACTGGCGCCGGCTGTGGATGGAGACTGTTGGTACAAAGTGGGATATTGTTATCGACCTGCGCAATAGCCTCATGTCGCGTTTGATCCGCGCGAACAAGCGATATATCCGCAGTGTGCGAGATGATAAAAAGCATCAGGTGGAGCAAATTGCCGAGGTCATTGGCGTATCTCCGCCACCGGCCCCCGTCTTGTGGTTTAGCCGTGATACTCTTGACAGGGCGCGTACTCTTGTCCCCGATGGCGCGCCGGTGCTGGCAATAGGTCCGGCCGCCAATTGGCCCGCCAAAACCTGGCCGGCAGAAAATTTTATCGAGCTGATCGTCATGCTTACAGCTGCGGATTCCATCCTGCCAGCAGCACGCGTCGCTGTTTTTGCAGCCCCCGGGGAGGAAGAAACGGCGTATAAGATCTTGTCCACGATCCCGACGGAACGGCGCATCGATGTGATTGCCAAAGCCCCCCCGGCCGTCGTGGCGGCTGCTATTCAGAGATGCGCTTTATACATTGGTAATGACTCAGGTCTGATGCATTGCGCGGCGGCGGTGGGCATTCCAACGCTCGGGTTATTTGGTCCCAGTTGGCCGCATCTTTATCGTCCGTGGGGGCCGCACGCGGCCTTTGTCGCCACCCCTGAAAACCTCGACGAACTCATCGGCTATCCCGGCTATAATCCAGCGACGGCGCCAAGCCTGATGACATCTCTCACGACAACAGCCGCCGCACAAGCTGCTGTCGGGTTGTGGCGAAAATCCCCCGCTACATAGCTTTTGCCGCGCCTACATGCGGATATGGCATATTTACCAGAGATATAGCGGTAAAAATGCCCCCTGTTGCCCGTGCGAAAAAAGGCTATACTCGGCTCATGAAAAAGAAAATGACCCTGATCGCCACCAAAGCAAAAAATACCCGTCCGTCCAGAGCGGAGGCGGAGCGGGCTGTACGCACGCTGATTGAATGGGCGGGGGAAAATCCGAACCGGGAGGGTCTGCGTGACACTCCCCAGAGGGTTGTACGGTCTTTTGAGGAGTATTTTTCTGGTTATGTCTTAAGTGCCGCAGACGTTCTGTCTAGAACTTTTACGGAGGTGGGGGGGTACGACGGGCCGGTGCTGATCAAGGATCTGTCTCTGGAATCGCGCTGCGAACATCATTTGGCGCCCTTTGTCGGCCGTGTCCACATTGCCTATATCCCCAACGGGCGTGTGGTGGGCCTCTCAAAGGTGGCGCGGGTGGTCAATGTTTATGCCAGCCGGATGCAAACACAGGAACGGCTGACTTCTGAAATTTCTGACGCGCTGAATAAGCATCTGAAACCGCAGGGTGTTGCTGTCCTGATGGAGGCGGAACATTTCTGCATGAAAGTCCGGGGCGTGCATGAAGATCACGCCCTGACCGTCACCACCTGCTTTTTGGGTCTCTACAAAAAAGATGCCGAACTGCGGGAAGAGTTCTTGCGGCTGGTCCGGGAATAAAGCTCCTAAAAGTTGTATTTTTGGAAGATTTCCCTTATACTGGTAGATGCCGGCTTGCCGGCTATGACGATAAACGCGCTGCGGAATAGGCGATACGGACCCGGGGGCGGTACCCGGCGGCTCCACCACTTTCCAGTTTAAGGTCTGCTGACCTTTCCGGTATGGGGCCGAAATAGGATCGACGTGCGTAGTAAAGGTGGTTGCTTTCGTCCGGCATGGTACCGCCGTTATCGGGCTAAACTTGATAAATGCTAACGACAACACACCCGCAAGGGTACAAGTCGCTCTCGCTGCTTAATTGCGGCCTGAGTACTTAGCACTTCAATCCCTTTTCTAGTGATAGAGAAGGTGGGGCGTGGGGGCAGGCCTAGCAACAGAACTGCCCCCATTTTTTCAACATAATACCATTAATAAAGTCAGTGACAGTCATGGTAAGTCTGACTAGACTGGCCAGAGAATGCGAATCCCCGGAGTTTGGAATAGTAATGGCACGCGATACTGAGGAAGCCTTTCGGTACGACAAAATGGTGGAGAAGGCGCTGCGCGGTGTTGTGAAACAGGCCCTGCAGGAAGTGGTGGAATCAGGAATTATTGATGACCACCATTTCTATATTACGTTTTTTACTGATTACCCGGGCGTCAAGGTACCGATCTATCTGAAAGAACGCTATCCCGGCGAGATGACGATTGTGCTGCAGCATCAGTTTTACGATCTTGAAGTGACGGATGAGAAATTTACCGTGATGTTGAGTTTTAACAACGTGCCGGAGCGTCTGGTCATTCCTCTGGGGGCCATCACTATTTTTGCGGATCCCTCCGTGAATTTTGCACTGCAGTTTCAGCCGCTGGCAGATGAAGACGAGGGGGAAATTCACTTTGATGCAGAAGAGCTGGAGGTGGATAAAAACGATAAAGAAAAGAAAAAAGGTGAGGT
>JACQAA010000098.1 GCA_016195185.1 Pseudomonadota bacterium | reverse complement strand
CCATCAATGAGACGGATTTAATGAGTTTCTTACAACAAAAATTTGAATAAGAGGTAGAAAAATGGAAAATATCTTTTGGCTGGAACTCGTTGGGCTGGGTTTGCTGGTGCTGTGCGGCGCTTTCTTTGCCAGTGCAGAAACAGCCATCACGGCGGCTTCTCGCGCCCGCATGCACACACTCGAAACGGACGGCAATACCCATGCCCAAATCGTCAATCGGCTGCGCGAAAGAAAAGATAGTCTGATCGGGGCACTGTTGTTTGGCAATACGCTGGTTAACATCACATCCGGCGCCCTGGCCACATCAATCCTGATCCGCATTTTCGGCGATGCCGGCGTCGCCTATGCCACGATCGGTGTCACGGCTCTGGTGCTGATTTTTGCCGAGGTCCTGCCAAAAACCTATGCACTCCTCAACCCCGACCGGCTTGCATTGCTTATGGCGCCAGTCATCGCCTGTGTGGTCGCCATACTGTCCCCGATTACTTATAGCGTGACCAAGATTGTCGAAGGAATATTTATACTTTGCGGCGTCAAACCCCATGTCAACACTGACGAGCACGAAGAAGAACTGCGTGGCGCCATCCAGCTGTTCAAAGAAGTCGATGAAGACCAGGAAAAAGGCGCCATGCTACGCTCTATCTTGGATCTGGCGGATGTCAAAGTCGCAGAAATCATGGTCCACCGTAAAAATGTGCGCATGATCAATGCCGACCTGCCGCCGCAACGGATCGTCGACGAGGTGCTGCACAGCGCCTTTACCCGTCTGCCGGTTTGGCGGGAAAGTCCTGACAATATAATAGGCGTTATCAATACCAAGCTATTGTTGCGCGAAATACGTCACTGTAACGGTGATGTTTCCAAGGTGAATATCGAGAATACGATGTTAGAGCCATGGTTTATCCCTGAATCCACCACCTTGTTCGACCAATTGCAGGCCTTCCGCAGACGCCGTGAGCACTTTTCTATCATGGTCGATGAATATGGCGCCCTGATGGGGGTCGTGGCACTGGAGGATATTCTGGAGGAAATTGTCGGGGAAATCAGTGACGAACACGATGTGGCAGTGACTGGCGTGCGCCCGCAGCTGGATGGTAGCTATCTCATTGACGGCAATGTTACCATCCGCGACCTTAACCGTGACTTGGACTGGGGCTTGCCTGACGAGGAATATTCAACCCTGGCCGGACTGATTCTCTTCGAAAGTCAACGCATCCCGAATGTGGGCCAAACCTTCAATTTCTTTGATTTTCGCTTCGAAATTCTTAAAAAGCAAAAAAATCAGATTAGCCTTGTGCGTGTCATTCCTTTAGAAAAAGAGGACGCTGATGAGGGGCGTCAGCAGGAAGCGACGGGTTAAGAGGGATCGGCCTTTAAGAGACCTTCTTGGCCTGCGTCCCAGTTGAGCCGAAACCACCCTCACCGCGCTGGGTTTGATCCAGCGTGTCGACGACATTCCAGCTAACGCGGTCATAGGCAGCGATAACCATCTGCGCAATGCGCATGCCACGTTCAATTTTGAAGGCTTCAGTGCCAAGATTGGTCAGGATCACTTTAATTTCTCCTCGATAATCGGCATCTATAGTGCCGGGCGCGTTCAGAATGGTGATACCATTTTTAGCGGCAAGACCAGAACGTGGACGAATTTGCGCTTCGTAACCTGTTGGCAAAGCAATCGTCAGCCCGGTGGGGACCAAGGTTCTCTCTCCCGGCTGCAGCAAGAGGGGTTGTTCAATGGCTGCTTCCAGATCCATGCCAGCAGAATGCTCAGTTGCATAAGCCGGGAGGTTTAAACCTGTAGCGTGAGCCAGCTGTGTAATGGCAATGTTGAGTGGTTTTAGCATACGGCAGTGCTCCCGTGTTATACTTGCATAGTGGGTATCATGGCGCTTTTTTATACAAAAAGAAATATCCTTGAAGAAGTTTTGCCATTTGTTTCAACTCTCTATCAGGTTGAATACAAGAGTATGTTGACAATACAGAGTTGTGTTGGTATACACAGGTTATATCAAGAATTGGGGGGGGATACAGCTCACATGTCACGTGCCAAAACAGGTGAATCAAGTCCGAATCCCGTGGATGTTTATGTGGGTGGCCGGGTGAAATCCCGTCGGCTGATTTTGGGGCTCAGCCAAGAAGAACTAGCCAAGGCAATCGGCTTAACCTTCCAGCAGGTGCAGAAATACGAACGTGGCACCAACCGGATCAGTGTCAGCCGTCTGGTCGATATTGGCCGGACACTTAAGGCACCCATCGACTTTTTCTTCGAAGGCAGCCCTGCTACGGGCCGGGCTGGCACTAGGAATGCAGCCCTGAAAGGCTTTTCCGATGCTAAACAGGAGCCTCTGGAAGAGGATCCCCTGACAAAAAGGGATGTTCTGGAGCTGGTACGTGCCTATTCAAAGATCAGAAACCCCCACCTGAAGAAACAGATTCTTGAAATGGCCAAGGCCATGTCCAGCAGCGGCTCGGATATTAAAACCACCTAAAACAACGCTTTTACAGTTGATCGGCCTTTCACAGTCAGGCTAATATCCACTCGAACCTGTCAACATGAACCGTATGAGGCATTATCATGGTCGAGCAGAAATATGTTTTTACTAGTGAATCCGTCGGTGAAGGTCATCCGGACAAGTTATGCGACCGCATCTCAGATGCCATCGTTGACGCATATCTCAATGCCGATCCAGAGGCCCGCGCCGCAGTCGAGTGCCTGGCAACAACAGATTTTCTCTGCATCGCTGGTGAAACGCGCGGGCCAAAGTCCATTACCAAAGAAATGATTGAAACCGTGGCACGCCATGCTGTCCGCGACATTGGCTATAAACAGGAAGCTTTCCACTGGGAAAAAATCAAGGTTGATATACGCCTTCATGCGCAATCCGTTGATATTGCCCAGGGCGTTGACGCTTCCGGCAACAAGGATGAAGGCGCGGGCGATCAGGGCATCATGTTTGGTTATGCCTGCCGCGAGACTGAGCACTTCATGCCGGCCCCAATATACTATTCGCACGCCATTCTGAAATCACTGGCTGAGGCTCGCCATTCCGGTGCTCTTTTCCGGCTTGGCCCGGACGCCAAAAGCCAGGTGAGCCTTGAATACGTCAACGGCAAGCCCGTTCGTGCCACATCGGTTGTTGTGTCCACACAACATGATGAAAATGTTTCTCAGGAAGAAGTTCGTGAGATGGTGCGTCCACACGTTGAAAATATCCTGCCAAAAGGATGGATGTGCGCCGAAAAAGATTTCTACGTCAACCCGACCGGCCGTTTTGTCATCGGCGGCCCTGATGGCGACACTGGCCTCACCGGTCGCAAGATTATTGTAGATACCTATGGCGGCGCGGCACCACATGGCGGCGGCGCCTTTTCCGGCAAGGACCCAACGAAGGTTGACCGTTCCGCTGCCTATGCCGCGCGCCATGCAGCCAAAAACATCGTTGCGGCGAATTTGGCAGAAAAATGCACAATCCAGCTCTCCTACGCCATTGGCATTTCTCATCCTATTTCGATTTACGTCAATACGCATGGGACGGGACGTTTCAGTGATGAGGCTATTTCACACGCTCTGCAGCAGGTGGCAGACTTCCGCCCGCGCGCGATCCGTGAACGCCTCAGTCTCAATAAGCCGATCTATGCCCGAACAGCCGCCTATGGCCACTTTGGCCGCGCCCCCGAAGCAGATGGGGGATTCACCTGGGAAAAACTTGATCTGGTAGAAGTGCTGAAAAATGAAATCAGCTCCAAGAAGTACCAGAACGCTGAATGTGCGGGAAATGTCACAAAAGCCGACTTCGGGCGCTAAAAAACCGCTGATCCGCTCCTACGGCCGTCGTCGTACAAAGGGGCTGCGCCCAATACGCACCAATGCGATCAACAATGTATTGCCAAGTGTCAACATTGTTCTGCCGGATGACAGCGTATCGGTTGATCCTCAATCATTGTTTGATTTATCTGTCAAGAATGTCTGGTTTGAAATCGGTTTTGGCAATGGCGAGCATCTTCTGCATCAGGCGATCCGTCATCCGGAGATCGGCTTTATTGGCTGTGAGCCTTTCATCAATGGTGTGTCTGCCCTGTGTGTTGGAATCCGGGAGAACAATGTTAGCAATATCCGCATCTGGCCAGAAGACGCGCGCATCCTGATGGAGCGCTTTAAACCGCAAACACTCGATCGGCTATTCTTGCTCCATCCGGATCCCTGGCCAAAAAGCCGCCATCACAAACGACGTTTTGTGCAGACAGAAACACTCGACGAGATGGCAAGGCTTCTGAAGCCCGGCGCTGAATTACGCATGGCGACGGACCATCGGGATCTGGCAATCTGGCTGCTCGACAAGACCTGCTTCCACTCCGCCTTCAAATGGCTTGCCACATCGGCCGACGACTGGCGCCACCCACCCGACGACTGGCCAGAAACCCGCTATGGACAAAAGGGCGTCAAAGCAGGGCGGCCCCCCGTTTATTTCAGCTTTCAAAGGATATAACTGTTTAAATCCGCTTTGCTATGCCAATCGCCAGCCGTGCGCCAGTCTCGATAATCCTGATAAGCAAAGGATAGGCAACAGCTTGCTCGGCATCATGTTGAATACCAATATCGTGATGCTCCTCCTCCTCAGCCTTGAATTTTTTGATGGCGGCACGGAGTTTCTTTTCTTTAGGATTTTTTTTTAGCACCTCCAGCTGGCTTTGGTAGTGCTCTAAGATAACTGTTTCGACGGCAACGGTGCAGGCCATGGCAGCCTCCTCACCCATTCTGGCCGTGATAGCCCCCAGTGCATATCCCGCGACATGCCATAGAGGAGAAAGCGCAGTCGGTCGCACCTGCCGCCGGACAAGTTCCCGTTCAAAGAAATCAAGATGCACTTGCTCTTGCTCTGCCATGTGCTGGATCGTTCTTTTAAGCCGGGGATCTTGGTTAAAAACAGCCAGTTGCCCTTCATAAATACGCTTTGCACCGTATTCTCCGGCATGATCAACACGGATCATGCTCTCGATATTGCTGGAGGTCTGATCACCAGGAAGAGTGCGCTTAATTTTACGCGGGGCACTCATCGCTTGCCTCGCCACAACAAGCAGGATAGTGCCAAGCCCAGTGCCAGCGTCAGGGCAAAATTATATCCGGCCATGGAGATGCCAAACATCACCCAGGCTGGCTTATCGCAACGGACAATGTCCTGATGCGTAAGGGACTGGCGCAGCTCTTCAAGGGACACATGTTCCGGTACAATCTCCCCGCCGCAGGAAGGCAACCCCTTCCACCACCCCTGCTCCACACCGACATGGAATCCGGCTATGGCAGCATCGGCAAAAAAAGACAGCGCCGCCGCCCAGAGCAAAAGGACGGCCAGACGCGGAGATCGAAACGTCACCAGAAAAGCGAGCAGACCAAGGGCAACATTCACGAAATAAGGAACACGTTGATACAGGCACAGAATACACGGCTTGAGACCAAAACCATATTGACTGATATAAGCCGCCGCCAAAGCAGATGCGCCGGCTACAACGACGGCTGCCGCCAGATGTTTTGGGACCTGAAAGTATGTCATCAATCGCTTCATAATAAATATTTTAAGCCAATAAATCCGCCGATCAACAGAGCAAAAAAGAGCAGCGTCAATTGCCCTAAATATTTTTCAATGAAGGCCTGGATGGGCGCTCCATATTTCCAGATCAGACCAGCCACGCAATAAAATCTTACCGACCGGCCGGCAATCGAAGCAACGGTAAACGGAACCAGCTTCATCTGTGTCACGCCACTGGCAATGGTGATCACCTTATACGGGATAGGAGCACAACCGGCAATAAAAACGACCCATACCCCCCACTCATTGAACTTGCCCCTGAAAATAGCAAATTCTTTGGTCAGGCCATAGAACTCAATGATCGTTTTTCCTATCGTTTCAAACAGAAAATAGCCAATAGCATAGCCCAGTATCCCACCTATTACCGAGCTCACCGTGCAGATCAACGCATAGCGGAAAGCCTTGTCGCGATTGGCAAGACACATCGGCATCAGCGCCACATCAACGGGAATCGGAAAAACCGAGCTTTCAACAAACGACAGCCCCGCTAGCCACAGGACTGCATGCTCATGTGCGGCAATGCGCAAAACCCAGTTATATATACGCTGCAAAGGCTCTATCATGCTGGATGGTAACACGCTGGCAGGATAGGAAACAATACTACAGTATACATAACATTATGCGGTGTTGCGCGCCATGATTGACGTATCTGAGCAAGCCGCTCTATGATCTGGCTTCACTCACAGGCTCTATGCCCCTGTGGCGGAATTGGTAGACGCGGTGGACTCAAAATCCACTGTCAGCAATGATTTGGGAGTTCGAGTCTCCCCGGGGGCACCACCTTATTGACTTTTGTTTAGAAACATCAGAGATCAACACATGAGGAATAAAATTCTAAGCAACGCCAATGTTGCGTATTTTTCTCTCCTTCTATCTTTTGGGGCAGTTTTATTCAGCGGAATACAAGCCTTTGAATCTCATTCTCAACTTTTGTTTACAGTGAAACCCTCGATCACTTTTGTTACAGAGGATGACCCAGATGACCCACTGGTATCTACTATAGGGATAGAAATTAACAATAGTGGCCCAGCTCCGGCCTTAATTAAATCGATCATATATTACGTCGACGGGAAAGCAGTAGGAAACCCTAGAAGCGTTATTAAAGCCGGAAAACTTAACCCTGACAAAACTACTTATGTTGAATTCGAAGAAGGCGATTCCCTAGCAGTCGGTGAAAGCAATTGGCTGTTAAGACACTATAAGAAAGGCAGAGAAAATCATAAAGAGCTGAGAGATTTTATTACTTTTATTGATGATCATTTAAGTATCGAAGTGAATTTTTGTTCCCTAACGGGCACCTGCTGGACAAAGTGTTCCACTAGAGGGGGGTGCAATAAGAGTGCAGAGGTGGGATAAATTCCCCAAGCTGTCTTGCGTTTTGGTGGAAGTTATGCGCAACAATATCCTGAAAAAGTGCTGGCACTGGCGCCCATTTCCACCGTCGTCTCAGGTCAGTTGAGCCTCGAGGCGCATGAGCACAGCGAACCACGGAGACTGGCTGAATGGAAAAAAACCGGATGGCGGGAAGATCAAAGCAACTCAAAACGCTTATAGTTGGGGAGAACGATGACAGCACGCCAGTGAGTACTATCAAAATTCTCTATGACGCATTACCAGGGCCAAAGGAATTGCATGTGATAAAGGGGGCGCTGCATACCTTCAGAGATCTATCCCATTTAAAAGAGATCCGAGAGATTTTTCTAAAATGGATCGACCGTTGCGTCACGCCTCGCATAGAGACCCCCGGCTAAAGCCGTGGTGTTCTGTCTACAGACCGCATAAAAATAGCTGAATCTGTCAAAAAATATGAAAAAGACTTGCTTTTTCAAGGCAGCAAGCTACAGTGCCGTCTATTATGAACGCACTTGGCTTTGAAAAGGATCCCAAAGATACCCTCGTTGTCGTCGCCATGTCCGGTGGTGTTGATAGTTCAGTTGCGGCTGCCTTACTGCATGAACAGGGGTATCAAGTCATCGGTATCACCCTGCAGCTCTACGATCACGGCGAAGCGCTCAAGAAGAAAGGCGCCTGCTGCGCGGGAGCGGATATTCATGATGCCAAACGCGTTGCCGAAAGCATGGGGTTTGAGCACTATGTGCTCAACTATCAGAACCGCTTTCAGAATCGGGTAATTGAAGATTTCGTCGACAGTTATCTCAGGGGAGAAACCCCCATTCCCTGCGTACGCTGCAACCAGAATGTGAAATTCAAGGACTTACTTGATACGGCCCGTGATCTTGACGCGGATTGCATGGTAACCGGTCACTATGTCCAACGCATCATGGGCCCGATGGGACCCGAATTGCACAAAGCCATCGATGCAGGTAAAGACCAAAGCTATTTCCTGTTCACAACCACACCAGAGCAACTCGATTTCCTGCGCTTTCCACTCGGCGGCTGGAGCAAAGATATTACACGGCAGCATGCGGAGCGTCTTGGACTTGTCGTCGCAGAAAAACCCGACAGCATGGATATTTGTTTTGTGCCGGGAAGTTCCTATGCGAAGGTCGTCGAAAAATTCCGTCCGGGCGCATTGAATGCCGGCGAGATCATACACATCGATGGCCGTGTACTCGGCCCACATAATGGGATTATCAATTACACCATCGGACAACGGCGCGGTATAGGCATCGGTGGCGGCCATACCGAGGGAAATTCTCCGCTGTTCGTGGTGGGTCTGCACGCCGATAAAAATCAAGTCATCGTCGGCCCTTACGAAGCTCTGGCACGTGATACCGTGTATATGAAGGAATGCAACTGGCTGGTGGAAATTCCTGAAGACGGCCTCGCTGTGGAAGTTAAGCTACGCTCCGCCCAGCCTCCCCTTCCCGCCACGCTGTTTAAAGACCGTGTAATTTTAAAACAAGCTGCTTTCGGCATTGCCGGTGGTCAGGCCTGTGTCTGCTATATCGGGTGCCGCGTCATCGGCGGAGGCTGGATCACGGCAGCAGAGAATAGCGGGATT
>JACQAA010000096.1 GCA_016195185.1 Pseudomonadota bacterium | reverse complement strand
GGATCTGGATCCGGAATGTCAAGTTCATGAAGCAAAAGCCGTCTTTTTTTGATTTTTTAGCCGATAAGCTCGGAAAACAAACAGCTGAAGAATTGTTGGAAGAGTATCGGCTTCTTCAAATGCATCAAGAATCTATCAAGGAGGGTGGTATGCCTCGCCCCTTTGAGGAGCTTGAACGAAAGATTTTTGGAAAATAATGACTGGTTAGATTGAGAACGTTTTCCTTTAATCTTTGAGGTTAAGACGGGGATATCATGAATAAAATTCCTTTGCTGTTGTTCGGACTGCTTGCAGCGTTTTTTGTCGTGTTTCTGATGCGGGCAAAAGTGACATCGGTGGCTGCTGTTGAATCAGCGATGGTCGGGCGCAAGGTGCCGACCTTTAAATTTCAGGAGAAATTCAAGGGTGGAGAGAATTTTTCCAGCAGCGATCTGCATGGTCGGCCCTCTGTCGTGAATGTTTTTGCCTCGCAGTGTCTGAAGTGCCGGATTGAGCAGGGCATTCTGGAGGAAATTAGCCAAGACGAAAATGTTCCGGTCTATGGTCTGGACTACAAAGACACGCCGGATCAGCTGGCGTCTTGGCTTAAAACCTATGGCAATCCTTATGAGGCGGTCGGCGTGGATCACGACGGGCGCGTGGCGATCGACTGGGGCGTGAACAGTGTGCCGGAAACTTTTGTTGTCGACGCGGAAGGTGTGATCCGCTATCGGCATGTCGGCGTGATGACGGATGAGGTCTACCAGAACGTCGTGAAGCCGATGCTGGCCGAGATGAAGCAGTGAAGTTCCGTCTCGAAGACTCTACAGAATAGCCCTGATTTTTTGTGGCTGGGCGATATCCAGCGCCGTCATGACTTGCCCGGCAGCGGCCTCGGCGGAACCGAAATTTTCCCAGTCGATGGTGACCAAAGGCACATTAAAAGCGCGGGACGACTCGATCAGGTGGGTTTCATAGCAGGAATGGAGATATCTGACATAGTCAAATTTGATGGTGTTTTCCACGTCCCGTGAGCGGTAGCGGATGCGATCAAAGCATTTTTCAGGAGAGGCTTTCAGATATACCAGCGCGTCGTAGCGGCACTGTTTCAGCGCATCGACGATATTGTAATAGTAATTCATGAAAGACCCATCGGGTTTTTCATGGCGGATAAAATTGGCGTGGCAAAACACGATCTCGCCGAAGAAGGAGCGCTCAAAAATGTAGTTTTTGGGGGAGGGGGCGAGATCCAGGCCTGCAACTGAGCTTGTTTATTCGGATCGTTGTAGAAATCTTCCAGCCTTTTTTTGAACTCGGGATCTTCGTCCACCCGCTCCGACAGTATCTCCCAGTCGCCGGGCAGGGCTTCCTGCAGACGGGGCAAAAGAGTTGACTTCCCGACGCCAATATTGCCCTCGACCGCAATCCTGAGCCTTGATCCCATCGGCGAAATCTCCCTACACTTTACGGTTGTATTTTGTGAAGCCCGATTTTACACAGGGGAAAGATAGCGAGTCAATCAAAGCAAAGTTAAAATGAGAATAATGGCTGTTTATCAATCGGTTAAAATTTTAACTCAATCTACCAAGTGAAAGATGCGGCGCCTCTTTAGGGCGGCGTGATGCAGAGGCATCTCAGAATCGCGCTGCGGATCAGACGGCGGAGTTTCCAGGCGTGACGGTTGGTATAGATGAGGAGCAGAGGAGCCACCACCAGCTGTTCCCACAACGGCAAGGGTGAGGCCCGCAAGGCGCGCAGACTTTCGCTGAGGAAACTACGGTAGAGGTCGAACTGGTCAGGAAGAGTTTTGGGTTTATAGCGAGCAGCCGACAATGGCGTTTCCCGCTTGTAATAAGTCGCGGCATTGTTGCCCCTTACCCGCCCTGACAGCAGGAACGGCAGCAGCACAATAAAGTCACCGCCCCAGGCATGTTGGAAACCCTGCGACGCTTGCCACTGGATGAGCAGGGCTTGCCTATCATAGAGACCGTAGTACCAACCGCTCGTGACGTGCATCAGAGAGAGATAGACCCGGTATAGACCGCGTGCGGCATTGACTCGCTCGTCAAAAAGCCAGATTTTTTTGCTTTGATCAGGATGGATCAGGGTCATAGACGGAGCGGCGAGCCACGTGCCTGCCTTGGCGGTGGCGGCTGTGTAAAGTGCTGCCACATAATCGGGAGACCACAGATCGTCATGGCAGGCGAACATCACCCACGGGCTTTCCGCACGCTGTAAAACCCAGTTGAAATTTGCCAGTGCGCCGATATTTTCGCTTTGGCGATGAGCAATAATGCGCGGATCGCGCGCTTGCCAGGCAGCAATGATAGCGGGTGTGGCATCAGTTGAAGCGTTGTCGGAAATAATGATCCGCAAATCCGTAAAGCTTTGTTCCGAGAGGGAAGCGAGTGCTCCCTCCAGATATTCGGCGCCATTATAGACGGGCATGACGATATCGACGGCAGCCATTAATTCTCCGCTTTCTACCGGCTCCGGTAATGCCAATCGAGGTAAGAGTTCAGTCTGCGCTTGTAAGAGGCAGGGGGTGCGTCGGCTTCAGCGCCCCAGTTAATTTCGGCCAGCCATTTTCTTCTTTTTGGCGGTGACACATCATAATCGTAGGTGCGGTTGTCAGCGACCAGCAGGCCTTCCTGAAAGCCCGAGCGGAAGGTTTTTGAACGCGGCCATTCTTCGGCCCGCCATGCTTTTCCCGCCTTGTCGACCACCACCGGCTTTAGTCCGCGCCGCATGATTTTCTTGGTCAGGCCGTCCGTTCCGGATTCGAAATTAATCTCATCGTTTCTGGTTGTCACGTAGCCGTCAGCCATGTCGATGAACATGCGCCGGTCGATCATAAAGCCGGTGGTGCGCACGCCGATATTGGGAAAGGGCTGGGTGAGGTCTTTGTAGTTACTGCGTTCGTAACCGCTGGTGGCGCCGACAATGCCACAGCTTTCTACCGAGTCAAAGGCGCTCAGGTAGGAACGCAGCCAGTTCGGCGCCAGAAGTCGGCTCCATGACATGAACAGGAGGATTTTTTCGTGAGGCAGTTCCTTCAGAATGGGCAAGAGTGTTCCGGTCGGCAGTTTTTCATCGGAGACACGAAATACTTGTGTGTTCAGGCGAACAGATTTTCGGTACTCCTCCAGCGGTTCACTGGTGGTGCCCTCCTGAAACCCCTTGAGAACATGCACGTAGTCATAGCCCGCCCCAGCTGTAAAGCGAGTGATGGAAGACAGAAAGGTTTGGGAAAAATACGGCTTATTGCACCATCTTTCCAGATAGATCACGGCGCAATTCTGCATATCTCGCACCTCGGACTAGATTTTGCCGATGCCGAAGCGGCGGTTCCAGAAGTTGGGCTTCCGCTTGTTGTTAATCCGCTTCCAGATCGAAATGCCGAAGCGGTTGTGATAGTTGCGCACCAGCGTGAAATCCCGCGAGGACAGCAGGTCGTCATAGACCTGGCGGCAATCTGCGACAGCGGAAGTGTCGTGCAGGGCCATATAGCCGTTGAGTTTCAGCAATTCTTTAGTTAGAAAAATATCTTGGCGCAACCCGCGATAGCTATGGTCGCCATCAACAAAAGCAAAGTCAACTTGATTGGCGTAGGGAAGAAGCTTTTCCCGCGTTGATTCCGCGTGAGAGTCGCCGATGATTTCAAGAATGATCTTGCTGTTGACGCCCTTCTTGATCCTCTCCCAGTGGGGGAACAGGGGGTGTTCGCCCAGATCGACGACAATGGTTTTTTCAGCAGAAAAATAGTCGCGCAGGAATTTTGTTTGCCCGCCGGAGGCAATGCCGATATCCAGGGTCAGTTTTGCTGGGGGGATTTTTGTCGCCATAAAATGCACGAAGCTGGCGAATTCTTCAGGGTCTTGCTGCAGATAGAGGCCATTGGCTACTTCCGGATAGCCAAAAAACTCTGCCTCGCCGGAGCCGGAGGCTTCAATAATCCCGACCAATTCTGTTTGTGATGGTACCGACTGGCTGCTCACCGGTTTAACACTCATCGATTGTACGTTCATGGACTCTTTTCCTTCCTGGGTAATATGGAGGGATAATGGTGGTTTTTTCATACTTCGTCAATGGGTTCAGCGCTGACGGGCGGGTGAGCCGATGACGGTGACATTGGCGGGGACATTGCTGGTGACGACCGATCCGGCCCCGATCACCGCGCCCCCGCCGATTTTAACCCGTGGAAAAATGGTCGCATTGGAGCCGATGGTGCAAAAATCGGCGATTTCGACGCGGCCGGCGACGGTGGCTCCCGGCATAATGTGGCAGCCATGCCCGACGACGCTCTCATGGTCGACCGAGGCGTTGGTATTGATGATGCTATGCCGACCGATCCGCACTTCTTCGGACACTGCCGCCATGCCCAGTACCTGCGCGCCATCGGCCAGGGTGGTTGTCTTGGCCACCCAGGCGGCGGGATGCACCAGCGTTACCGGCTTGAAACCGCGGGTGGTGAGCCGCTCATGAATGGCCAGCCGGTCGCGGCCATAGTCGCCGCCAATGGCAATGACGAAGGAGATGTCTTCCCGCGTCTTGAATAGCGGGTGGCGCATCATCTCTTCATCGGAACGGAAGAGGGGGCAGCTGGGAATAAAAGACTTGGTGGCGTCGCTCTTATCGATCATCGCGGCGATAGTAAACCCGCGTTCTTCCAGAATGGGCCGCACCACCTTGGCATGGCCTGTGGCGCCCCAGATGATGACTTTTCTCATTTTGTCCCCGTCGTTTTCTGGAGGTAGCCCTTAATGACCTGGCAGACCCGGGTGATCTCGTCTTGCGTCAGGTCGTGATAACTGGGCAAGTTGATACCGCGTTCGTATATGCTGTAGCTGACTTTGTTCTCCCGCCGCTCTTTGAAGGGAGGCATCATGCTGACAGGATAGAAGAACACCCGCGCATCAATATTATTCTTCTTGAATTCGGCCAGCAGCTCATCCCGGACAAAGGGAATGCTGGGGTCGAACACGATCGTGCTCATCCAATAGGAATTATAGGTGCCAAGACGCTCCGGGTTAAAATGCAAGCCGTTGATTGGCCCTAGCTGGCGCGCGTATTCCTTGAAAATATCACGTTTGCGCGCGACCAGCTCGTCAATGCGCTCCATCTGCGCCGTACCAATTGCCGCCTCAATGTTTGACATCTTGTATTTAAAGCCAATTTTTTCACACCAGAACTGTTTAGGTACTTTCGGGTCGCGACCGTGGCTTTCCAGCACGAGCAGTTTGTTGTAGATGGCGTCAGAGCGGACAATCAACGCACCCCCTTCCCCCGTCGTCACTGTTTTTGTGCCGTGGAAGGAAAATGTTGCCATATCGCCAATAGAGCCCGCCTTTTTGCCTTTATAGGAAGATCCCAGAGCTTCTGCGGCATCTTCTAGCACCGGAATGCCATGCTGGTGGCCGAGTGCCATGATCTCATCCATTTCGCACAGGTTGCCGTAGAGATGCACAACGATAATCGCTTTGGTTTTTTTGGTGATGGCTTTGGCAATGGCCGCCGGATCGATGCACCAGGTGTCAGCCAAGACGTCGACAAAGACAGGCGTTGCACCCAGATAGGTGATAGGGGCGGCTGATGCCATCCAGGTAATATCGGGGACAATGACTTCGTCGCCGGGGCCGACATCCAGTGCCGCCAGCGCCATATGCAGCGCGCCGGTACAGCTGGAGGTGGCAATGACATGTGGTACGCCCAGATAGTTTTTCAGCAAATCCTGAAACTTGTTAATATAGCCATAACAGTTTTCAGCCCAGCCGTTGCGGGCGGCATCTGTGGCGTAAGAAACCTCACGCTCGGTGATGGAAGGTTTGGCGTAGTGAATCCTACTGAGCATCAGAATATCTCCAGCCGTGGGATGGCGACAACAAATTTACAGTCCCAGTCTCGCACGTGCGCTAGTTGTTTGACAACTTCAGCCTTGAGGTTCCAGGGGAAGATCACAATAAAATCAGGCTTCTGGTGGTCGATTTCTGCAGGGGCAAGGATGGGGACGTGGCTGCCAGGCATCATCAGGCCTTGTTTATGTGGCGACAGATCGCAGACAAAATCAATCAGGCCGCGTTTGACGCCGCAATAATTCATGAGCGTATTGCCCTTGGCGGCGGCGCCATAAGCGGCAACTTTTTTACCGGATGTTTTGGCTTTAATCAGAAACTCCAAAAAATCCAGGCGGACGCGCTCGATTTTTGCTTGAAATCCGGTATAGAAGGCCAGTTTATCCATGCCTGCGGCATGTTCTTTTTGCAACACGGACTCGACTGTGCTGCGCCGTACATGGCGTGCTTCCGCATGCGTGACAAAAACCCGCAAAGACCCGCCGTGGGTGGGCAATTCCTCGATATGAAAGACTTTGAGCCCCTGTTTCTGCATCATTTTTTCCACCGTCAGCAGGGACAGGTAGGAGAAGTGCTCGTGATAAATGGTATCGAACTGGTTGTTCATTACCAGTTGCAGCAGGTGCGGGAATTCGAAAGAGGCCACGCCGTCTTTTTTCAGCAGGATCTTGAAGCCGGCGATAAAATCGTTGATGTCGGGCACGTGGGCCAGCACGTTATTGGCGGCGGTCAGGTCGGCCTGCCAGCCTTCCTTGACCAGTCCGCGGGCGGTCGCTGCGCCAAAAAACACTTCACGGGTCTCGATGCCCTTGATGCGTGCAGCTTCGGCAGTATTATGTGTGGGCTCAATGCCCAGACAGGGGATCCCTCGCTCTTTGACGAATTGTAGCAGATAACCGTCGTTCGAGGCGATTTCAACCACTTTTGAATCTTTATTCAGATTATATTCTTTCACCATCCCTTCCACGAATGCCTTGGCATGGGCAACCCAGGAACTGGAGAAGGAGGAGAAATAGGCGTAATCCGCCGAGAAAATTTCGTTATGGCTCCTGAATTCATCAATTTGCGTCAGGAAGCAGCTGGGGCATGTCCAGATTTTAAGCGGATAATAGACTTCCGGGGCGTTGAGCATGTCAGGGCGAAGATAGGCGTTGGATGGCGGGGCATAGTCGAGGTCGGCAAAGACGTGCGACAGGGCTGTACTGCAAAACCTACACTGCATGGGTAATCCCCTTGAAATTATTGTCGATCAAAGCAAACGACAGGTCGCGCGGCGACAGCGTGCCGGCGGGTAGAGGCCAGTGGATGCCGAGCGCCGGGTCGTCGTAGCGTAGCCCACCTTCGTGCTCTTTGGCATAGGCGGCACTGTGCAGGTACAGCATCTCACAATCATCTTCCAGCGTCTGGAAGCCATGGGCAAAACCTTCCGGGATTACCAGTGCCTGACCTTTTTGTCCGTCCAGCTCAATAGAAAAATGCTTGAGAAAAGTTTTTGAACCGTTGCGGAGATCCACGGCCACATCATATACCATTCCGCGTGTGCAGCGCACCATCTTGGCCTCCAGGGCTGGAAACTTCTGATAGTGCAAACCACGGAGAGAACCCTTCTTGTTGGTGATGGAGCGATTGATCTGTACGATTTGTTTTTTAAAGCCCAGCGATTGCTGTTGTGAAGGTGCGCAGTAGAGCCGCATAAAGCTGCCGCGTTCGTCCGCTATCACGCTGGACTCTGCTACAAAAAGATCGGTGATGGGGGTGGGGTGAAATTTCATGCCAGTCGCCAATAGTCGCTGATCTGTTTCCTGGTCAGTTCTGCTGGTGAAGATTTGTGGGCGAAGCCGCTGTACCATTCGGCCGTCCACTGCACGGTCTGATCAAGATTGAGGCACGGTGTCCACCCCAATTTCTCAGAAGCTTTGTGGATATCGAGCGCCAAAGTTTTGGCTTCCTCCGGCTGTGGTGCGCGGTCGAGTTGCAGGTCAAAGGGAAGAATTTTCTTCAGGCCCGACAGGACGTATTCGACACTCTGGATGCCGGAGGGCTGCGGCCCGAAGTTCCAGGCGCCGGCAAAGACATGGCCCGCGGTGAATAGTTTTTCCGCCAGCAGCATATAGCCGCGCAGAGGCTCCAGCACGTGCTGCCACGGGCGGGTGGCGGCAGGGTTGCGGATCAGCACCGGCTTGGAGGCCAGGAAAGCCCGGAAAACATCGGGGATCAGGCGGTCCTTGGCCCAGTCGCCGCCGCCGATCACATTGCCGGCGCGGGCGGTGGCCATGGGAATATGAGTTTGCTTCAGAAAGCTTTCGTAATAGGCGTGACAGATAATTTCAGCGGCGGCCTTGCTGGCACTATAAGGGTCTTTGCCGCCCAGCGCATCCGTTTCCTTGAAGAAACTGCCGGCCTCATTGTTGAGGTAACACTTGTCGGTGGTCACTATAACACAGGAGCGCAATGTGGAGCAGTAACGCGTTGCTTCAAGGATGTTGAGTGTGCCGATGGTGTTTGTGTCAAAGGTGTCCAGGGGGTTGGCATAAGATTCACGCACCAAGGCCTGCGCCGCCAGATGAAAGAGAATGTCGGGCTTGGCATCACGGACAGTTTCCATGACCTGCGAACGATTGCGTATGTCGCCCTCGATATGAGTGATTTTGTTGGAAAGATGCAGCAGTTCAAACAGGTTGGGAGAAGTAGGGGGTGGCAGGGAATAGCCTGTTACCCTTGCGCCCATATCCAGCAGCATAGATGTCAGCCATGCTCCCTTGAAGCCGGTATGGCCGGTGATAAAAACTTTTTTACCGTGCCAGAAACCGGAGGACATTCCTTACCAGATTTTCCACGGCGCTTTACCGTTGCTCCAGAGAGTTTCCAGCATCTGCTTATCATGCAGCTTGTCCATGCATTGCCAGAAGCCGCGGTGTTCGTAGGCGGCCAGCTGGCCCATGGAGGCCACTTTTTGCATGGGTTCTTGCTCGATCGGGGTCTGATCGTCAGCAATGTGGTCAAGAAACTCGGGATTGAGCACCATGAAGCCGCCATTAATCAGGCGTTCTGAGTCTGGTTTTTTTTCCATGAACTGTCGGATCAACCCGTCGTGGATGTCCAGTTCTCCGAACCGTGCGGGTGGAACGACAGCCGATAAAGTGGCAATTCTCCCCATCTTTTTATGATAAGCCAGTAGTGACGTGACATTGATGTTGGATAAACCGTCGCCATAAGTCAAGCAGAACGGCTCTTTGTCAAGATAGGGCTTGATGCGCTTGACACGCCCGCCGGTCATGGTGTTCTCGCCGGTATCCACTACCGTCACCTTCCAGTCCTCGACCGTCGTGTCATGCACTGTCATACTGTCGGACCTGAGGTCAAAGGTAATGTTGGAGCGGTGCAGCGGATAATTGGCAAAAAACTCTTTAATGATGTACTGTTTATACCCGGCGCAGATAATGAACTCTTTTAGACCGTAGGCTGAGTAGAACTTCATGATGTGCCATAGGATCGGCATATGGCCTATTTCTATCATGGGTTTTGGTTTCAGGCTGGTTTCTTCGCTGAAACGCGTACCCAGGCCTCCGGCAAGAATAACAACTTTTGTCATGAAAATTCCGAAGGTTAAACTTTAGAGTGGCTGCCGTCGCAGAGGGGTTGCGTGCCGCTATGCTTGCACATGCAAAAATAAGCAGTGCCAGTTTTCTCGGCGGTATATTTCATTGGCGTGAATTCGGAGCCCTTGTGCGAGCCGTCACAAAAGGGCTGTTTGGCCGATTTGCCGCAAGCGCACCAGCTATAGGTTTTCCCGGCCTCGACTTCAACGGCTTTTGGTGCACGGTCAGCGATCTGTGGTGTTTTTGTCACGTCAATGTTCTCCGTTGCTGTTGCCGTTCGCGGCAATTTCTTCAAAAGTTTCCTGCCGCGGCATGCCGATTACATTGAAGCCGCAATCCACATAGTGGTTTTCCCCCGTGACGGCGGAAGAGAGATCGCTCAGAAAATAAAGCGCGGTATTACCCAATTCTTCCAGTGTCACCGGCCGCCCGAGCGGCGAGGATTTGGTGGTGAATTTGAAAGTATGCCGCGCATTGCCGATCACCACGCCCATGACATTATAATTGGGCATCACGCGTTCCGCGCCGAGATAGGACAGTGTGATGAGGCTGCCGCCATGGGCCATCAGATCCTTGGCGCGCCGCGCGATCGAGGTGAAGGAAAAGCACGAGATGTGCAGGGAATTGAGAAAGTTGCCGAGAGAGGTATCGACATAATGCCCCTTGAGCTCATCCTTATTGGAATAGGCAATGGCGTGGACGACAAAATCAATCCTGCCCCATTCTTTCTTGAGCTGAGAAAAAACGCGGTCGAGGTCTTCCTCTTTGGCGGCGTCGCATTGGACGATCAGTTTCGCACCCAGCCCTTCCGCCAATGGCCGCACTCGCTTGCCGAAGGGTTCGTCTTGATAGGTGAAAGCCATTTCAGCGCCGTGGGCATGCAGCGTTTTGGCGATACCCCAGGCGATGGAGTGGTCATTTGCCACACCCATGACCAAACCGCGTTTGCCTTGCATCAGTTTACTGGTCACAGTTATCTCCCCTCATGGCGTGAGAACGCCAAAGTGCAATTGGTGCCGCCAAAACCGAAGCTGTTGGAGATAACGTTGTTGAGTTTGGCGTCATCCATGCGCTTGCGCACGATGGGCATGGTCTCCGCTTCGGAATCAAGCGTCTCGATATTGGCCGAGGCGCAGATAAACCGGTGCTGCATCATCAGCAGGCAATAGATAGCTTCTTGCACGCCGGTGGCGCCCAGGGAGTGGCCGGTCAGGGATTTGGTGGAGCTCAGGTAGGGCATCTTGGCGCCGAAGGTTTCCTTGATGGCGCGCAGCTCCGCGCCGTCACCGACCGGCGTCGAGGTGCCGTGGGTGTTGATGTAGTCAATCGGGCCTTTGACGGTTGCAATTGCCTGTTTCATGCAACGCGCCGCGCCCTCGCCGGAAGGGGCGACCATATCGTAACCGTCCGACGTTGCGCCATAGCCGGTGAGCTCGGCATAAATCCTTGCGCCGCGGGCCTTGGCATGTTCCAGCTCTTCCAGCACCACCACCCCACCGCCACCCGCAATAACAAAACCATCACGGTTGGCATCGTAAGCGCGGGAGGCCTTGGTTGGTTCGTGATTGTATTTGGAGGAGAGCGCGCCCATCGCATCGAAGAGCAAGGTGAGCGACCAGTCCAGCTCTTCGCCGCCGCCGGCAAACACGATGTCCTGCTTGCCCCATTGGATCAGCTCCGCTGCGTTGCCGATACAGTGTGCAGAGGTGGCGCAAGCTGAGGTGATGGAATAATTCACCCCCCTGATTTTGAAAGGGGTTGCCAGTGTTGCCGAGTTGGTGGAAGACATGCAACGTGTCACCATATAGGGGCCGATCCGCTTGGGGCCTTTCTCGCGCGCGATGTCAAAAGATTCCAGCAGGTTCTTGGTAGAGGGCCCGCCAGACCCCATGATGAGACCGGTGCGTTCGTTCGACACGTCTTTTTCCTCAAGGCCTGCATCTTTGATCGCCTGTTCCATTGACAGGTAATTATAAGCCGCACCGTCACCCATAAAGCGCAGAATTTTGCGGTCAATTGTCTCTTCAAGATTGATGTTGGGCTGGCCGTGGATATGGCTCCTGAAGCCCATCTCCGCGTATTTAGGCACGAAGACAATGCCTGATTTTCCGCCTTTCAGCGACTGGGTGACTTCCTCCTGGCTGTTGCCGATGCAGGAGATGATGCCGATACCTGTCACAACGACGCGTTTCATGTTATATCGTCCTCCCAATAACTATCATCACATGGCCGCCGGATTTTCAAACAGACCAACCTTGAGGTCCATCGCTTCATAGATGACTTTTTCATCCACTTCCACCACGCCATCGCCGATGCCCAGTACCAGCTTGCGGTTGATGATGCGCTTGATATTCACCCGGTAGGTTACTTTCTTTGCCGTGGGCAAGACCTGGCCCGAGAATTTGACCTCTCCGACACCGAGGGCGCGGCCGGAACCCTTGGCCCCCGTCCAGCCCAGATAGAAACCGAGCAGTTGCCACACCGCGTCCAGCCCGAGACACCCCGGCATTACCGGATCGCCCTGGAAATGACAGGCGAAGAACCATAGATCTGGTTTGATATCCAATTCTGCGACAATCTCGCCTTTGCCGTGAGTTCCTCCCTCCAATGACGCATGGACAATGCGGTCGAACATCAGCATTGGCGGCAATGGCAGTTTTGCGTTGCCGGGCCCGAATAAATGGCCCTTGCCGCAGGAGATCAAATCTTCATAGGAGTAGCTGGATTTTGCCTGACGAGTCATTATTTCTACGACCTATTCCTCATAATTGGATCCCAGAGCCATGCCTGTTTTTGCCAGTGACTTTGCGATACTGGGATGAATTTGTCCAACGTCTTCCACAGAGGTGACGGCAACCATCCGCCCGACCGCTTTTGCTACCGAGACGGCGCGGCCCAAGGGATCTTCCAGACCAATCAGGCCGAAGAATTCCTCAATGGAGGGTTTGATGCCCTTTAAATACTCCGGAATGTTTTTGCCGTCAGAATCGTTGGATGCCGCCAGCGCCGCCCAGTCCTTGCTGCCGGGCGTGCCGTGGCGCAGAGATTCCCGGACCATCACGTTCAGCAGGTTGATGTCGGCATCGGGCGGGAGTTTCATTTGCGCCTGGGCGGTTTTGAAATAGGATCCGGCGACGGCGCCCAGACCGAGCAGGGCTTCGTGTGTTGTATGGCCTTTGGCCATGAATTCTTCGATCAACATGTCGCAAAAATCCTGTGTGGCCATTTCAAAAGTGAGCGAGGCGATCACCGATTCCACCAGCAACCGCATCATTTTGTCACGCGCATGGCCGGATTTCTCCCAGCGCGGAAAATCACTGATGACCATGGCAATGGCGATCTCATGCACGTCATCGAGCCCTTTGGGCAGTTTTTTGGCAGCATTGCGCGACAGCGCGCGCCCCAGCTCGGTGTCATGATCCAGTGTATAGGCGAGGGGCATGAGCTTGGGATCCGCTTCTCCCTCGGCGGGTTCGGCCTGTGCCATATCGGCGATCCGGTGGAACGCCTGCTCCATTACGACGTCTGGCTCTTCATATTCGAGCAATGTTTCGGTAATCATGCCCGCATAAATACATAGGGTTCGCACCATACGTACCACAGTGTCCTGATCTTTGATCAGGGTGTCCACCCGCGACCGAATGTTCTTGGCTTCTTCTTTCAGGCGTTCCTGAGATTCAGGGGATGACAAAATAAACATACTCCTCGGGACGCATCTCTTTGTACAGGTACGACTATTTAGTGACGGCTTCATCAGGGTAGACGCCCCAGATGCTCTCTCTTTTGATCCAGCCTTTATAGCTTGCGACTTTGAGATAACACCATTCCTTTTCACAGCGGTCAAGGCCTGCAATCACTCCCGGCTCCAGCTTGACAACTGGTCTGGCCCCGACGTTTGGTTCCTTCAGCAACGCCTGAAGGTGTCCGGTGATAATAACCCCGCGCTTGCCGGAGAGCAGGCTCTTATGCACCCAGCCCTCATCTCCGTCTTTGCTGCGAATTTCCCGCCAGACATCAAATTCTTTAATAATTTCAACCGGAAGACCGTCTCTTTTTAAAATGAATTTCATCGGATAACGGATGCCAGGGCCTGTCCGGACATTGACTTCATCCGCGTTGAGTACCACGAAGCGGGGAACGGGCAGTTGAGGGCTATTATCTTCCGCAGGAGCCAGTTTGGCCATGCCCAGCAAAGCCACGAGTAATAGTGCTATTAAAACCCTCTTTTCCATCGTTTGCAGAGGATAAGCGGAAAAGCGCATGTCTTCTAGCCTCTTTTTGGGTCGATATTAAGCATAATAAATGATCCTGCCGGGATCTACAGCCTGTGTCCGTGCCGCTTGTTGTAGCGAGCGAGTGCCCGCAACTTGATAACAGTGGAGGCCGTGGGTTTTCCTGGCTGTTCTTTTTTGCCGGGATGGGTGAATACATGCGGCTCGTAGTGCTGCTGGAAGGCACTCACCAGCTGTTCAAGCGTCGGCTTTCCGGCGCCGGTTGCATCGACGCCATACCCTGCCTTGATGAACAATTTTTTTAGTTTCTTGGGTTTCTTTGCAACGGATGCGGCATTGAAATGATCGCGTAGTTTGGGCTTGGGGATTACGCCGATCCCCTTCCGGGCAAGCGCATGCCAGGGAAAGTGGTAGCCCGGGTCTTGTTTACGGTCTGGCGCAATGTCGGAATGGCCGATGATGTCCTGTGGCTGTATATTGTGGCGGCGCATAATATCATCGCACAACTCGGCAAGCGCCAGTAACTGTTTCCGGGTATAGGGCTCGTGGCCGCGATTGGACAGTTCGATGCCGATTGATGCGGAGTTGACATCGCTGATGCCATTCCACGAGGAAACGCCGGCGTGCCAGGCGCGTTTGTCCTCATCAACCAGACGATAGATGTTTCCCTCCTCGTCGATCATATAGTGCGCGCTGACCTTGTTCTCTTGCGCGGCATCTGTCAGCCGGGCAAGTGCATATTCCGCTGAGGTGCCGCCCGTGTAATGCAGAATGATTAGGGAGGGCTGGATGCCGTCTTTGCGGTTATTAAAGTTCGGGGATGGGTGGTCAATAAGCTGCATGGTGTGATTATACAGAATATTGACAAACTTTACAATATTTTTTGGGCTGTCGCAGATTTAGGTTAGATTTTACACCATTTTCTAAGGGTGCCTCGTAATAATTTTCAGAAATATATTGACCATATTAAAAAAATGGCTACTCTGCGACAAATGCCACGTGCTTAAAAATAAATTTTAACTCAGGAAGGATATAAACGTGCTCCGCCAATTCCGCCAGATCAAAACAAGACTGTCTTTGTTTTTTAACCGTTCCGCCATCACCACCCATATGTTCCAAAAAAATACATCCACACGTGTTGGCGATGAATTTACTGGTGAGTATGTTTATTCCATCCCGTCGTTATCCAGGGTCTGGGCGGAGGCGTCGCGTATTAGTGAAGACTGTTATGCCGTAATGCAGAAGGTACATGACACTCATTCCTCATTTGCTGTCG
>JACQAA010000107.1 GCA_016195185.1 Pseudomonadota bacterium | reverse complement strand
GATTGAACGCCAGCGTCATGTGTTAACCCAACTCAAATGACTCGTCAATTCTCAGGCGCAGAGCTGGTAGTCGCCACGCACAATAATGGCAAGATGCGGGAATTCGCCGCCATGTTTGCGGAACACCCTTGCAAACTGTATTCTGCTGCCGATTTCAACCTGGAATCACCGGAAGAAACCGGCACGACTTTCATCGACAATGCCCTTCTCAAGGCACGGTTTGTGGCCAAAGCCACCGGAAAAATTGCTCTGGCCGATGACAGCGGCATGTGCGTGGAAGCCTTAGATGGGGCACCTGGCGTTTACTCCGCTGACTGGGCGGAAGTGGAAGGCGGGCGTGACTTTAACAGGGCCATCAAAAAAGTTCACGATGCCATGGGTGATCATCCCAACAAAAAAGCCAAATTTGTCAGTGTGCTGGCTTTGTGCTGGCCGGACGGTCATTGTGAAACAGCGGAGGGCTTCGCGCACGGACAGATCGTCTGGCCCCCACGCGGCTCACACGGTCATGGCTACGACCCGATATTCATGCCGGACGGCTATCATAACACCTATGCGGAAATGGACCCGACAGAGAAAAACAAAATCAGCCATCGGGCCGCATCGTTCCGCCAAATGATGGAAAAGTGTTTTGGCCACTAAATCTCGTATCGTCCGCCCAGTTCGATCACGCGATCCTGCGGGATTTTATAATAGCTGATCGCGCTGGAGGCATTCTGTTTCATCCAGGCGAACACATGTTCGCGCCACCGTGCCATGCCCGAGTCTTCCGGGGTCGGAACAACTGTTTCCTTGCCCATAAAAAAAGATGCCTGATGAATATGATCAAAATCCATACCGCGCACCTGGCACTGGTGTAGTGCCGCTGGCACATCTGGCTCGTCCTTGAAACCGCTGTGAATATCCAGCTGATAGAAATCCTGCCCCAGCTGGTAAACATGAATGCGGTTTTCAGGCGGCACATAGGGCACTTCCTGCGAGACCACCGTCAGGAAGATCACCCGCTCATGCAACACCTTGTTGTGCTTGATATTTTGCAATAAGGCACTAGGAATAACGTTATGCCAGGGGGTCATATAAACGGCAGTGCCCGGCACTCGCATCGGCGGATTTTTGTACACTTCCTTGATAAAATGCTCAATGGAGACCGAGGAACGAGACATTTTTTCATTCAAAATGCGCTGCCCGCTTTTCCATGTCGTCAGCAGGGTAAAGATGACAGTCGCAATCAGCAGCGGCACGTAACCACCAGTGACAATCTTGGTTGCCGTGGAAGAGAACAGTATAGTGTCAATCGCAACAAACAACCCCGCTGTCACCGCCATGCGCCACCAACCCCAGTGCCACTTTAGCCGCATCACAACCGCCACCATGATGCTGGTGATCAGCATGGCTCCGGTGACGGCGACACCATAAGCGGCTGCAAGGCCGGTGGAGGACTGGAAGATCAAAACCACAGCGATCACCGGAACCAACAACAGCCAATTCACAAATGGAATATAAATCTGCCCTATGTCTTGAGCAGAGGTGTGCAGTATCTGCATACGCGGCAGATAGCCCAGCTGAACCGCTTGGCGCGTCAGCGAGAATGTACCTGAAATCACCGCTTGCGAGGCAATAATGGTGGCCATCGCTGCCAGCAGCAGGAGCGGAACCGAAAGAATCTCGGGCGCCATCAGATAAAAAGGGTTCTCAATCGCTGCCGGATTTTTCAATAACAAGGCGCCCTGTCCAAAATAGTTAAGCAACAGGCAGGGCCAGACCATCATGAACCAAGTATACCGTATCGGCTTGATGCCAAAATGGCCCATATCGGCATAAAGCGCCTCAGCACCGGTGACTGACAGCACAGTGGCGCCAATGGCCACAAAGGCAACAAAGGGATGAGTCACCATGAATGTCAGCGCATATAGCGGGTTGACAGCCTGCAGGACCGCGGGTGCCCGGATAATCTGGCTGAAACCAAGAACGCCCAACGCAATAAACCACACGATGATCACCGGACCGAATAGACCGCCCACTATTCTGGTGCCATGCTTTTGCGCGGCAAACAGAACGATGAGAATAATAATAGTCAGCGGCAAAATAAAGTGATGGAAGACAGGCTTGATCACCTCGATCCCCTCCATAGCCGAGAGAACAGAGATGGCAGGCGTGATCACCGCATCCGCGTAGAACAAACTTCCTCCCAAGATGCCCAGCAACCCCATGATATAAAACAATGTGGGATTAGGACGTGTCAGGCGCAACACTAGGGCCAGGAGAGCCAAGTTTCCTCCTTCTCCCTTGTTGCCGGCGCGCATGATGAAAGTGATGTATTTGATAGACACCACAATCGCCAGAAGCCAGAAAATCATCGACAGAAAACGAAAAATATTTTCCGGCGTGACCGGCATACCGGTCTGGTGGAAAGACTCCTGAACCGTATACAGGGGGCTTGTCCCGATATCCCCGAATACAACGCCCAGCGCCCCCATCATCAGCAGCGGCAGGGGGCTGCGATGATGCGTACTCGTGCGCTCCTGCTCCAACTTGCGGTTCAAGTGTTCTGATAGACTCGACATTTGAGAATCTGACCTTCGTTGTTTCTTAATCTACAGCATTGTGTTCAGGTAGGCCTTGTCAGACTTGACTATAAAGGTCTGTTTGGCAAGCTGTTTGTAGACAGCACAAACGCGCATAAATAGGGTAAAATTTATTATTTATGGAAAAATTTATCAGAAATACAAAAGGTTGCAGGCCCCCCGACCTGCAACCCCTTATATTCAAGACATCAAGAGCACTCCTGGAGAACCCTCTATCTTGTACAGCTCATCTCCGTGGAGCCGCCCTGCGTTCGAGCCCTGCTGCCTCGTTATTTGCGGTATTCTTGGCGTCGACACACTCTATGGCTCGTTCGAATGCAGCCACGCTTTTGTCCAATCCTTGCTCCTTCAGTACTGGAATACGCTCCTTCAATTGCTTCGCGGTCATCGGTAAAATACCCGCTCTCATCAGAGGTGCTGCGTGGGCATTGAAAGCGTTTTTTATGCTATCAATTTGCCCTTTCGATAAGACTCCTGAATCCGCAATGAGTGCAGAATAGACCCCCCCTTTTTCCACTGTCTTCAAAAAAACATATCTTGCTTTATCTTCCATCGCTGGTCTCCCAAAGTTACTCTCAGTTCAATTCCCAATTGCCCTCTCTAATTCTCTTGTCCGAAAGGGCTATATATAGACTTTATGCAAAAAAGATTAATAATTGGTTACGATAACAGAAGTTTCTGTTTTATAAAGCATTTCAGGAATAAGTGACTCCCACCAGCAGCCTCTCACCTTCAACATATATGGCTAATATTGAAGTAATTTCAATGAGATGCCTGCGCTCTCCGATTCCCTTTTCTGACGGGTGGATTTTTTCATGACTCGACCACGCCCCACATCTCCAATTACCGATAAAGGAGCACGCTGCGACGTTGCTATTAAACGGGTTAATTCCCCTTTGGCGTCCCTATGCCGGATCCTTCCTGCTGCATCATTTCTTGCATCAACATATTTTGCAGTTCCCTGTCTGTGTCTGCCTTGGGCTTTACCATCGAACGTGGGGGCGACGGGACCGATGGAGGCAATGACGGCGCCTCCTCATCCAGCCGTTTCAGAACATTTTTGATATCTCCCGTACCGCTATTATCATTTTGTACGGGAGGATTATTCTGCACCGGAGGCAAAGCCTCTGCTGCAACTGGTACAGGTGGCACGTCCGGCTGCATCACTACCGGGACTGGCGTATTCTTGGTAATGAATTTCTCAATGGGTGTGATATCCACGGTGTAATCAGCGGCACCAGAAGCGCGATGCACCTTGATCGCTCCCAGCCCTTCAGGCCAACTGAGCAATAAAGCGCCGGACACGTTATAACTGCTTGCTTTTATGTTGGCAGCGCCGCTGACATCCACCTGTCCGGAAGTGTGTGAGAGTTTCAGGGAATCAATGTCAATCTTTCCCTTATCTACCTTGAACCTCCCCTGCACATCCTTAAACGTTGTGCTACCGTTCTGTCTCAGACTGTTATCCACAATTTGCTGAAGCGTGGGCGATACAATGTTCGTCTTGTCTATCGCATCCCCCAATTTATCAAAATTGAACCGGTCGAGGCTGAGGTTGCTTGCTTTCACGGCAAAACCGCCTTCCGCCGCAGTCGCCGTATTATCAGGTGAAGTCAAATTAAAATCGATATCACCCACTCCCGCCGTAAAACCATCAAGACCCAGTCTGACAACCAAATTATTCAGGTCCAGTTGCTTCACATTTCCTTTAAAGCCAGAGGACCAGGATCCCTGTTCATGATGCATCAATGCCAGATCAGCTCGTAATCCCCCCCCCCAAGCTATTCCTGTCAAATCGGGAACACGTATCGAGGCAGCACCTACCTCTGCCGTCAGAAGGGGGCTGGAAATATGCAGGCCTTGCCAGACCAGATCGGTACCATGCAATTTCAGAGTAATATCCTGCCTGACGTTCCAGGCTCCGGTTAGCCATCTGTCCAGATCCATTTTAGGAATCGCCAGATCCGCTGTGAACTTATTATCCTTTTTCTCTAACGCGCCAGAAATATTCACGGCGTCGATTTTTATCTGCAGCGGATCAATTCTGTAATTGTCCTTCGTTCCCTTGAGATCTCCTGCCAGTTCTAGCGCCCCCCTGTCTCCCGCCAGCCGCCCCATCGGCAAGCCCAGAAGAGCCAGCCCATCCTCTGAATTTTTGTCCTTCATGTGAACAGAAAGCTGGTAGGTACCTGCAACGTTAGTGCCATTCAGCGCCGTCTCACTGCTCCCCACGGTGCCGCTGGCTACCAACGCATAATTCTGGCTGTTGCCCTTCACTTCGCCTCTCATATCGACATTGCTCCACGATAGCAAGGGCGGAGGCAGGGAGGCCAAAGCATCCCCAGCCTGTGCCATTTTGATGGCGTAAGTAAGATCAATACCCGCCTCACTCATTTTTCCACCCAGTGACATCGAAGGTATTTTCAGACCATTTCTGGTAAAGTTAGCAGATGTCAACTCGACATCTGCGTCTGCTTTCAGGACTCCTTGCATAAATCGATCGAAGACCTCTGGCGGAATAGTAGAAATATCCCAATCAGAAAAGTTAAGTTTGGCCACAAAATTTGGCTTCTGCAGCATACGATCAATATTGATCACGCCAGATAATTTCATTTTGTCCTCCATGAGGGCATCCATATTGAAAAGGCTGATCCGCGCCGGGGATACGGTAAGACCACTGGACAAAGTCATCTTCTTGATGATGCTGGTATCACTCAGGGATTTGAAAATACTGCTCTCGGCCGGTAACAAAGCACCAGTCATCTTGCTCATATCATCGGTGGTGAGCTGAATATTATATGTGCCACTGTCACTCGACGGCAATACCACACCCGCCAGCTTGAGCTGCGCGCCCCCCGGAAGCTCGACATGGGCGGACTTTATCCTCCATTCCTGCGCATCAAACTCCGTAGTAACTTCCGCCGCGCCCAGTTTATATCCACCCCAGGTAATATTTTTTCCCTTAGCGTGTAAGCTACCCGAGAACCCATCTGGCACCGCCAGGTATACGTTGGCTGGTTTATCGGTCACTACCAGATTATTGCCCTCCGCCTCCAAACGAACATACCGTTTCCCGTCGCTGGTGAATTGCATGGACATTTTTCCAAGCAGTTCTCCCTTCTGACCAAATTTAGCTCTGATATCGCTGAAAGACGCCTTCCCATCCTTCAGCTCCAGCACCGCACGCAAATCTGTGGGCGCGCTCAAAAAGTTGATGCCCTTTAAAAAATCTGAATCAAAAAGACTATCCAAATCCCCCTTGTCAATCAGCAACTCCCCTTGCACATCCATGTTTGACTGCACATCAACGACGCCGCTGAATTTGACCTGAGGCAGACCACTCACCGGCATAAACGAAACATGAGCCTGCATGGGAGAGGTCCCGGTATATTTTTCTGTGCCAATATCAACGTTAACCGGCAAACCACGGTACTCCATACTACCGGTAGCGTTATAAGGCCCCAGCAATGTATCCGCGACAATGGACAGGTTAAGATTGTCAATCTTGTGTTTTGATCCCGTTGCAGGGTTAAAATAGTTAAGAGCGCCATCCACTACGCGCACCTGATTGAGCTGAACCGCCATAGCAGCGCCACCCAAAGCATCCACCGACTTTTCTTTCAGAACATCAAGCCAGTTGGGTTTGCTATTCGGCAGAATTTCAAGATTTAGAACGGGACCCACCAAATCCAGACTTTCCACCTCAATCCGGCCTTCCAGCAATGGGCTGAATTTAACCCTGACCCCCAATTGTTTAAGAGTCATCAGTTGAGAGGATTTTGCCCCGGCGGCATTGGCGACAGTCACGGATTCCAGCATCACTTCAGGCTGCGGAAGGATCTGCAGGGAAATATTGCCCCCAATATCAATCTTGTGCTGAAAATAGCGGGACAGCCGCTCCAGGACTTGATCTTTGTGCTGGTTCCAGTCAATAAAGCTGGGTACAATCAGCACCGCAGCCAAAATAAGCAAGCCTAGGACGAATAGTGTAGCAACCAAACGTTTCATCATGTTGACGTCATTGCCTTCTCTATCACGGAAAATATGGTTTTCGCCGCTTTCTGGCTGGGGCTTTCAATGTCCCCCAAGCCAAGCTGGATCAGCGCCTCACGAAAATCCATCAACTGCGCAGTTCGCGCGTCCTTTTTTTCCAGCAGCCTGGTGAGTTCCTGCGATAATCGTTCCGGATCACAGTTTTCCTGCAATAATTCTGGCACCACATGTTTATGCAACAAAATATTGATCAGATTGACATACGGCGTTTTCAGCAGGCGTTTGGCTACCCACGCCGTCACCGGATTCACTTTATAAGCGATGATATGCGGCGTATCCGTGATAGCCAGCTCTAACGACACAGTTCCGGAAGCAGCAATCGCTGCTGTACTGGCTGAAAAACAATCAAACTTATCCTCTTCCTGCTCCGTCAAGATAGGATTAATTCCTTTGCCGATAAAAAATTTTTCAACATACGACCTCAAATGCGGCAACGTCGGGATGGCAATCACCGCATCGGGACTTTTCCGCAAGATAATATTGGCAACTTCACCGAATATTTCCAGCAATGTGCTCAGCTCGCTCATCCGGCTACCTGGCAAGACACAGAGGATAGGCTGCGAGTCTTTGATGCCATATTTCCGGCGAAACCGGGCCCCATCTCCACGCTGCGATACACGCTCCACAATCGGGTGCCCGACGCAAGTCGCCGCCAACCCATGTACTTCGAAGTAACGCGGTTCAAACGGTAAGAGCGTCAGGATATGATCAAGAAATTGCGCGACCTTCCAGGCACGCCCCGGGCGCCATGCCCAGACACTGGGCGCCACATAATGAATGCACGGAATGGACCTGGCCTTCTTCTTGACTCGCCTGATAACACGAAAACAAAAATCCGGAGAATCAATTGTTACAACCGCATCAGGTCTCTCCAGGAGAATTTGGTGCGTGGTCTGGCGAAGGCGTGACAGTATATGAAACAGCTTTGGCAACACCTCGACGATGCCCACGACTGACAGGTCCGACATCGGAAACAGGCTGTCCAGTCCCTCCCCAACCATTTGTCGGCCGCCAATACCCGAAAACTGAACCTCCGGACAAATTCCCCTTATCGCCCGCATGAGGGAGGCGCCCAGATGATCACCCGACGCTTCTCCAGCGATCAAGAATATACGGGGGCGTTTCTTCATAGCGTCTTGAAACCCATCACAAACATACCCAGTTTGTCGGCGGCACCAATCACTTCTTCACGATCCAGCATCAGCGATGCCCCTGCCTCCACCGCAATTCCCGCCAACCCAGCCTCAAAGGCATATCGTACAGTGCGCAGGCCCACCGTCGGCAAATCCAGACGCCGATCCTGTTGCGGTTTGCACATCTTGATCAGCACGCCGCCGCGCCCCTTGCGCCGCAAGGTACGGCACCGCTGCAACAGGGCATCCGTTCCCTCCGCTGCTTCAACGCCCAGCACAATACCTTGCTGAACAACTGCCGCCTGGCCAACATCTAACTGCCCCAGAGCCTTAACGACCCGGATCCCGTATTCCAAATCGGCCGTATTTTCTGCGGACGGTGTTCCTTTACCCAACACCCCTCCTGGTGTCATCAGGGCAGGCTCAATTTCATGCAACCCGACAAGCTTGAAACCCTCTTTTTCCAGTTCTGCGGCAACGGCGCTCAGCAGAGCATCGTCTCCGAAGGCAGCCGCCCCCAATCGGGCAAAAACCTGGAGCGTGCGCCAATCAGGCTTCATCTCCAAAAGGCCGGGACGGCGTACGGATCCAGCCATCACCAGCGTATCAACATTCTCGGATCGAAGAATGCCGATTGCTTCATTGATCGCGCCCACCCTGCTCCATCTGTGTGGAACGTCATGGAGGATTTTCTTGTCGGTCTGTCCCTGCAGCGCCAACACAAAACAATTTGTACCATTGCGCTGACAGGCCTTAATAAGTTTCAGCGGCAACCCTCCGCCGCCCGCAATGATTCCAAGACGTGACATGGGATTATCCGTTAACAACTTTAGGCTGCAACAAGGAGCGCCCTTCCTTGGCACGGACAAAATCAATCATCCGCATGACAGCCTGTTCGCCCTTGTAATCATTGGCCACCTGCGCGGCGCGTTCGGCCAAAGTGCCGCCCCCCCCGAACAACTGCTTGAACGCCTTCAACAGCACCTGTACCTGTTCTTTGGTAAAACCACGACGTTCCAACCCGATATAATTGAGTCCAGCCAGATACGCGCGCTCGCCCTTCACCAACCCAAATGGGATAACGTCATGTTCCACACCGGACATGCCGCCAATCATGGCGAAAGGTCCAATACGCACGAACTGATGCACGGCCGCCAGACCGCCAATGATTGAAAAATCACCGACCTCGACATGCCCCGCCAATGTCGCATTATTGGCCAAGATGACATTATTTCCAATCACGCAATCATGCGCGACATGGGATGCCATCATGAACAGGCAGTCATCACCAACCACTGTTTTCATTTTATCCCCTGCCGTGCCGGGATTCATTGTGACATGTTCGCGGATGCTGTTGCGCTTACCGATCAGCAGCTCAGATTTTTCCCCCTTATATTTCAAATCCTGCGGCGCATGGCCGAGGGATGCGAAAGGAAATACCACTGTTTCATCGCCAATGGTTGTATAGCCGTCGACAGCAACATGCGACTTCAACTCCACGCCATTGCCCAGCCTCACATGCGCGCCCACCACGCAATAGGGACCGATCTTGACGCCGGTGCCCAGTTCCGCCCCCTTCTCAATCACTGCGGTTGGGTGGAGATGTGCCGTCATTTTGCACCATTTGTAATCATGGCCGTCACGATAGCCTCAGAGCATAAATCGTCCCTCACCCTTGCTTCGCACTGAAACTTCCAGACAGGGCCACGATTTTGCTGTTTTTTGACGTGAATACGCAAGGTATCGCCGGGTAATACTGGCTTTCTAAACTTGGCCTGGTCAATCGCCATAAAATAGACCAGCTTGCCCTTTAACTCTTTTCCAGCCGAATACACAACCAGTGCTCCAGACACTTGTGCCATCGCCTCAATGATCAGGACGCCCGGCATCACTGGAGCCCCTGGAAAATGACCCTGAAAGAAGTTTTCATTGATTGTCACGTTCTTAAGGCCAACTGCGCTCTCATTGGGCACGATCTCTGTCAGGCGGTCGATCAGTAAAAATGGGTAGCGATGTGGAAGTAAATCCATGATACCGCGGATATCCACTGCCTTGTCACTCATGACTATCATCTCCCTTTTTGCCTGCTAGTTTTGCCAGTACCGTGGCTTGCCGCATACCCTGTTTTATCGGTACACCCGGAGAACCCATATAGGCCCCGCCGGGAGGAATGTCTCTCATGATGCCTGACTGAGCGGCAACTTTGGCACCGGAACCAATCTGGATATGGCCTGCAATACCTGCCTGACCACCTAACATCACATAATCGCCGATCTGCACGCTGCCGGAAATACCGACCTGCGCCACCACGATACAATATTTGCCAAGTTTAACATTGTGCCCAATCTGCACCAGATTATCAATCCGTGTCCCCTGCCCGATCACCGTATCCGGACCGGCGCCACGATCAATCGTACTGTTCGCCCCAATCTCGACATCGGATTCAATGATCACCCTCCCTAGCTGCGGAACAGCGACATAACCTGCAGGATCAATAGCAAAGCCAAACCCAGGCCGACCCACACAAACCCCTGGATGAAGCCGGACTTTTGAACCGATCAGCGCGTGTGTTATGTAGGCATGGGGCCCGATATCACAGTCATCGCCTATTTCCACGTTCTCACGAATAACAGCTTGCGCCTGAACACGACAACGATCACCAATCTTGACATTTGCCTCGATTATCACGCCATCCTCAATCACGCAATTGGCACCGATCCGGGCTGACTTATCAATTATGGCGGTAGTCGCACGGAAAGATTTCAGAAGCGTCGGCGGATAGAAGGACTGCGCTGCAATCGCATAGGCTTTGTAAGGGTTCTTATTCAACAAACACGCCATCCCGTTCGGCGCCATCCCTGCTAGCTCTGGACGCACGAAACAGGCACCCGCCTTCGTTGCTTTAAAAACATCCAGATACTTTTTATTGTCGAGAAAGCTGAGTTGATCCTTTTCTGCAGTCTCAAGAGGCGCAACATCAGAGATAAGAATGCTCACCCGAGACGGATCAGACAGCGCCGACCCAGTCATCTCTGCCAGCCGCTCCAATCGAAAAGGCCCCGCAAGGGCAAAAAAACGCTGGTCAGCCATCCTGTTGACACCTAAACCCGCTTACTTCTTCCTATCACCGTTGGCGGCATTTTCCACCGTCGCTGCAGTGGCAGCCCAATCAATGGGGATCTTCTTGACACCTTTATTCATCCGCTCAATCACCATATCCGTCATATCCAGGCTTGGGGCCGATATCATCACCGCGTCTTGCGTAAGAACCGCCATATAATTTTTTTCCTTGGCTATATCCGCGACAATTTTTGCCGCTTCATTACGCAGGCTCCCCATAGAGCTATTGAACGCCTGATCTAGTATACGCTTGCGATCCTGAACCAGTTTCTGCCCACGAATGACCTTCTCTTCGAATTCCTTGCGCTTTTTGTCGAATTCGTCTTTAGACAGACTATCCTTCTGCTTCATGATAGCCTGTTCCGAGGAACGAAGTGCATCTTCCTCCTTGGCAATACTCACCTGATATTCCTTACGCTTGCTCTCCATCTGGCTAAAGATATCCTTGGCAACTTCCGTTGTCCGCATGACGCGATTCATATCTACAACCCCGAAAGTAGCGGCGGGTAGGGCTGTATCACCCACAGCAGCAACTGGCAGCATTCCAGCAACGCATACTGCTAAAAAGACCATCACCAGAACCATCTTCTTCGTCATATTGATCGTGTTCATTACTTTCCTCACCTGTATTCGTTGTTAAAATCTTGTTCCGAAACTAAACCTGAATTCCTGCACTTTGTCGAATTCTTCCTTCAAAATAGGCTTTGCCAAATCTGCCCGCACTGGTCCAATAGGGGAGGCCCACGAGATTCCCATGCCGGCCGACATGCGAACCGAGCTAACATCCACGATTGTGGGGCCGAAGTCATCGAGCGTCCACAGCGAGCCAAAGTCAGAGAAAGCATGCCCCCTTAAACCCAGATCGTCCGGGAGCCCTGTAGGAAAGTCAAGTTCGGCTGAACCGCGCCAAAACTGGTTACCCCCCAGCGCATCGCTGGAAGAGATATCGCGGGGACCAATACCTGAATCTGCAAAACCCCGCAAGTTATCGCCGCCGATATAGAAACGCTCGTTAATACGCACCGCTTCGCCACCCCAACCATGGGCATACCCGGCCTCCGCCAGAAGGCTGGCAATCCATTTGTCAGCCACAGGGTAATAATACGTTCCGCCGGCACGCACCTTGCCATACTGCGCATTGCCGCCAAGGCCGGCAACATCCGTTGTGATCCGACCGACAAAGCCTTCAGTCGGATCAAGTTTGCTATCTCTGGTATCATACATCATGGTCTGTCCAGCAAGAGATGTCGTGCGCGACCCAGCCTGCTGCTTAATGATCGCTGAAGCGGTTGACTGAACATCATAAACCTGATCGGATTCCAACCGATAATTCAAAGACTGACGCCAATGTTCCGACAGCGGATAGCCAAGCCGCAAGCCGCCACCCTCACGACGGCTCCTATAGGAACTTTGCGTAAGGAGATCTTGGGTTATGTGGAACAAATCGATCCCGGCACTGAGATCCCGCCTGAGAAAATAGGGTTCAGTAAAGCTAAAATCAAACTCTGTCTTACGCGCTGCCAACGTTGATGACAGCGAAAGATCCTGGCCCTTGCCCAGGAAATTTTTTTCTCTGATGCGGAAATCCGCCAAAGGTCCGTCCGTTGTGGAATAGCCAGCACCAATAGAAAGTTCACCTGTCGACTTCTCTGTGACCTTCACATCGATATTTGTCTTGTTCGGCGCAGTACCCGGTTGCGGTTTCACCTCAACCTTGTCAAAGAACCCCAGATCCTTGATGCTTTGTTCTGACTTCTTGACCTTGTCGCTGTTGAAGGGATCCCCCTCTACCAGTTTCATTTCACGGCGAACTACTTCATCAAGGGTACGGGAGTTGCCAGTGATGTTAATATTTTCAATAAATGTTTTCTGGCCCTCGTTGATGTTAAAAGCAATATCTACTGTGTGGCCCTCGCGGTTCCTCACCACCGACGGCTGGATGTCAACAAAGGCGAACTGAAGATTGCCCAGCTCGGTCGTCATCTTGGTCACCGTCGTCTCCAAGGCGCTCATCTTGTACCATTCGCCGCTCTTGAAAGTGATTGTCTTCCTCAGCAACTCCACATCCAGATCAGGAATCGTGGTTCTCATATCTATCTTGCCCACCTTATAGCGCTCTCCCTCCTCGATGGAGAAGGTGACAAAGAAATCCTTATGGTTTGGCGACAGTTCGGCCACCGCCGTTTCTACACGGAAATCGGCATAACCGTGCTCTAGATAATATTTCCGGAGCAGCTCGCGGTCATAAGCCAAGCGATCCGGATCATACTTGTCATCTGAGGACCAAAACCTGTACCAACGATCTTCCCGGCTGCGGATCACTTTCTTCAGCTGATCATCACTATAATGCGTATTGCCAATAAAGCTGATGCGTGAAATCAGCGTTTCTGTACCTTCAGAAATTTCAAACACCAAATTCACGCGGTTTTGATCCAGCTTGATGATCTTGGGATCGATCGTGGCTGAAAAAAGACCGCTCACCCGATACATGTCCTGTAGCCGTTCCAGCGCCGCTTGCACCTTGGGGCGCGTTAATACCTGCCGAGGCTTCAGCTGAATTTCTGACTGTAAGTCGTCCGTTTTGAGTGTCTTGTTTCCCTCAAAACGAATCTCGTTGATCAACGGATTCTCCGACACTACCACGACGAGATCAGTGCCCCGCTGATACAGCGACACATCGGCAAAAAGGCCTGTGGCATAGAGGTTTTTTAAGGCACGGTCCAACAATGCCTGGTCAAAGGGATCGCCCTTCTGAAGATCGATGTAGGAGAGAATTGTCGGTACTTCAATTCTCTGGTTGCCACTCACTTTAATGTCTTTGATCACGTCAGCAGCTAATGCCCCCGGAACAAAAAAGACAACTGCCATCCAAAATACCATGACAGCTACCCATATGCGGAAAAGTCGGATTTTTTTCATGCTTCTCTTAAAAAATCAGTGCGGTCAGGACATGAGGTGTTTGACGTAAGCGAATACCTTCAACTGGACAAGATCATTCCACGTTGCAAACAACATAATACCAAGTAAAAATGCCAAGCCAACCCTTAAAGCGTACTCCTGGAAGCGCTCACTCATCGGCTTGCCTTTGACAGTTTCCATAGCAAAAAAAGCGAGGTGCCCGCCATCCAGCATCGGGATGGGTAAAAAGTTAATAAGCCCCAGGTTGACGGACAGCAGAGCTGTGAACATGATCAGGGCAACAATGCCCTGCTTTGCAAAATCGCCTGCATAAGCGCCAATGCGCAGAATGCCGCCCAGTTCATCTGAACTGCGTGTTCCAGAAATGATTTGCCCGATCGCCTTCAATGTGCTGGCGGAAATTTCCCACACTTCTTTGTTGGCAGCTATGAAAGCAGAAACCGGCGTGTGGCGCTTCAGGCCAAACTGACCCTTGACCGCCTTGAGGCCGATCCTGCCCCTTTGACTCTTGAAGCCAAAACGATCCACTTCCGTAACGATTGTTGGCTTGACATGGAGAATGATCGGTCTCCTGGACCAGACACCCTTCTTGACCATACGCACCAGCTTCACTTCAATTTCTTTGTCTAGGCTAACCGACGTGTGCATCGCGATATCTTCAAAACGGGTCATCGGCTGACCATCCATTTCCAAGATCTTGTCATCCGGCCGAATACCCGCTTTTTCAGCCGGAGAACCCACAATCAGCGCGCCAGCGATCGGTGGAGTATAGGGTTGCCCATGAATGGCAAACATCAGCGTCAAAATAACAATGGCAAAAATGAAATTAATCGCCGGACCGGCAAAAACAATCGCGGCGCGCTTGGCCACCGACTGCGTATAAAAAGCCACCTTCTTCTCCGCTTCGGTAAAGGGGCGCCTCTTCTCCCCTTCTTTGACTTCACTACGGTGGCGAGCACTCACTGGATCGCTGTCACCAAACATCTGGACATACCCACCCAACGGCACCCAGCTCACTTTCCAGCGCGTGCCAGCCCTATCTGTCCAGCCAAAAATTTCTTTGCCAAAGCCGATGGAAAACGTCTCTATCTTGACACCACACAGGCGCGCAATGATGTAGTGCCCCCATTCGTGGACAAACACCAGAACGCTGAGCACGACCACAAATGGCAGTGCGTATGTTGTCAGAAAATCCGCCGGGGCGGCCAAAAATCTGTAGAGCAGTTCCATTGAAAAGCAGCCTTTCCTGATCTCTCCGTATCAGCACGATACTATCACGCAAAGCCCCCGAACATCCTCAAGATAATGTACTTCGAATGTCGTGCCAAACATCATAATTAGGTAAAACGAGATCGGTGTACAATTTTAGCCCATCCCCGCAACCACACCTTCCGCCTGACGCCGTGCCTCTTGATCAAGACTAAATACATCGTGAAGATTCGACGGAGAGTTTATTTTCATGTTTTGCAGAACTTTCTCCACGACATTTTCGATGTGAAAAAATTTTAATTTCCGGGTTAGGAAGGCTGCAACGGCCACCTCATTAGACGCATTGAACACGGCGGGAGCCCCGCCCTCGGCCTGAAGCACCTGACGGGCCATCTGTACTGACGGAAACCTTGTCAAATCAATTGGTTCAAAGGATAAATGCAAATTATTTGATAGGTTCAGTGTAGACCCCGTCGTGGCAATGCGCTCAGGCCATGCCAGCGCATGGGCAATAGGTGTGCGCATATCAGGTGCCCCCATTTGCGACAAAACAGATCCATCGATATATTCAACCATTGAGTGAACAATCGATTGTGGATGGATCAAGACATCAATTTTTTCAGATTTTAATTTAAACAGATAGCTCGCTTCTATGATTTCTAAAGATTTGTTCATCATGGTAGCGCTATCAATTGAAATTTTCGCCCCCATCGACCAAGTGGGATGTCTCACGGCTTGTTCTGGAGTCACATCCGCCAATTCTTGCCGCGTCTTGCGCAAAAATGGCCCCCCAGAAGCCGTTAAAATAATCCGCTTCACTTGATCCATCCGCGCCGGATTTAAAACCTGAAATATGGCATTATGCTCACTATCCACAGGCAGGAGTGTGGTGCCATATTTTTGCGCAGCATCGATCATGAGAGCACCGGCACAAACAAGAGCCTCCTTGTTGGCAAGTGCGACTGTCGTTCCCTGTTGAATTGCTCTAAAGGTAGCCTCAACTCCCGCTGCACCGACAATCGCTGCCATCACCCACTGTGCCGGAAGACCCGCCGCCGTAACGACCGCTGGATGCCCGGCCTCAACTTTAACCGTCGTGTTTTTCAATGCTTCTTTCAAATTGCCATACAGATCCTTGTCGGCAATCACGGCGTATTCGGCCTGGAGCTCTTGCGCCTGACGGGCCAGGAGCGCCACATTTTTATGCGCCGTCAATGCCCGCACCTTGAACTTATCACAATGTCCCTTAATCAGATCAACAGTACTGCACCCGATCGATCCGGTGGACCCGAGAATTGTGACCGTCTTCATTGGAAAACAGCCACCAGCGCGCCAAACAAGAGTGTAGCCAGCAACAAGGCGTCAATCCTGTCCAGAATGCCGCCATGACCGGGCATCAGGGCACCGGTGTCCTTGACACCATAAGTACGTTTTAACGCGGAGATCAGTAAATCCCCCACCTGTCCAAACATGGCCAGCACGAAGCCCATTATACCGTATCCTGCCCAGGACAGATGACCAATGGTCGCGCCGCCAGAGTTCGCCAGCACCCAAGGACAGGTGAGCGACGCAGCGACGACGGCGGCGCCTACGCTGCTGCCAATAAACCCGGCCCAGGTTTTCTTGGGACTAACAGTTGGCGCCAACTTGGGCCCCCCGATTGCCCTGCCGCTAAAATAGGCGCAAATATCGCTGGACCAGACAATCAGCAGCAATGTCAGGGTATGATAGAGGCCATGCTCCACTACCGTCCGCAACCAAACTATCGTGCCGACCGAGAACCCAATGTAGAAGATCCCTAACGCTGTCAATATGATACGATGTCGGCGCCTGGATAACACCATCCGGCTCCACTCATAAACAGCCAACGCCGCCACGGCCAGCATTATCACGGCAAAGACAATCCCTCCCAGATAAAGGATGGCTAAAAATCCCGCACCAAACACGAGTGCCGACCGAGTTCGAATCTTCAGGGAGCTATCAATCTTTCCGGCGGCAGCCTTCTTGGTCATCCCAACCCTTCCCGCACCGAAGACACGCCACCATAGCGGCGGTCACGGCTGTTGTAAAAAATCACAGCCTCTTCCAAATCTTTCTTCAAAAAGTCCGGCCACAGTACGTTGGTAAAATAGAGCTCGGCATAGGAAAGCTGCCACAGCAGGAAATTGCTGATCCGGTACTCACCGCTGGTGCGTATCATCAGGTCAGGGTCCGGGATGCCTTTGGTCATTAGATATTGCGCGAAAATATCCTCATCAACAGTTTCAAGGTCAACAGCGCCTGCGCTAGTCTGCCGAGCCACTTCTTTGGCGGCAAATAAAATGTCCTGCCGGCCACCATAGCTCAATGCGATAACTACAGTGATCTTGGTATTATCACGAGTCAGTTGCTCCGCATTCTCGATCAGCGATACGACATCGGGCGGCAGGCGTTCCCGATCACCAATGACCCGTAGCCGCGCACCACTTTTGTGCAACTCCGCCGTTTCCTTCTTCATGTAGTAGCGGAGCAGGTCCATCAGCCCCACGATCTCCGCAGCAGGGCGATTCCAGTTTTCAGAGGAAAAGCTGAAGAGGGTCAAATACGGAATGCCCATATCGCTGGCAGACTGTACCGCCTGCCGCGCCGCTTCAGCCCCTTTGCGATGGCCCTCAGCACGGCTCAGGCCGCGTGCCGTTGCCCAGCGTCCGTTGCCGTCCATGATGATGGCGACGTGCCTGGGAACACTCATTGGCATCAGACCTGTTTGATTTCTTGCTCTTTGTGAGAGACGGCATCGTCAATTTTTTTAATCCAGTTATCAGTCATTTTCTGGATTTTGTCTTCGGTCTTTTTTAATTCGTCCTCAGACATTTTGTTCTTCTTGGCACTCTCCATACCTTCGCGGCGAACATTGCGCACAGCAACTTTAGCCTGTTCCGCGTATTTGGAAGCCACCTTCACCAACTCCAGCCGACGCTCTTCCGTCAGACCCGGCAGCGGCACACGAATAAGCGTACCGGATGGTTGGGGATTGAGGCCAAGTCCTGCGCTGGAAATGGCTTTTTCGACAGCCTTGGTATTATTGGCATCCCATACCTGCACCGTCAGTAAGCGCGGCTCCGGCGCGCTAACCGAACCTACCTGGTTGATTGGCATCTTGCTGCCATATACTTCGACCATAACATTATCGAGCAAGCTGGTAGAGGCACGACCAGTGCGCAGCCCCTGAAACTCTTTGCTCAGCATATCAAACGCACCCTGCATCCGGCGCTCGAAATCGTTTAGATTCAGCTCAGCCATTTTGCACCTCTTTCTTCTCTTCCATCACAACGGTATACTCACCGCGACCGTGCATCAGTTCAGCAAATGCGCCCGGGCGCTTGATTGAGAATACGATCACCGGAATATTGCTCTCACGCGCCAGAGAAATAGCCGTTGCATCCATGACACCCAGATCTTTTGCCAAAACTTCCAGATAGGTCAGCTTGTCAATTTTCTTGGCGTTGGGGAATTTGGCGGGATCGGCGGTATAAACGCCATCCACCTTGGTACCCTTGATCAGCGCATCGCAACCCATCTCCGAGGCGCGCAAAGCCGCCGCGGTATCGGTGGTGAAGAACGGGTTACCCGTACCGGCGGCAAAAATCACCACCCGGCCTTTTTCCATGTGATGCATGGCGCGGCGGCGAATGTAGGGTTCGCACACGGTCGCCATAGGAATGGCAGACAGAACCCGCGTGACCATCCCCTGCTGTTCCAGCGCATTCTGCACAGCCAGCGAATTGATCACCGTGGCCAGCATCCCCATATAATCAGCGGCAGCACGGTCCATCCCCACGGCCGCGCCCGAAACGCCCCGGAAAATATTGCCCCCACCGATGACCAGACATACCTCAACGCCGAGGTCAACGACTTCCTTGATGTCCTTGCAAATGCGGTTGACGACCATCGGCTCAATGCCGTATTCGCCGTCTCCCATCAGAGCTTCACCTGAAATCTTCAGCAGAACACGTTTGAACCGCGATTTTGCCATGGTGAATTCCTAACTTTAGCCGGCCGCCATCTTTGCCACTTCAGACGCAAAATCATCCGCTTTTTTCTCCACACCTTCGCCCAATTCATAACGGATGAAGCCAGAAATTTTTACAGGCGCGCCAATCTCCTTGGCCGCCTTCTCCAGCACCGCCGAAACTTTGCTTTCACCGTCAATCACGAAAGTCTGCTCCAGCAAAACAACCTGTTCGTAGAATTTGCGCAGAGACCCCTCAACCATTTTTTCACCGATCTCCGCCGGCTTACCGCTCTGCTTTGCCTTATCGGCATAAACGGAGCGCTCACGGGCAATAATATCCTTGCTCAGGGAAGGTATATCCAGAGATTCAGGCCGCGCCGCCGCAATGTGCATGGCGAGCTGGCGACCAATGGCTCCCAGCTTTTCGACATTGCCGGAGGACTCCAACGCCACCAACACGCCGATTTTTCCACAGTTCGGTATCAAGGCGTTATGAACGTAAGTGGCGACGACACCCTGACCAACGGTCAGACGCTGCATCCGGCGGAGGGTCATGTTTTCACCGATGGTCGCAACCAGATCCGCCAGTGTTGCCTCTGCTGTTTTGCCACCGAGATTAACCGCTTTCAGCGCTGCAACGGTTTCAATTTTGTTCTTCAGCGCCAGATCGGAAACTTGCACCAGAAACTGTTGAAAGAATTCGTTACGCGCCACGAAATCGGTCTCAACATTCAATTCAATCACAACGGCAGAGTTGCCTTGTGCAGCAACGCCAATCAGCCCTTCAGCCGCGGCACGGCCGGATTTTTTGGCCGCCGAAGCAAGGCCTTTTTTGCGGAGATAATCCATCGCCGCATCCATATTGCCTTTGTTTTCCGCGAGAGCCTTTTTGCAATCCAGCATG
>JACQAA010000095.1 GCA_016195185.1 Pseudomonadota bacterium | reverse complement strand
GAATCTACCCTCAAAAAGAACGCCCTACTGCGCCTGGAATACGTGCTGCGTAAAGAAGGCAAGATCAGTTAATATATTCCATAATATATTAACCAGAATCTTATTGACAGCCCATAATTAATGTTTATTATGTCCATAATTATTAGCGGAGCGCACCTAATGCTTTTTTGCAAAAAATCTCAAGCAGAACTTAATGGCGCGTTGCTGAATGCTGTCGGCATGCACAAATTTGCCAAAGCCAAAGAACTTTTGGCAGAAGGAGCAAGCCTTGACGCCCGAGATGAGGAAGGTAATACGGCCTTACACAAGCTCGCTGACTATTGTCCGGAAAAATACAACGAATACGGTACCAATCACTTAAAAGGTAAGGATGCTGTTACAGAGTTTATCTGCTTTTTGCTGAATCAAAAATTTGACATGAACATCCGTAATAAACAGGGGCAGACCTGCCTGCATCGTGTTGTGGGTGCACAACAAAAGGGGGATGCCTCTAAAGATATGATCAAGATCCTCACTACACACGGTGCGATGCAAGATGTTCAGGACGCGTCAGGAAAAACTCTTTTGCATGTAGCCGCATATTTGGGGCGAGAAGATCTGATAAACAGTCATTTGTTATCTCATATCGCCGTGCAGGATAAGACGGGCAACTATCCGCACGACTATGCGGCCTTGGGCGGACACCACACGCTGTCCCGTTCATTGCTGGAAAAACTAAAGGCGCATCGCGGCACTGAACAAGCTCTAACCACTCGCGCGGAGCAAACTAAAGCTGCCATCATTCAGACAGCTACAATCATCGCCGCCGCCGCGACTGAAACAAAACCTGCCCCTGCCCCGGCTGTCAATAACGACTGGCTGTTGTCGGAAACCGAGGAAGTGGCACGCATCAAGGTCAAGGAAGCGCTGGGTTATAAACTGACGGAAACCTTCAACTTCCATACCCGGACTTACATCCAGATCGTGCATAATTTGGAGACCAAAGCTGACACCGTAATCGGTAAAAGTTTTGATGATTTCTCTGATAAAACTCTGCTGGAAGATGCCTATCACGAGCTGGTCCGGCTCGGCGGCACAGCAGACGAGGCGTCCATCTCTCGTCAAATCATAAAAAAAGACAGGCCGGCTCCTCTATCATAATTGAAGATTGAGCATAATGAGCGGTCTTTAGACTCGCAAGAACCCACTACATTTGGTATAGACGTATCAGCATGAACACCATATAGGGCGTCGCCTATGGCAGCTGACAATAAAATGATTGCTCTCGCCGCTGACCACGGCGGTTTTGAGCTTAAAAACCGGGTGGCAGAATTTTTGCAGGCCGAGGGCTACAAAACCCAGGATCTCGGCACATATTCGGATGAACGCGTTGATTACCCGGATTACGGTTACGCGCTGTCACAGGCGATTGCCGACGGCAAGGCCGGACGCGGGATCGCCATTTGCGGCAGCGGTATCGGCATCAGCATTGCCCTGAACCGGAACCCGGCAGTGCGGGCGGCGTTGTGCCATGACGTGACTTCGGCAAGGCTCGCGCGCGGGCACAATGATGCGAACGTACTGGTGCTCGGGGCTCGGTTGATTGGTTTCGAGGTTGCACTGGAATGTGTGAAGATTTTTTTAAATACGCAATTTGAAGGTGGACGCCATGCTGAACGTGTTAAAAAACTTGGGAAATGCTAAGCCGATGTCGAACGGCTTTTTTACCGGTGAATTGAGGCAGGCTGATCCGGAAGTCTTTGCCGCGATCGCGAAGGAGCTGGAGCGCCAGCAAAACCAGATCGAGCTGATTGCCTCCGAGAATATTGTCTCCCGCGCCGTATTACAGGCGCAGGGCTCCGTGCTCACCAACAAATACGCCGAGGGTTACCCCGGCAAACGCTATTATGGCGGCTGCGAGTTTGTCGACGTCTCCGAACAGCTGGCCATTGACCGCCTGTGCAAACTGTTCGGCGCCAAATTCGCCAATGTCCAGCCGCATTCCGGCGCACAGGCCAATCAAGCCGTGCTGCTTGCCCTGCTCCAGCCCGGCGACACCATCCTGGGCCAAGCCTTGGCCTCCGGTGGCCATCTGACTCACGGCGCCAAGCCAAACCTCTCCGGCAAATGGTTTCATGCCATTCAATATGGCGTGCGCAAGGAAGACGCGCTGCTGGATTACGAGGAAGTCGAGAAACTCGCCCGCGAACACAAGCCGAAAATGATTATCGCCGGCGCCTCGGCCTATCCGCGCCACATCGACTTTGCCCGCTTCCGTCGTATTGCCGACGAAGTCGGCGCCTGGCTGATGGTGGATATGGCGCATTATGCCGGACTGGTGGCGGCGGGGATCTATCCAAGCCCTGTCCAGCATGCCCATGTGACGACATCCACGACGCACAAAACCCTGCGCGGCCCGCGCGGCGGAATTATCCTCACCAATGACGAAGAACTGCTGAAAAAGATCAACTCCGCCGTTTTCCCCGGCCTGCAGGGCGGGCCGCTGGAGCACGTGATTGCGGCCAAAGCGGTGGCCTTTGCTGAAGCCCTGCAGCCGTCATTTAAAGTCTATGCCCAGGCGGTGCTTGACAATGCCCGCGTCCTGGCGGCGACGCTGAAAAAGGGCGGGCTGGATATTGTCTCCGGCGGTACCGACTGCCATCTGGTGCTGGTCGATCTGCGCCCGAAAAAACTGACCGGCCGCATGGCAGAAGTCAACCTTGAACGCGCCCACATGACTTGCAATAAAAATGCCATCCCCTTCGATCCCGAAAAACCGATGGTGACTTCCGGTGTGCGCCTGGGTAGCCCGGCTGCGACAACGCGTGGGTTTGGCGTCAAAGAATTCGAACTGGTCGGGCAGTATATTGTCGAAGTGCTGGACGGTCTTGTCAAAAACGGCGCGGACAACAATGCTATCGTTGAGAAGGCCATGACCAGCCGCGTTTTGAAACTGTGCCAGCAATTCCCGATTTATCCTTTGGAGTAAGCCGATGAGATGCCCCTTTTGCGGACATGATGATACACAGGTCAAAGATTCCCGCCCCAGCGAGGACAGCGCCGCCATTCGCCGCCGCCGCGAATGCACTCATTGCGATGCCCGCTTCACCACCTTTGAGCGCGTGCATCTGCGCGATTTGTTTGTGATTAAAAACGATGGCCGCCGCGAGCCATTCGACCGCGAAAAGCTTGTACGCTCCCTCAAGCTGCCGCTGCAAAAACGCCCGGTGAATATCGAAACGATCGAACAAAGCGTCAACGATATCGTCCGCCAGCTTGAATCCAGCGGCGAAACCGATATTCCCACCAAAGCGATCGGAGAATACGTCATGGAAGTTCTGGCGCGTCTTGATTCCATCGCCTATGTCCGCTATGCCTCGATCTATAAAGATTTCCGCGAGGTGGATGATTTCAACGCCTTCCTCGGTGACCTGAAAAAGAATTACAAGAAAGCCGAGAATGGTTGAGAAGAAAAAACCGGCCCGCAAAAACAATCTAGGGCGCGCACCAGAAAAACCCGTTGTCAAAAAGAACGAGGGTTCCGCCAAGGCGCAAAAAATCGCGGCGCGCCTGGCAGCAGTACAGGTGCTGTATCAAATGCGCCTCAACAATCAGGATGCCAAGTCGGCGGTGCGCGAATTTATCGACTGCCGCGTCGGCTTTAATCTGGACGGCGATCTCTTCGTTCCCGCCGACCAGGAAATGCTGGAAAAAATCGTCATGGGCGTCAGCGAACGCTGGACGGATATCGATATGATTGTCAGCAAAGCCCTCGCCGACGGCAAGAAGAGCGAGGTGGAAACGCTGCTTGAATCCATTCTGCGCGCCGGAACCTATGAGCTGCTGGCTTGCAGCGACGTCGACGCCGGCATCATCATCAACGATTACCTCAACGTCACCACCGGGTTTTATGAAGGCAACGAACCCAAAATTGTCAATGCCATCCTCGACAAGATCGCAAAGTCGGTACGGGATTAGGATATATCAAAACACTCTTGGGCCAACCGGCTTTTTCTGCGACGCCGGAGTCTGGAAATAATCTCGCGCTTGCTTCCAGAGAGCCAGCCGGTGCTGCGCCAACCCGGACAAGGAAGAAACTTTGACACGATTCTCCTCGTCGTCGATAAATGACTGTGCCTCTTTGCAGGCTTTTTTCATTTGTTCTGTCGAAGGAATTGGCTGGCCATGCAATCTTGCCTCAAGATAGAGGGCGACATCATGTGCTTCACCTGAAGGTACACTTGCCGCGCGCCAATTGAAAACGCACTTTATAATCTCAGGGTTTTTAAATTCCCGCGCCGCAACGGTGACGGCACAAAAATCGGCATCGCCTTCTTGCTCCATATCTGACAGTGTGTCTGATTGCCCGCAATGACGTATCTCATGCAGCAAAACAAATGTATCCATCTCCTTCTTACTCAATGGAGTATTTTTAATCTCTCCCGGCTGCAGATTATCGTAGAGAAGCCAGTCCTTGAGGTCGAAAGAACGAGATGTCTGCATATTGACAATATTATTGCCACTCAAATTCCTAATTCCTCCCGTTCTCATGGCGTACGCATTCGGGCTAATACACGCCAACAAGAGATTAATCGGCACTATGGGCGGTCCATCAAAAGGCAGCAGGGGCAAGGGGGTTCTTTTCATCAATGCTGCTGCCATCCCCTCCTCCACGCGGATTCTTTTGCCGGGCGCCAGTTCCTGCAACACTTCCGGGCGAATGCCTTCCTGCTGGAGCTTCTCTTCCGCTGTCGGGTACAGATAAGACACAAAGGGGGTTAGAAAGGTGGAGCACAGCAGCAATGTGACGGCCTTTTTATTCCACCAGAGAGGGAAGGCTGCCGCCTTGACAACGACAACGGCTGCACGGGCAGCTCCTTTGAAGTATTTCTTAGCGGTTTCTTTCAAAGAAAGCTTAGCAGCCTTTTTGACATCCTGTGACACGGTCAACAATACCCTTATAAATTTAACATATTTGATGTTATTATGAAATATATTAAATGTCAAGAACTCTTGTTTATATTATAACCACTTGTTTTTAAATAATTAATTAGAGAGAAAGATACTGAAATCCCTTCTCCAGATCTGCCTTCAGGTCTCCCATATCCTCAAACCCGATATGCAGACGCAGAGAAAACCCCTTCTCGTTCCAACGCTCGGCCGTACGGTCATGTTTGGGCTGCAAGGGGAAACAGAGGGATTCATATCCTCCCCAACTGGCTCCCATGCGAAACAACTTAAATCCGTCGAGCATTTTGCCGATCTTTTTTTTGTCTGTCTCCTTGAGGATAATCCCGAAGGTACCGCAGGCACCGGTAAAATATGTCTTCCAGTGCTCATGCCCGGGGCAGGAGGACAGCGCCGGATGCAGGACACGCTTGACTGCCGGCTGCTTTTGCAGCCATCTGGCCATCTCCAGCCCGCGGGCCTGATGTTCTTTCATGCGCACTTCCAGCGTGCGCAGACCGCGCAGGCCCATGTATAGCTCCTCAGAACCGGCACAGATGCCCAGCGTGGTCGCCGCGTCTCTCAGCCGCGGGTAGCTGGAAGCCGTACCGGAGATAACCCCCAGCATGGCATCTGAATGACCGGAGATATATTTGGTCGCCGACATCACCGACACATCAATGCCATGTTGCAGCGGCCTGAACAGCAGCGGCGTGGCCCAGCTGTTGTCCATGATAGTCGTAATTTTTCTGGCTTTGGCCGCCTTCACCAGAGCGTCAATATCGCAGACTTCGAAGGTGATGGAGCCGGGCGCCTCCAGGAAGAGTGCCGTGGTATTCTTTTTGAAACGCTTGCTGATCCCGGCCCCGATCAGCGGCGGATAAAACTCCACCTCGACGCCATATTTCTTCAATATCGTTGTGCAAAAAGTGCGGTTGGGGCCATAAATATTATCCGCCATCAGAACATGGCTGCCAGCCTCGGTAAAGGCCATCAGCGCAACCGTGATGGCACTCAAGCCGGAACAGATGGAGACGCTCCCCGCAGCGCTTTCCAAAGCGGCGATCGCCTCTTCAAAAGCAGCGCTGGTGGGGGTGCCAGCACGGCCATAATAGAAAGGCAACCTGTCACTGTGCTCAAAATCCGCATAGCTGTTAAAAATGATCGTGGAGGCACGATGCACAGGCGTGTTCACGACGCCGTGAAATTCTTTCGGGCGAGAGCTGACATGGGTGAGCAGCGTGCCGGTCTTTTTCTTGGTCATGCGTCAATCTCCCTTGGCCTTCGGCAGCGCAGGATCCGAGCCCCATTCCACCCACGAGCCATCATACACGGCCGCATCCTGACAGCCAAGCTCGTAAAGCGCCAATGCAACAACGCAGGCGGTGACGCCGCTGCCGCAGGAACAAGCGAGCTTGTTGTGCATCCGGACGCCGCGCGTCTGGAAGATTTGCGCCAGCTGCTCTTCACTCTTCAGGGTCGCGTCAAGGTTCATCAGATTCATATAGGGCGTGCTGACAGAGCCCGGTATATGCCCCGGTTGAACATGCGGACGCGGCTCGGGCGCATCACCCCTGAAGCGTCCGGCATCGCGCGCATCCAAGAGGGTGAAATCCTTGGCAGAGATATTTTTTAGGATTTGCTCGCGCAACTTGAGCAAGTGCGGTTTAAAACTCGTCTTGAATGACGCCGGTTTCAGCGGCTTGACCGATTTTTGAACAACCACCCCCCCTGCCCTGATCCAGGCCGGAAGGCCGCCGTTGAGGATTTTTACCTGGTCGTGCCCAAACAGGCGGAACATCCACCACCCACGGGCGGCCGCCATGGAAAAGCCAGTCCGGTCATAAACAACCACCAGATCATCGTTACCGATGCCAAAAGCACCGACTCTTTCAGCAAATACTTCTGCGGACGGAACGGTATGAGGAAGACTAGCCTTGGGGTCGGCGACGTCATCAATATCAAAATCCATCGCACCGGGAATGCCCTGCCCGGACGGCGGCTGCCCGTAACTGACATCCAGAATTTTGACATGCGGCTGTTGCAGAATTTTTTGCAGTTCCAGGGCGGTAATCAGGGCAGACATTATCGTACACTCCATTTCTGACGCAAGCGGTCATGATGTCGGGCGAACCAGTGCAGACACATCACCGCGCCGGCATTGGTAATCTGCCCGTTGTCCAGCATGCGGATGGCTTCAATCGCGGGCACCAGATGAGTCTTAATCTCCTCACCTTCCGTCTCCAGCCCAAAGTGCCCGGCTTCGGCTTTGCCGATGCGCCCGCAATACATCTGAAAACACTCATTGCTGCCACCCGGGCTGGGATAGGCCTTGCCGATGTATTCCAGATCGAGGATCTCGCACCCGGTTTCCTCCATCGCCTCGCGGTGCACGGCCTCTTCCGCCTCTTCTTCCGCGTCAATGAGACCAGCACAGCATTCCATCAGCCACGGGCTGTTATCTCCGGCAATGAAAGCGCCAAGACGAAATTGCTGATTGAGCAAAATCTGGTCGGTTTCCGGCAGGTAGAGCAGGACAACAACACATGTACGGCAATAATAAATTTCGCGGGACATCGGCTCGCACAGACCATCATGCTTCAGGCTTTTGGGCTGGATGACGATCGTTTCAAGCGCATGCCAGCCCCTGAATTCAAGCTTGCGTGAGATAATTTTAGCAGGGGGCACGGATGTCATGTAGTCCTCTGTGATTGCGCTGCGGCTACCAAGCGGTTTGTTGCCGTTTCGATGTCCCGCTCAAGTTGCTCCATCATCTGCAGAGGCGGTAGGCCTGCGGGGATGGCTGGCAAAAATTCAAACGTCACCACTCCGGATTTTTTAAAGAAAGCGTTGCGCCCCCAGAATACGCCGGAATTAAGCGCCATCGGCACGACGGGCACTTTAACGTCACGGTAAACTTTGGCAATACCTACTTTGTAGGGCTTGTCGACGCCAACCGCAACGCGGGTGCCCTGCGGGAAAATGATCACCGAACGCCCGGCACTCAGGGTACGCTGACACCCGCTGACAATAGAATTCATCGCCTCCGTGCCGGAGCCACGGTCGATCGGAATTTGCCCCATCCCCCTGAAATACCAGCCATAGACGGGAATGCGCGCCAGCTCCCGTTTAAGAATGATCGCAGGATAGCCAAGACTTTTGGTAAACGGCAACTTCAGGGTCTCAAAAGCAGACTGGTGCTTGGCGGCAATGATATAGCCGCCCTCCTTCGGCAGATTATCCAGCCCCTTCATCTCCAGTGTCAGACCCAGCACGTATTTTTCGATCAGCGTGATATAGCCGCCATAGCAAAAACTGACAATTGCCGCGCATTTTTCTTCAGGCAGCGCCAGCGTCCACAGCAGCGCGATGCTCCAGAACCCGCAGCCGAGGAAGAAGAGGATATTGAACAGGACAGAACGGATAGCGTTCACAGCGATAGCACCTCGTAACGACAATAGACGGCAATATATTTCAGATATTCGCGCAGGACAAGGTTTCTGGTCACGGAATCTTTCCACCAGATACTTAGGTCGGTCCTGTCGGGGATAACGGGAAAAGGCACGATGTGCAGGTCCGGCGCGAGGGCATCAAATTCCAGCATGGCGCGTTTGATATGATAGTTCGCCGTCACCAGATACACCGAATGGAAATTTTCCTTGCGCAGCCAGTTCACCGTTTCAATGGCGTTGCCAGCGGTATTATCGGCCTCAAACCCCAGGACAACACAGCAATCCAGATTGCTCTGCGGTTCGGCTTTCCAGCGCTTGAGGAGATTTTTTACTTCAATGCCGCGATAAACGCCGGAAATAAACAGCTTTTTGCCAAGGCCTTTCTCCAGCAGATCAAAGCCAGCATCGACGCGGTTGCTGCCGCCAGTCAATACCACAATCGCATCCAGCTTTTGCAACTGCGCCGGTAACTGCAAGACAGCAGCGCTTTGGATGAAGGAACAGAGCCCGGCAAACCAGCCAACGACGGCCAGAGCCGCAATGAGGCCAAGGCAGGGTAGGATGAGTCTGCGGCGTGTCATGTCAGTTTGGACAGTTCCTTCAGCACGGTTGCCTGCGCTGTCAGGTGGGCAATCAGGCTCCCCACCGCGATGGGGGACACCACCACCAAAAGCCATTGCAAGGGGGCCCATTTCAGATGCGGCAGGATCGTATCATCAAGCGTATGCGTGAGCGAACCGATCACCAACAGGATTGCCAGGGTACACACCAGCCCGATCAGGGCGCCCTTCAGCGTGCCGCGCAACGTATGCATGCGGAACTGACGGGCGATATATTCGTCACTGGCGCCGATCAGGTGCAGTGTTTCGACCTCGGATTCATGGATCAGCAGTTTGGAACGCACGATCCCCGAAATCGCCACCACCGCGAGCACTACAATCACACTCGTCAGCAATAAGACAAACAGGGACGCCGTTTTGACCAAAGCCTTCACGTCATCCAACGTGTCGGTATGGCTGTCAATGCCGGCATCCGGCTCGACCGCTTTCAAATCACTTTGCAGGCGCGCCACGTCGGCATTCGGGGTCAGCTTGATGTCGATCAGCGCCGGCAGATAAACCGCATCTACCGTCACCCCCGGCCCCATCCATGGCTGAATCAGGCTCCTGATTTCCGCATCCGTCATCAATCTCGCCTCGCTGACCGCGGCATTGTCTTTCAGCAAGGTTAGGACGCGGTGCACGCTGTTCTCAAATTTTTTCTGGCTTTGGGACGACGGTTCCCCACCCTCTTTGGGAGAAAGCGGCGGCTTGATTTCAACGGTCAGGGCGCCGGAGAGACCCGTCACCCAGGTCTTGGTGATGGTCGCCAGGCTGAAATTGACCAACAGCGCCAGAGTGACAAAGAAGACCATCAGGCCAGTGACCCAGCTGACCAGATGCGCCCCCGCCCCCTCGCTCAGGGAAATGTCGTAGCAATATTTCTTTAAAGCTTTTTTTGCCACGGGTTATGCTGCCTTTGAATGCGCTTTGGGGATCATCTCAAGGGTGCCATGTTCCAGACGCATTTGCGGGTGCGGGAAGCGGCGGACAATATCTTCATCATGCGTGGCGATCACCACGGTGGTGCCGTGCCGGTGCAGCTCTTCAAACAGCGTCATCAGCTTAATGCCGATATTATCGTCGATATTGCCGGTTGGTTCATCCGCCAGCAACAGCTTGGGACGGTTAATGACCGCGCGGGCAATCGCAATGCGTTGCTGTTCACCCCCTGACAGGACGTTGGGCTGACAGGCCATTTTATCGCCAAGCCCCACCCATTTCAGCAGCTCAGTAACGTTTTTCTTGATATTTTTTTCCGTCTGTCCCGCCACGCGCAATGAGAGCGCCACATTGTCAAAAGCCGAGAGGTGATTGAACAGACGAAAATCCTGAAAGACAATGCCGATCTGGCGGCGTATTTCCGGCATGGTTTTGCGCGCCGTGGTCGCCAAGTCCATGCCAAAGAAGGAAATCATGCCACGCGTCGGTTTTTGCGCCACATACAACAGCTTCATGAGTGAGGTTTTTCCAGCGCCGCTTGGCCCGGTTAGAAAGTGAAAGGAACCTGCCTCCAACTCAAAGTTAATGTCATGCAACACATACGGACCGGTATCGTACCGTAGGGCAACATTAGAGAATTTGACCAAAGCCATGCGCTTCGTTCCTGTCATTCTGTCAAGGAATCCCGACATCAGAGGATAGCAGGACTTACAGAATAACAAAACTCTCAAAAATTACTTATTTGCATGCTATCCTCGCCTGAAGATGGGCAACCAGTCTTATTGAAAAGGAGAATGGGTCGTCGATGATTTTGACCTGTCCGCAGTGTCAGTCACAGTACAACTTGGATCCGGACAAACTGGGGGTCAGTGGGCGTGTCGTCCGCTGTGTGAGTTGCAGCCATACCTGGTTCCAGACTGCGGAACCGACGAAGACCGCCTCAGCAACGGAACAGGCACCACAGCAACTGGCACCGACAAAGAAGTCGATGGCAGCAGAGCCAACGGCAACAGTTGGCGCGATGGGCGGTAAGGACGCGGAAATTTTTGATGCCATCCTGTCAAAATTGGGTATTCATGTATCCCCTGCTCCCAGTCCAAGCACACGACAAGAAATATCGCCCACTGTTATTACTCATAACCCCCTAGGCGTGAATGCCAACGCTTTCGGCGCACTGACATTCTTCCTGTGCTCCTCCGTCACCTTACTGGTGGTTTTTCTTGGCCAGAAACCGATTGTGAGCCACTGGCCGCAGACAACACTGCTTTATAAAACACTCGGCTTTCACCCCAAGCTCCCTGGAGAAGGCTTGAGAATAAGCGAAGTCGTCGCCGAGCACCGGGCCAATCAGGACAAAACGGTGCTGGTGGTTGAAGGCAAGATCACCAACATGAATGAACGCACCGTTGCCTATCCGCCTCTGCATGTGGTGCTAAAAAATGATCAACTGCACCCGATCAAGGAATGGGAAATCAGGGCAGAATCCGCCAAACTGACTTCCGGAGAAACCATGCCGGTCGTGCTACAGCTGAAGGGTGCGCCGCCGGAAGGCTCTATAGTTGAAATGCACGTATCGGGCAATTGAGAGGATCCATGACAGTTCCAGATAAAAAAGACAATCCCCAGAAGATTCTGGTTGTGGATGACGAGCCTGCGGTGCGCGAATTTGTCGAACGCGCGCTGGCACATGCCGGTTATTCTGTAGTCTCTGCTCCGGATGGCAATGCCGCGATGCAAATTCTGGCCAATAAAAAATTTGACCTGCTACTGACAGACATTGTGATGCCGGACCTGGATGGTATCGCGCTGTCTCTCAAAGTCGCCAAGGACTTTCCCGGGACAAAAATCATGATGATGTCGGGATATGCCAACCAGCGGCAGCGCGCGCACAACCTCGACTTTCTCACGCAGGAAGTCATCAGCAAGCCCTTCACGCTCGATGAAATCACCAAGCGCGTCAAAGCCGTTCTGGCGGCGTGAACTACCGGTTGCAGGGCAGATCCGTATCCTTGTTACACGTTGAGCAGCAGGTTCTCACGTTCCCATGAGCTGATCACGGTATTATAGGCCTTGTATTCCGTTTCCTTGATGGCCACCAGAGCGCGGATGAATTTCTCTCCCAGCATTTCCTGCAGCGGCTTGTTGGATTTGAATTTTTTGAGTCCATCGAACATATGGGTCGGCAGGGAGTGAATTTTGTCATAGGCGCTGCCCCGAAGCTGCACGCTGGGTTCAATCTCTTCCAGCAAGCCCATCAGACCACAGGCCAGCGTCGCCGCGATCACCAGATAGGGATTGCCGTCGGCGCCGGGTAGCCTGTTCTCAATACGTCGGTTCTCAGGCTTGGAGACCGGCACGCGTAATCCGCAGGTACGGTTGTCCAGACCCCACTCCACATTAATGGGCGAATCCGTCACCCTATGCCCAAAACGGCGGTAGGAATTGACGTTCGGCGCCAGCATCGGCAGAGCGCACGGCAGGTATCTTTGCATGCCCCCGACAAAATACTCAAACAGCCGCGTGTCTTGCCCGTCAGGGGTCGAAAAAAGGTTTTCGCCGGTTTTGAGACTAATCACGCTCTGGTGAATGTGCATGGCGCTGCCCGGCTCCATCTGAAACGGCTGCGCCATGAAAGTTGCATAAACGCCATGACGCATAGCCACTTCGCGTGCCGTGCGCTTGAACAGAAAGGCCTGATCGGCCACTTCCAGCGGATCGCCGTGGTTGAAATTCACCTCGATCTGGGCAGCGCCGGCCTCATGAGCCAGGGTATCGATATCGATATTCTGCGCCTCACAGTAATCGTAAACATCTTCAAAGATCGGGTCGAACTCATTGACCGCATCGATGCCATAGGCCTGACGGCCACTCTCCCGGCGACCGGAGCGCCCGACGGGAGGTTGCAAAGGTATATCAGGGTCGGTATTGACGGCGACAAGATAAAATTCTAGTTCCGGCGCGACGACTGGTTTCCATCCCCGCTTCTCGTACTCGGCAATCATCTTTTTCAGCAAATAACGTGAAGAAAACGAGATCGGTGTATCATCGGCGTAATAGGCATCGCAGATAATCTGAGCGGTCGACTCCTTGTACCATGGCACCAGGCGCACTGTGCTGTTATCCGGGATCATGTAAACATCGCCGTTCGAGGGGTTGATCAGCTTCTGATCCGGATAATCGCCGGTGACAGTCTGGATAAACACGGACTCGGGCAGCGGCATGCCCCTTTCCCGTAAAATGCGCAGCAGCTTTTCAGCCGGGATAATCTTGCCCCGGGCGATGCCCGACATATCCGGAACCAGACACTCGACTTCCGTTATCTTGTGTTCGCGGATGAATTCTTCTAACCGGTCCATTGTCACTACTCACCTTGTGATACCGCACCAAAGAGCAAACTGGCGCATGGCATTCGTTTACTGACCCCGACAAATCTTGGCAACTCTAGGCGTCCTGACACGAGAAATCAACCGCGATATTTGCGTGATAATAGAGGATTTATTGATTTTTCAGACACTTATGAGATTATTTTATAGTTATTCTGTAATATTATTTGGGGTCAAGAGGTTTATTTTATTTGATTCTGTCAATAATGAAGAGCGCCCTCCGCCCCGCCACGTGGCAGCGCAGGTATAACTGCTACTGGAAAATAATGATAAATGTTCACTCGGTGTCAGACAGTGGCCGACCATATGTCTCATCCAGGTAATAAATAGCCGCGAATCCCATCGTAAAGAACAGAGCACCCACCATCAGGGCCGCCTCAGCCGTGCCGTGCGGCTTCAAAGCGATAAAGCCAAGATTGATGAGTACCAGGCAGGCGCGTGCAAAATTCATGCTGCTCGTGGTGGTTGTCGCACGCAAGCCTGTCTTCATCTGCTCAATCGCGACCGTCGTACTGATAGCCCAGAGATTGAAGAACCCGAAGATGGCGCATAAAACATAAAAGAATTGCGGTTCATGTGGTGTAAGAAAAAGGTAAACGAGTGCCAGTGCCGTGTTCGCTGACATGAAGATAAACAGGACACGGCGGCGACTGCGCCATCTTTCGCTTAAATAGGCACTCATAAAATCCCCGGCAACTGCAAAGGTAAAATAGAGCGCGAGCGCGATATTAGCTTTGATCGGCATTGCAATACCGGCCGCCTTGGCAAATTCAGGGGCCAGCGTCAGCAAAAATCCGGTGATAAAAAAATTGGGCGCAAGGATAAAGATGCAGCATAGCCATTTGCGTAGCAGCGTCCTATATAAAAGAATTTGCCAGAATCGGCCCCGCCTCTCTTTTTCAATAGCCAGTGCATCGAATAAAGGAGATTCAAAGAGCCTGTGCCGAAGAAACAACAGCACCAAGCCGCCAGCACCACCCAGCAGGCAGGTGATCCGCCAGCTGACCAGTTCTATGCTCAGCGACGCGCTGACAACGCCTAAAAGACCAATCGCCGTAAAACAAGCCAGGCTGTATGTACGTTTTGATGTCCTGACAACCTCTCCCACCAGCGTTGCTCCCAGCCCGACCTCTCCGGCGATACCGAAGCCAACGACAAAACGTACTGCAGCATAAACTGGCACGCTGTGCACGAAAGCATTGGCAAATTGGCCGAGAGAGTACATAAGAATTGAACCGAGCAGCGCCCGTTTTCGTCCTAGCTTGTCACCCAACGTGCCCCAGAAGATGCCTCCAAAAAGTGTGCCTGTCACCTGCCAATTCAGGATCAATACGCCGGCATGGGTCAGCGTGTCTCCTGAAAATCCCATCTCCTTGAGGCTGGGAGTGCGGATGACATTCAACAAAAAGGCATCGAAGCTGTCGACAAAATAACCAAGGCCGGTAATCAGAATAGTCAGATTCAGTAGGTTTTTGTGTTTTTGCGAAATTGTCACTTGAGACCAGATTTTTTGATATGGAAGATTTGGTGTGGATGTCTTAAAAATCTTCTTGCAGTATACCATTATCGATAATATTGCACCCATCTCAGGTACGTCAAGTATAATAACGCGTTGACTTGAAGGGATGCTGGTATCCCCCACGGCTCTGGAGAAACCACCTTTCGTTTTCGCCAATAAAACACGACTTCACATCAGCGGAGACTCAAACTCAGCAACCCCTTTTTGTTCCGGGCACGATATGGTACCGTTTGCCAAACTTGTTATAGAAGGAAATACGCTATGCTAAAAAAATACCGCCTGCTTACGCGCAGTGACCTGGACGGGATTGTCTGCGCCTCTCTGCTGCGGGAAATCGGCCTGGTCGATGAAATAAAATTTGCCCACCCTAAAGATATGCAAGATGGGCTGATCGCGGTCACCCCAAACGACATCATCACCAACCTGCCCGGCCACCCCGACGCCCACATGGTCTTTGACCATCACGCCAGCGAAGCGGAGCGCAACAAGAAACCGGATAAAAACCTCATCAATGACCCGACCGCACCATCGGCAGCACAGGTGGTCTACAAGCATTTTGGCGGCAGTGTCAAGTTCCCCCACATTTCCAAAGAGCTGATGGAAGCAGCCGACAAAATTGACTCAGCCCAGCTCAGTAAGGAGGAAATCCTGAATCCTCAGGGATGGGTGTTGCTTGGCTTTATCATGGATAACCGCACCAATCTTGGGCGTTTTCACAACTTCCGCATTTCCAATTACCAGCTGATGATGGAATTAGTGGATATTCTCCGCAGAACCAGGGACATCGACGGCGTGCTGGAGCATCCGGATGTCGCCGAACGCGTCGTACTGTATCGCGAACATGCAGAGCTGGCCCGCCGGCAGATCAAGGAATCTGCAGACATTCAGGGTAAATTACTCGTGCTCGATTTTCGTCGGGAAAAGGAAATATACGCCATTAACCGCTTTGCCATCTATGCGCTTTACCCTAATATCAACATTTCCATGCATATTCTGCCCGGCAAGCAGTCGATGAATACGGTTTTTGCCGTGGGCAAGTCGGTGCTTGATCGCTCCGCGAAAATCGACGTGGGCAGCCTGATGCTGGAGT
>JACQAA010000090.1 GCA_016195185.1 Pseudomonadota bacterium | reverse complement strand
TTGAAACGGCTTATTTCTATTTTCTTTCTTCCCTTGAACACCGTCCTCATGAGTTCCTCTTTGTGAGCATCGTCGCGGGCATAAACACTTTCTCCCCCTGAACTGAGCCGATATAGAGGAGGCAACGCAAGATATAAAGCACCACTGTGAATTAAGCCGGGCATCTCCTGATAAAAGAGCGTAATCAGCAAGGAGGCGATATGGGCACCATCAACATCAGCATCTGTCATGATGATGACACGTTCATAGCGCAGCTTATCTAGGTTAAAATCCTTTCCCGTACCGCATCCTAACGCCAGAATAAGATCCGATATTTCCTGATTGGCGCGAATTTTATCAGAGGTAGCACTCGCTACGTTCAATACCTTGCCGCGTAATGGCAAAATAGCCTGCAACTCCCTGTTGCGCGCCTGCTTGGCTGAACCACCGGCAGAGTCCCCCTCAACGATAAATATTTCGGTACCCTCTGATGTTTTTCGGCTGCAGTCAGACAATTTTCCCGGGAGGCGCAATTTGCGTGTCGCCGATTTTCGCGACATTTCCTGTACATCTTTAGCGCGGCGGCGCTCTTCTGCAATGCTGATTAAATAATCCAGCAGATACTTACTGGAGGCTGTATTACCTGTCAGCCAGTGTTCAAAATTATCTTTTATGGCATTTTCAATGAGTCTTGTGGCCTGAGTGGTGGTCAGCTTTTCTTTAGTCTGCCCCTGAAACTGCGGCTCACGCAGAAAAATCGACAGCAATACCGTGGCCGAGCCGAAAATATCGTCTGGCGTTAAAATGCCAGCCCTTTTGTTGTTGATCAGGTCTGCATAATTTTTTAACCCTTTTGAAAGTGCCGACCGCAATCCCTGCACATGCGTGCCGCCTTCCGGTGTCGGGATCGTATTACAGTAAGAACTTAAAAACCCTTCATCTTCCTCTTCAGTCCAGGCAATAGCAAATTCACAGCGTCCTTCCCCATCTGGGAAGTCTGCTGCGCCGTAAAAAGGTTTTGGCGTCAGGGATGTTTTTCCCTCCACCAGAGAATAGAGGTAGTCCAATATTCCATTCGGAAATTTAATGATTTCTTGTTCCGGAACACCCTCAATGCCTTTAAGAAGCTCAATAGCGCCGCGCCATTGAATCTCCACCAGCTTTGCCACGGCTGTATTTTTGTTCGTACAGCCCTTTATCGCGCGCAACCTGAACAGTCAGTTCACTCGACAAAGCATTCACTACTGACGAACCTACACCGTGCAAACCGCCGGAAGTATTGTAAACCTTGCCGCTGAATTTTCCGCCGGAATGCAGCGTCGTAAAGATAACTTCCAGTGCCGATTTACCAGGAAATTTGGGATGATTGTCGATCGGGATACCACGACCATTATCCTTAATCGTAACTCTGTTGCCTACACCAAGGTCAATCTCGATACAAGTGGCATAGCCAGCAACCGCCTCGTCCATGGCGTTATCTAAAATCTCGCTGACAAGATGATGCATGGCGGCTTCGTCTGTTCCGCCAATATACATGCCCGGGCGCTTCCGGACGGGTTCTAGTCCCTCCAAAACTTCAATATCCGCCGCGGAGTAACTGCCTTTTTTTGAATTACCACTCATCATAACCCACGAATTCTCCTGCTATCTTTTTCAGGCTACGCATTTCCCGTACTTAACGCAACCTTGTATATCTTCTGGCAGAAAGGTTATAATGCCGTTTGGGCCGCGAAATCAACGATTGAAGAGGAAAAATGCCTCACAAACAGCCTGATTATGATCTCTGTCCTTCCCTGCGCACCATCGCCATGCCGGCCGATGCCAATGCCAATGGAGATATTTTTGGCGGCTGGGTGTTGTCGCAAATGGATTTGGCAGGCAGCATTATTGCTACCCAAACTTCTAAAACCCGTGTTGCCACGGTCGGCATTGAAGCGATGAGCTTTAAAAAACCTGTTTATATCGGGGACGAAGTCAGTTGTTATTGCCGCCTTGAGCGTGTTGGGCGTACTTCCATGACAGTCCACATAGAAAGCTGGGCCCGCGCCCGTCTCGATGAAACAGCACAAAAAGTGACCGAGGGAAAATTTACCTACGTTGCTATCGATGAAAACAGACAACCTATTCCCGCTGTTCACACAGGGAAATAACACATGAAATATCCAAATGTCTGCGCCCTGATATTTTCCCTGGCTATACTCGTTTGCATGCCTCAGACCGCAACCTCCTCTCTGCCAGGATCCAATCAGAACACGGCGGCAGCCCCATTTACACAGGACTTTCCTATTCAAGACGAGGCAAGTTTCAAAGCGAATACAACTCTTTTCCATCAGGCACCGTTCAAAAACCCCAAGTATGAATTCGACATCATGCTCCCGAAAGACTGGACCTCTGAATCCATCGCCAAACCTGCGGATCAGTCACTCAAACAGGATATTCCTGAAATGATTGCGCGGTTCAAGAGCCCCATGATCGGGACGGCACAAGCTCTCATCACTGTTCAAGTCCAGCATCTGCGGTATGAAATTTCTGCCGAAAACTGGCTAAGAAACTACGTCATTACGAACGGGTACTCTCTGCAAGAAAAGGTCACTGCGCTGGGCAACAAGAAGGTCGGCATGGCCTACGTCTCCGTGTTTGAGGCCAAGAGCACCTACGGTTACACAACAGCACAAATTAACGGTGACACAGTTATCATGGTTACCTTTGAAATTCCCCTCTACCTCAAAGAACAGATGGCTGTCCTCCAAAAGTATGCCGTTGAGAGCTTCAGGCTGACTTTGGTCAATGATAATCCGGTTGAAAAACAAAAAGAATACAACCTCTCAGACGCCCTGAAATTCACCTATCCTGAATCATGGGTTGTTCACTATCCGGATTTTAAAGATTTGAATAACATGTCCGTACAGCTCCACAATGAAACGTCAGCACGAAAAATCTACGGTCTGATACGTTTTATGGCCATTCATAGAAATCGCCAGACAAGCCTGGCCCAGGAAATGACAAGGATTAGAAAATACTTTGACGAGTTTCTGGGGCTAGAAGTTGCAGGCCTCGTATCCTCCGAGACTCCATCTCTCCACAACCGTTTTATGTTCTCGCGCTATGAGGTATATCAGGTCGAGGCGAAAAAGAAGAACGTCTCCAAGCAGGAAATACGGCTGGCCGTTCTGGGCGATCAGGACTGGTACATTATTGTCTTCCTTCTCACCCCGCGAGAAACCGACAACATGTACGTCTGGGCTCGTAATACCCGGACGTTTGACATGATCCTGCAATCCATGAAGTAAGACACGCCTCCCCAAGAGATAAACAGGCTACGCTAAAAAACCTTACACTGAATAATACATGGCAAATTCAATCGGATGCGGCATGGTTTCATAGGCTTTTACCTCGGCGTACTTCAGCTCAAGGTAGCTTTCAATGAAATCCTTGCTGAAAACGCCACCCTTGAGCAGGAAGTCGTGGCTGTCACGCAAAGCATCAAGCGCCTCGCGCAACGAACCACAGACTGTTGGAATTTCCGACAGCTCTTCCAGTGGCAAATCATAAAGGTTTTTATCCATCGCATCGCCGGGATGAATTTTCTTCTGGACACCATCGAGACCTGCCATCAGCATGGCTGCGAAACCAAGGTAAGCATTGCACGCAGGATCCGGAAAACGTACTTCCACACGCTTGCCTTTCGGGCTCACGGCGAAGGGGATACGACAGGACGCCGAGCGGTTACGTGCCGAATAAGCCAGCAGCACCGGCGCTTCGTATCCCGGCACCAACCGCTTATAACTGTTGGTGGTCGGGTTGGTGATCGCGTTCAAAGCGCGGGCATGCTTGATAATCCCGCCAATATAATAAAGGCACGTATCCGACAGGTCCGCGTATCCGGAACCGGCAAACAGCGGCTTGCCAGCCTTCCACAGCGATTGGTGTACGTGCATCCCGGAACCATTATCCCCATAAACAGGTTTGGGCATAAAAGTCGCTGTTTTGCCGTAGGCATGCGCCACATTCTGCACGACATACTTGTAGAGCTGAATGTTATCCGCGCTGTTGACCAGAGTGGAGAATTTGATCCCCAGTTCCACCTGTGAAGGCGCAACTTCATGGTGATGTTTTTCAACGGAAACACCCATCCCTGCCATCACTGTAACCATCTCGGCGCGCAAATCGTTACTGCTGTCAATCGGCTGTACCGGGAAATAGCCGCCTTTCTGGCCGGGACGATGGCCCATGTTGCCTTGCGAGTATTTCGTGCCCGAATTATAGGGCCCTTCCATACTATCAATTTCATAGCTGACGCGGTTCATCCGCATATCGATGCGCACGTCGTCAAAAATAAAAAATTCAGCTTCCGGACCAAAATAGGCCGTATCGGCAACACCAATGGACTGCATATATTTCTCCGCCGCCCGGGCAATGGAACGGGGGTCGCGGCTGTACGGCTGTCCCGTGGAGGGTTCATAAACATCACAGAACACATCCACTGTCGGCTGCGCTGCAAAAGGATCCATCTGAGCCGTCGACAGATCCGGCTGCAGGATCATGTCTGACTCGTTAATAGCTTTCCAGCCAGTGATGGACGATCCATCGAACATGATGCCGTCTGTCAGAAAGTCTTCATTAATCGTGGAGATATGCTGCGCCGTATGCTGCAGCTTGCCACGCAAATCAGTGAAACGAAAAGCGACATACTCGATGTTGTTTTCTTTGAGCAGCTTAGAAAAAGCGGCATAGCTCTGGTTTGACTTCGCAGCCTGAGCCGGTGACCTTGACATTTTGATTTTTACGCCTGTCTTTGCCATGTGTTCCTCCTGTGGCGGTTAAATAAATCCTCTAAATTGCCTCTTTCCCCCGTTCTCCGGTGCGCACGCGGATCACGTTTTCAACGGGGCTGATAAAAATTTTTCCATCGCCTATGCGGCCTGTACGGGCAGCGTTCTGAATGGCCTCCACCACATCATCCACCTGTCCTTTCTCAACCACAACCTCAATTTTTACTTTGGGCAAAAAATCGACAACATATTCGGCGCCACGGTACAGCTCGGTATGCCCCTTTTGCCTGCCAAATCCGCGCACCTCCGTTACAGTCATGCCCTGTACGCCGACTTCATGCAAGGCCTCCTTGACCTCATCCAGCTTGAACGGCTTGATGATGGCTTCAATCTTTTTCATCCGAATTATTCCTTTGAAATATCTTAATCTTTTAGGGATTCCTTTTCAAGATACGTTGAAAAGAGCAGCACCCCGCAAATTTTAGTCCCCCCACCTGATTTTTATGTTATAAAGCTTCCGGTATGGCGGCCGTAGCTCAGTGG
>JACQAA010000117.1 GCA_016195185.1 Pseudomonadota bacterium | reverse complement strand
CGTCGAAGTACGTTCTGTCCTGACCTGCAAAGGCAAGAACAATGGCATCTGCGGCAAGTGCTACGGCCGTGATCTGGCGCGTGGTACCGCCGTGAATATCGGTGAAGCTGTCGGTGTCATCGCCGCTCAGTCCATCGGCGAACCCGGTACCCAGCTGACCATGCGTACGTTCCACATCGGTGGCGCGGCACAGCGTGGTGCTGCGGTCTCTTCCGCCGAAGCCGCCTTTGATGCAATGGTCGAAATCCGCAACAAAAATGTGGTTATCAACTCCGAAGGCGTACAAATTGTTATGGGCCGCAACACAGAAGTCGTCTTGCTGGACAAGCAAGGCCGTGAAAAAGCCAACCACCGGATGCCGTATGGCGCAAAGCTGTTCGTCAACGATGGCGATAAAGTCAAGCGCGGCGGAAAACTGGCCGAATGGGATCCGTATACAGTTCCGATCGTGACCGAAAAAGACGGTATCGTCTTCTACGGTGACCTGATCGAAGGCATGTCGGTTCGCGAAGAAATGGATGAGGCAACCGGCATCTCTTCCAAAGTTGTGACCGACTGGAGACAGCAGCCCAAGGGGACATCCCTGAAGCCCAGGATTATGCTAACTGATAATAACGGTAAGGTAATCAAACTACCAAACAACCTTGAGGCCAACTATTACATGCCGGTTGGGGCACTGCTGAACGTTGAAAACGGCTCTCATGTCAAGGCAGGGGATATCATCGCCCGTATTCCACGTGAAACATCCAAAACTCGCGATATTACCGGGGGTCTGCCACGTGTTGCCGAGCTCTTTGAAGCGCGCCGTCCAAAAGACTTTGCAATCATCGCTGAGATCGATGGCCAGGTTGAGTTCGGCAAGGACTATAAGTCCAAACGCCGTATCATCGTGAAGCCGACCGATGGCAAAGGCGAGCCGAAGGAATACCTCATTCCGAAGGGTAAGCACGTCGCTGTCAATGAAGGCGATTATGTCCGCAAGGGAGATCCGCTACTCGACGGCAGCATGGTGCCGCATGATATCCTGGCGGTGATGGGTATTGAGGCACTGGCCGATTACCTCATCAATGAAATCCAGGACGTCTACCGTCTGCAAGGCGTGAAGATCAATGACAAGCACATTGAAGTGATTATCCGCCAGATGCTGCAGAAAGTTGAAATCACCGATGCCGGCGACACAACGTTTGTGAACGGTGAATTGTCGGATCGTGAAGAATTAGCGGAGACCAACACAAAAGTGATTGCTGCCGACAAGCGTCCCGCGAAGGGAGCGCCGTTGCTGCAGGGGATTACCAAAGCCAGCTTGCAGACGCGTTCCTTCATCTCAGCCGCGTCGTTCCAAGAAACCACGCGCGTGCTGACGGAAGCCGCCATCAACGGCAAGGTGGACAAGCTGATTGGCCTCAAGGAAAACGTCATCGTCGGCCGCCTGATCCCGGCTGGAACGGGTGCTTTTGTCCACAGGCTGAAACGCTTTGCAGCTGAACGTGACGCAACAGCCCTGACGGCGAATGCGGCCAAAGCGCCAGCCATCACGGAAGGCGACAAGGTTACGCCGATCGACGTGCCAAAAGCCGATGTCCGCAGCCGCGATAAAAAGGGTCGCGCCGGGGCCGCCGGATAATATTTTCCTTATCCAAAATAACAAAAGCCACCATCTGCATTGCCAGATAGCGGCTTTTGTTATTTTTTAACCAAAACATGCGAGAATACAGGCATGTCGTGGTTTTCTCTCAGGGAGGAGTTTAACAAATGAGAACGATATTCAAGACAATTTTTTCTATCGGCTTGCTCTTGTTGCCGCTGACAACACAGGCACAATGGACGCCACCCAGGCCTTCTGCGCAATCCGCTGCTGATGTTCCGCCCCTGGCGGCACCCGCCGCTGCTCCCACTGAACCACCAGCACCAGCACCATCCCCTGCCGCAGTTGCTCCTGTTGCAACCCCTCCTGCTACTCCGGCAGCAGAATCACCTCCGGCTTCTGCGGTGGCAAGCCCGCCCACCCCAGCCCCCGCCGCAACTGAAGCGCCACCATCAGCACCGCCCAAAGAGAATGCGATGACGGAAGAACACATGCGCTGCCACAAAATGATGGAAGAGTATAAAGATCAATTTGCCAAGATGCAGGAGATGATGACGCAGATGCATCAAGAAATAGATGAGATGCACAAAACAATGATGGAGAATACCCCTAAAAAATAGGCGGGATCACCTGAAACTGTAGAGAAATTGCAGCCATGACCATTCTCCAGATATACGTAGCGCCTCATCCTGTGCTTAAAAAGAAAGCCGAGCCGGTCACGGGCGGCGTCACGGCTGGACTGCGTAAACTGATGGATGACATGCTGGAAACGATGTACACCAGTGACGGCATTGGCCTGGCAGCCCCGCAGGTGGGTGTCTCCAAGCGCATTCTAGTTCTTGACATCCACCAACCTAAGGGCGACACCCTCACCCCTGCCGAGAGAAGAACCAAACCACAGTTTTTTGTGAACCCGGAAATTGTCCAGTCCTCGCAAGATTTGCGCATCTACAATGAGGGCTGCCTCTCCGTTCCCGGTCAATATGCCGATGTGGCCCGCCCTGATAAGGTGCGTGTGAAATATCTGGACTACTACAGCAAAGAACAAGAAGTGGAAGCCGACGGTCTGCTTGCCACCTGCCTGCAACATGAAATGGACCATTTGGATGGCATATTATTCGTTGATCACCTGTCCACGCTCAAGCGCGATATCCTGATGCGCAAGCTCAAGAAGTTTACCAAAGAGAATGAGGAAGATCTGGAGAAAACGCATGTCCTCTAAGAAACCTCTGCGTATACTCCTCACCGGCGGATCGGGGGATCTGGGATCGCTCTTGAGCCTCTCTCTGCTGCAACAGGGGGATGTGCCGGTCGTGATCGATATGGCAACGCCGAAAGTCGCGGGTGTGGGATTTTTTCAAGGATCGATACTCGATCGTGACCTGCTCAAAATGGCGATGAAAGATATCGACTGTGTCATCCATATCGCCGCTTGGCATGGCATCCATGAAGGGGGGAAAACACCAGCGGAGTTCCACGACCTTAACGTCACCGGAACCTTTAACGTGTTCGAGGCCGCTGCCGCGGAGGGGGTCAAAAAATTTATTTTCATTTCCAGCACCAGCGTGGACGATCAGTACGGTATTTACGGTCACACCAAAATTCTTGGCGAGGAAATGGCCCGTGCCTATGCACACCGGCACGACATGGATGTGATCACGCTTCGTCCCCGCGCCTTCATCCCGAGCTGGAACAGAACGGTTTACGCGAACTTCATTGAATGGGCGAAGTGGTTTGCCAAGGGCGCGGTACATATCTCCGACGTCGAGCAATCCGCACTCTGCGCACTCGATTTTCTGAGAACAGGAAAAAAGACACCCGAAAAGGCACAGTGTTTCACCGTTGATGGCGCTTATGATTTCACTGCCGAAGATTTAAAAAACTGGGACAAAGACACGCTGATGAAATATTATCCTGAGTTTTATGATCTATTCATCAAATACGGATTTGATCCTGCACGCAAACCAAAAGTGCTTGATATTACAGACACAAAAAAAATTCTTGGTTACGCACCAAAATACAGCTTGAGAAACATGCTGGAAGAACTCAAAACTTTCGGGGCCGATGGGCCGCCTTCACCGTTTGAGGGCAAGAAAAAAGCGTCGCCATCACAACCAAAAATCTAATGACAAGACCTCTTAAAATCGCCTTTATGGGCACGCCAGAATTTGCGGTTAGGGCGCTCGATGCTATTATCCAAAGCGGGCATGAAGTTGTGTGCGTTTACTGCCAGCCACCGCGGCCGGCGGGGCGCGGGCATAAGATCCAACTATCGCCTGTGCAGGGTCGCGCCGAGGAACTCGAAATCCCCGTCCGCACACCACGCAGCCTTAAAAAAGATGCTGCCGCGCGAAACGCTTTCACCGCGCTTGACCTTGATATCGCCGTGATCGCCGCTTACGGGCTGATTCTGCCACAGGACATTCTCGATGCGCCGCAATATGGCTGCCTCAATATTCACGCTTCCTTGCTGCCACGCTGGCGCGGCGCAGCGCCTATCCAGAGGTCCATCCTCGCCGGCGACACCGAAACCGGCATTTGTATCATGCAGATGGAAGCAGGCCTCGATACCGGACCGGTGCTAATGCGTGGCACGGTTCCAATCACTGCCACCACAACCGCAGAGCAACTGCACGATGCGCTGGCCAAACAGGGGGCAGAACTGATCATTGAAACGCTTAACCTGCTCGCCGCTGGAAAGCCCCCGGCACCACAAAAACAGGCCGAAGAAGGCATGACCTATGCTGCGATGCTGACCAAGGATGATGGAAAAATTGATTGGACCAAATCGGCTGCTGACATCGAACGCCAGCTCCGTGCCCTGCACCCTTGGCCTGGCGTTTGGTGCACCTATAACGGGCAGCGCCTGAAAGTTCTGGAAGCAGCTGTCAAAAAATTATCCGGAACCCCCGGAGAAATACTTGACCGACATATGATTGTTGCCTGCGGCAGAGACGCTCTTCTGCTCAAAAAAATTCAACCACAGGACCGCAAGCCCATGGATGGAGCCTCTTTTATGAATGGTTTGCATTTGAACATTGGCGACAGGCTTGCATGACCCAGCGCTGGAAACTCACGATTGAATACGACGGCACGGATTTTGTCGGCTGGCAGGTACAGGAGAACGGCATTTCGGTGCAGGGCTGCCTTGAAAAAGCCGTTCATGACTTTTGCGGGGAAAAAGTCACGTTGCATGTAGCAGGACGTACTGATTCTGGCGTACATGCCATAGGACAAGTCGCCCACATGGATCTCGCAAGACCTTCCACTGAAAAAGAAGTGCGCGATGCGCTCAACGCCGACCTCCGTCCGTGCCGTGTCTCTATCGTCAGGGCTGAGCCAGTATCGCAAAACTTTCATGCCCGTTTTGGTGCGTTGAATCGTATTTATTGCTACAAAATCCTCATGAACCGCTGGGCGCCGCCAGCACTCGCTGCTCCCTACGTCTGGCATGTGGGCTGGGACCTGAATGTCGAAGCCATGCACCAGGCAGCGCAACATCTGATTGGCAAGCATGATTTTTCAAGTTTCCGCGCTGCTGCCTGTCAGGCAGACTCCCCCATCCGCACCCTGAAGCGTCTGGATGTCATCGAAACAAAACACAATCTGGATTTTGGACGCCACGTTGAAATCTGGGCAGAAGCCAGGTCATTCCTCCACCACCAGATCCGCAATATTGCCGGCACGCTAAAACTGGTCGGCGAAGGCAAATGGACAACCGACGATGTGAAACATGCTTTGGAAGCTAAGGACCGCACCCGAGGCGGACCGATGGCTCCCGCATCCGGCCTTTACTTCGTGCGAATCGATTACCCTGAATAATTCGATTTTTTTATTTTTATGGATAAAAAGAATAAACGTAAATATATAATAATTTCAAATAGTTGTTATGAATAAAAGTTTTATTTATTCATAATTATTGACATTGTTTTGCATATAGTGTAATTGTATTCTGTCAACTTAATGACGGCACAGCAATAATAACGCCATTCACACAAGGAGATAAAAAATGACCGATCTTTTGAAAACTGTTCTGAAAGCCGCAAGCCTGATCAAGGGCACAGTACAACACCCGCCCGGACTGCCCACAAGCGTAGATGAAGCCGTAGGGAAAGTGGGCGGTGTACTCGAGGTTCTATCGACATCCCCTCAAGAAAGACAGGCCCAAACCGAAGCCGCCATCAACGAAGCCGTGGCTCAGGCTGTCGCCGAAACAAAAGCGGCGGCTGACCAAGAGAAAGAGGCCGCAGTAAAACAAGCGGTTGCCGATGCGAAGGCTGCTGCAGAAATCGAAAAGACCGCAGCTGTGACACAGGCGATCACAGAGACAAAAACTACGGCAGAGCAAGAAAAAAACGTCGCGATAGTGCAAGCTATTGCCGAAACAAAAGCAACTGCAGACCAAGAGCAAACTGCAGCAGTTGCACAGGCTGTCGCTGATACGAAGGCCGCTGCGGAAATCGAAAAGAATGATGCAGTGAAATCAGCAATTGCAAAAGCCACAACCGATACGCAGGTAGCCGATACGGCTACCCTGCAAGAACGGTTCAATGCTCTGGGCGCAATCAAGAAAAAGCTGGTAACATCGTCCGGCATCAGCCTGAAGCTATCGTAATAAACGCTATACACTTCCCCAAACAAAACCAGGGGCGCTTTGGATACCAAAGCGCCCCTGATCTTTGGAGGAAGGGCCCCTAAGCAGGACCCCCCTACCGGCTACGCCTAATGTGGCCTAAACTTCGAGCCGTTCCGAGAAGCATGATGATTATGTAAAAATATTTCCCGTCGCTGGATTAAGCAGGTCATGTTATAAAGGCGCTCCTGTAAAATAGAGGTCGATTTGGCCAAACAACGCCACAATATTCTCATTTTAAATGGTCCAAACCTGAACATGCTGGGCGTTCGGGAACCAGAGATATACGGGTTCAAGAGCCTGAGTGCCATTGCTCTGGAATGCGAGGAATACGCCAGCGAGCTGGGCTGTTCCATCGACTTCCGCCAGTCCAACCATGAGGGGGAACTGGTGACCATCATTCAGGAGGCACGCGGCACTTGCGCCGGCGTCATTATCAACGCCGGTGCCTATTCCCATACCTCGATTGCCCTGCTCGATGCGCTTAAAATCCTGGAAATCCCCACCGTTGAAGTTCATATCAGTAACATCTTGAAACGCGAAAGTTTCCGCCGCCACTCGTATATCTCCGAAGTCGCACAGGGTGTCATTTGCGGTTTTGGCGCCCACGGCTACATTCTGGCCCTGGATGCCATGCGCGCCCTGCTGGATGAATAAAACATGAAACAAGATAGGAAATTGAAAAAAATGTCCCCTATGAAAATCGATCATGATGCCATTCGTAATCTGGCCACGCTGTTGACCGAAACCGACCTCACAGAGATCGAAATCGCCGAAGGCGATAAAAGAATTCGCGTCACCCGCACGATTAACGTTCAAGCGCTGACGGCGCCAATGTCGATGCCGAATGTGACTGCTGCCAATGCCCCTGAAACAGCTAAAGTCACCGCTATTGCCCCTGAAAACCATCCCGGTGCCGTCAAATCGCCAATGGTGGGCACAGCCTATTTGCAGGCCGATCCCACGGCACCACGCTTTATCAGCAAAGGATCAACCGTAAAGCCCGGCGATACATTGCTCATCATCGAGGCGATGAAGGTGATGAACCCCATCACCACCTCCAAAGGCGGGGTCGTCATTGATATTCTGGTGGAAGACTCACAACCTGTTGAGTTCGGACAAGCCCTGGTCATCATCGAGTAGCCCTGATGTTTCACAAAATCCTGATCGCCAACCGTGGGGAAATTGCGCTACGCATTGTGCGGGCCTGCAAGGAGATGGATATTGAGACCGTTGTCGTCCACTCCACTGCCGATGCGAATGGCATGGCCGTGCGCATGGCGGATGAAAGCGTCTGCATCGGCCCCACCCCCTCGCGGCAAAGCTATCTTAACATCCCCGCCATTCTGACCGCCGCAGCGCTGACCAACGCGGATGCCATCCACCCCGGCATTGGCTTTCTCTCGGAAAATGAAGAATTCTGCCGCATGGTGGAAGAGCATGGCTTTACCTTTATCGGCCCCACTCCCGATCACATCGCTAAAATGGGTGACAAGGCTGTTGCCAAAGATACCATGCGGGCCTTGGGCCTGCCGCTGATCCCCGGCTCCCCCGGGATCGTCAAAAATGCCGAGGAAGGTCTGAAAATTGCCAAGGATTGCGGCTTCCCGGTGCTGATTAAGGCTGTCGCCGGGGGCGGCGGAAAAGGCATGAAAATCGCGCGCAGTGAAGAAGAACTCAAATCCGCCTTCTCAATGGCCTCCACTGAAGCCAAGGCTGCCTTCGGCAATGGCGATGTCTATATAGAAAAATACCTCAGTCACCCCCGCCACATCGAAATTCAAGTGATCGGCGATACCCACGGCAATGCGGTGCATCTGGGCGAACGCGACTGCTCGATCCAGCGCAGCCACCAGAAAGTGATCGAGGAATGCCCCTCCCCCGCCCTCTCGCCGGAACAGCGTAATTATATTGGTGAGCTGGCCGCCGAGTGCGTCCGCAAGATGGAGTATCGCGGTGTCGGCACTATGGAATTCCTGTTTGAAGACGGCAAGTTCTATTTCCTTGAGATGAACACACGCTTACAGGTCGAACACCCGATCACCGAAATGATCACCGGCATTGACCTGGTTCACGAGCAGATCATGGTTGCCGCCGGACATCCGCTAGCCTTCAAGCAACAAGACATCCGTTTTAGCGGTCATGCCGTCGAGTGCCGGTTGAATGCCGAGCATCCGGAAACCTTTGTCCCCTCGCCCGGAAAAATCACGCGTTATCATGCCCCCGGCTGTCCGGGCGTGCGCGTTGACAGCGCCCTCTATGACGGCTACACCGTGCCACCCTCGTATGATAGTCTGGTCGGAAAACTGATTGTCCATGCCAAAACCCGCGAGGATGCGCTGATGCGCATGGAACGTGCCCTCAGCGAGTGTATTATTGAGGGCATCCATACCAATATTCCACTGCACTTGCGCATCCTGCAAGAGCCGGAGTTCCGCGCCGGCCAATATAACATCCACTGGCTGGAAAAACTCCTGAACAAACACAAAGAAGCCAGCAAAAAGGTAGCCTCATGACAAAGATGGTCTCTCTTATTTTCACCCTTATGATGTTGATCTCAATCCCGGCACAGGCCGCGCCCGAAAAATATATCTATGATCCCGCGCATACGCAGATCTTCTTTTCAGTCAATCATCTGGGGTTCTCCAACCCCAGCGGCCGGTTCGACAAGTTCTCCGGCAGCTTTGTTTTTGATCAGGAAAAGCCGGAAACATCGCACGCTGAAATCACCATCGACGTCAAAAACGGCCTCAACATGGACTCCGCCAAGTGGGAAGAACATTTGAAGAGCAAGGACTTTTTCGACGCAGAGAAATTCCCGACCATGACCTTCAAAAGCACCAAAATTGTCAAAACCGGCGACAAAACCGCCGCCATGACCGGCGACCTGACCCTGCTGGGCGTGACGAAACCTGTCACCCTGAATGTTACCTTCAACAAGGCCGGCACATTTCCCATGAACAAAAACTATGTGGCCGGCTTTTCCATGGCCGGCAGCCTGAAACGCTCCGATTTCGGCATGAACGGATTCCTGCCGATGATTAGCGATGAAGTCATGCTCTCTATTCAAGTTGAAGGTATTCGCCAGGATTTTGAGAATATCTCGAAGTAACAAAGGCTGGTCATGCCCCTCCTCAACTCACCCACCCAATATGGCGCCGTCACCAAGACCTTTCACTGGGGAACCGCACTGATTGTCATCTTTCTGCTGGCACTTGGGTTGTTCATGGGCGATCTCCCGAACGGCACCCTGAAACTGCAGGCCTTTAACCTGCACAAATCTCTCGGCATCACCGTTCTGGTGTTGACACTATGCCGCTTCTGCTGGCACCTCATCAGCAGGTTCCCAGGACCAGTCGAGACGTTGAAACCATGGGAAAACCTTCTGTCGAAAATTCTGATCAAATCTCTCTATGTTCTTCTGATCGCCCAGCCGCTCATCGGTTGGATTTTCTCGTCGGCGGCAGGGAGATCGGTTCACGTTTTTGGGCTTGCCGTACTGCCTGACCTCGTTTCTCCTGACAAGTCGCTCGCGAAATCTTTCAGGGAATTGCATGGCGACATTGGCACGATCATCATGATCATCGTCGGCCTGCATATTGTTGTCGCTCTCAAGCATCACTTCCTGGATAAAGACCAGGTTCTAAGACGCATGCTGCCTTTGGTACTACTGCTCCTGCTATCTTTTCCTGCTGCTGCCGCTGATAACAAATGGTATTATATGCATGACGACAGCCACCTGACCATTGCCGGCAAGCAGATGGGAAACGACTTCAGAGGAGAGTTTTTACGCTTTGCACCCGATATAACCTTTGACCCCGACGATCTCGCTGCCAGCAAAGTAACCGTCTCTATCGACACCGCCAGTCTTGATACTTATTCTGCAGACCGCAATGACACCGCCAAAGGCAAAGCATGGTTCAACGTGGCAGAATTTCCGAGCGCCCAATTCGAAACAACCGCCTTCCGCAAAACCGGAGACGTGACTTATGAAGCGACGGCTAATCTGACAATTCTTGACGTCACCCTCCCTATTACTCTGCCTTTCAAATTAGCCATTAGTAAGGGATCTTCTGACAAAGATAGTGTCGCAACGATGGATGGCTCCATTGTGCTTGACCGCTCGAAATTCAAGCTCGGCAGCGGCAGCTGGTCAGATCCCGGCGTTATTGCAAATGAAGTGACTGTTACCGTCCACGTCGTCGCTCGTCGCTAAGGGCGGGGCTTTTAGCTGTGTAAATTTTTGGATAGCTAAGCTAGAGTCGTGGGTAATGAGAACCTTGTATCACCTGTGGCTGCATCCCTTTTCACGGAAAGTGCGTATCGCCCTCGCTGAAAAAAAGCTCGACTTCGATCTGAAAATTGAGAAGGTATGGGAGCGCCGCACGGAGTTTCTGTCCATCAACCCGGCCGGTGACGTCCCGGTACTGATCGAACCAGACGGCACCACACTCACTGACTCGCAGGTTATTTCCGAATATCTGAACGAAGTTTATACGGCCAACGATCTGCTGGGCCGCGCTCCTCTGCAGCGTGCCGAGACCCGCCGCCTGGTGACCTGGTTCGACCACAAATTCAATACCGAGGTGACAGAGAATCTGGTCGGCGAAAAAATGATGAAGCGCTTTCTGAAACAAGGAGAACCCAGCGGTGCTTCCATCCGTGCTGGTCATGCCAACATTCATTACCACCTGGACTATATCGGCTTTTTGACCGAGCGGCGGCGCTGGCTCGCCGGAGACGATCTGTCTCTTGCCGATATTGCCGCGGCATCACACCTGTCGGCGATCGACTATATCGGTGATGTGCCATGGGACGAACATAAGGCCGCCAAAGACTGGTACGCCCGCATTAAATCACGCCCTAGCTTTAAGCCACTGCTGGAAGACATTATTCCGGGCTTCTCTCCGCCAAGCCATTACCAAAACCTTGATTTTTAAAAAGGGCGCGGCGGATGAATCTTTCACAGCGTATTGTCGCCCCCTCCCTTCGTGACAAGAAAATTTTCTGTTTTGGCTTCGGCTATACCGCCAGCTTTCTGTCAGCCAAATTGTCCGCTTGCGGCTGGCAAATTTTCGGCACCACCACGAGCCCTGCAAAAAAAGAATTTCTCCAGAAGAACGGCATTCAAGCCTGGCTTTTCGATGATCATCATGATATTCCCGATCCCTTCCAGACCTTCCATGACATCACACACATCTTGCTCTCCGTACCGCCGAATGCCGAGGGAGATCCAGTATTTGAAACCTACGCATCAGATTTGATCGCCATGAAAAACCTGGAGTGGGTCGGATATCTTTCGACTACTGCCGTCTATGGCAATCAGGATGGGCACTGGGTTGATGAAACGACGCAGGCAACTCCTTCCAGTCGCCGCGGCAGCCTGCGCCTCAGGGCTGAGCAACAGTGGCAATCTCTCCACCTCACCGACAGCCTGCCCCTGCATATTTTCCGCCTGTCAGGCATTTATGGCCCGGGACGTAGCGCCATCGACGCCGTGCGCTCCGGTACCGCCCGGCGCATTGACAAGCCCGGCCACGCTTTCAACCGCATCCATATCGACGACATTGTACAGACACTCATCGCCTCCATGAATCAACCCAAGCCTGGCAATATTTATAACCTCGCAGACGATACCCCCTCTCCCAGCCATGAGGTCATCCAGTTTGCCTGCAACCTGATTGGCATCTCCCCGCCGCCGCTGATTCCCTTTGAACAAGCGGAGCTGGCGCCGATCGTCAGAAGTTTTTACAAGGACAACAAACGCGTCCACAATGACAAGATCAAAAACGAGCTGGGAGTCACCCTGCTCCATCCCGATTACCGCAGTGGTTTGCAGGCCTGCCTGGAAGTTGAGAAAGAAACAGCGGAATTACTTCAGTTTTCTGCCGACGATGCTACGGGAGGATAGGGCTTTGCGGCGAAAGCAGGTGACCAGATGATCATTGACCATACCGACCGCCTGCATATGCGCGTAAATAATCGTTGAGCCGACGAAACTGAAACCCCGCCGCTTCAGGTCCTTGCTGAAAGCATCCGAGATCTCGGTAGAGGCTGGCGGTTTTTGTCCGGGATTCCATCTATTCTGCACCGGTGCGCCATCAACAAAACTCCACTGGTAGGCGCTGAAGCTGCCAAATTCTTCCTGGACCGCCAAAAAAGCCCGGGCATTTTTAACCGCCGATTCTATTTTCAGCCGGTTGCGAATGATTCCACCGTCTTGCATCAGCGCGGAAATTTTTTTCTTGTTGAAGCGCGCCACCTTGTTCGCATAGAACCCTGCGAACGCTGTCCGGTATCCCTCGCGGCGTTTCAAAATCGTGATCCAGCTCAACCCCGCCTGCGCACCCTCCAAAATCAGGAACTCAAACAGCTTGCGGTCATCGTAAACCGGCACGCCCCATTCTTGATCATGGTACTGCACATAGACAGGATCGGTTCCCGCCCAAGGACAACGGTTTATTGTGTCAGTTTTTGCCACGGCAGATTCTTTTACCAGCAACGTACGCGCCCGGTATCCACATGTACAAAATCGCTGGTAGGATAAAAACCAACGCCCCCGGCCTGCAGCCGCAGGGCCGTCTGTTTGAGCGCAGAGAGGTGAGTACCGGGCTGATTGATGTCGACTGCCTGACCCTGCATATGCAGACTGCCGCGCGCCACGCCACTTGTGGAGCGGCGCAGCCAGGCATTGGTGGCCGGAGAGCGATAACCGGAGAATACCTCAAAAGGCATGAAATTGTGGAGACGCTGCTGCAATACAAACAACACGTCAATCAGGCGCGGATCAATAGGGTACTGCTGGCCATTACGGTAGTCTCGCATCACGTACTTGATCTCACCGAAAGCATCGGGCAGATATTTGCCCCCGTACCAATATTCGCCGCGGAATTTTTCGCCAGTGTGCACATTGGTGAAGGACATTTGGCGACCAGCAACAGGTGTCGCCGCCTGCGCCAAAGAGGGCATCCAGAAGCCCAGCGCTGCCGAGAACAGCAACCCATGCTTCAGGAAACCGCGCCGCTCAGCGTCATAAGCTTCAGCGGCTACATTGTTTTTCTGGATGAGATCTTCCACGTCACTCTCAACAAAAAGTTGCGATCAGCTTCTCTAACAATTGTACCACGGAGAGTCAATTTCAAGGGAGAAAATTATTGTCGTAATGCAAGATATAGCTGAAATTGCTGGAAATTTCGTAAAGTACGTGCTGGTGACCTAGAAATCATCATCTGTGGTTTTAATAGGGACCTCGGCCTTGTGTTTCATAGCACGTGCTTCCTGAATGGCATTGCGCAGCGCAATCGGTGCTTCAATCGGCGGTAGAATAATTTCACCAACACCCATGCCGCGGATACTCACCCGCCCATAACCGAGAATGCGTCCCCAGAATTCCTGACTGACGGAAACCCCTTCGATGCGGTCAATACTCAGCTCACCCACATGACGCGCAATCAGGCCTTTTTTATAGATCAGGCGATCCGTTGTCACGGCAATTTCGGTGGTGGCCTTGACAATCATCATATGGGTGAAAAAGAACAACCCCATGATAAAAAGACCAAGAATGGAAAAACGCAACACAGGATGCAGATGCCAGAGAATCTGCAGATAGCCGCCCTTGGATCTGACCACATCATTCCATGCCGGGCTGAACAACTTTTCCGGCAACTCCGGATACAGTTCACGAATAGAGGAACTCACCATCCACCAGATCGCGCCATAACCGACAGCAATGCCGAGCGCCAAACCAAACAGGATCCAGAACACCGCGCGCACGGTATACATCCAGTGAAACCGGGCAGCGACCAAGATTTCTTCATCAGGACTCAAGGACTGTTGCACGTAAAGCATTGGCGAAACCCCTATTCACACTCCTGATCAGGATTGTACTGTGGCGGCACGTTTAACTCCATAGAATTAATAGATTGCCGGGAGGGCGCTTATCGGTTAGAACTATCACATGTCACAACTCATTGCAGATATTGGCGCTACCAACGCGCGGTTTGCCCTGGTAGATCAGGGGGTCATAGACCATATCCAGGTTTTGGCCTGTGACGACTATGCCACACTGTCCGATGCGGCAGCGCATTACCTGGCCACAACAGGGGGGCAGGCGGAGGCCGGGTTCTTTGCCGTGGCCACTGAACTGGACGGTTCAAACTACGTTGTCATGACCAATAACCACTGGGCTTTTTCTATTACCGAAACCCGGAAAAAAATCGGCCTGAAGCAGCTGCAGGTGATGAATGATTTTGAGGCCATTGCCTATATGGTACCCTGCATAGACAAGAAGGACTGCCTGCAGGTAGGGGGCGGCCAGGTTCAACCGGACATGCCGATTGGCATTATCGGTCCCGGAACCGGACTGGGTGTGGCGGCAGTTGTTTTCGCCAACAGTCAACCCGTACCGGTTGCAACAGAAGGCGGACATGTCACCATGCCGGCAACAACCGAGCGGGAATTTGCCCTCTTTCAATATCTCAAAAATACCAAGTACAGCCATATCTCGGCAGAACGGGTGATTTCAGGCAAAGGTCTCATCAACCTCTATCATGCCATCAATGGCCTCGATGAATTAAACCTGCCAGAGAAGACACCAGCAGAAATCACCGAAGCGGCCTTGCAAAAAAAATGCGCCGCCTGCGTCGAAACCCTGGATCTGTTTTGTCATTTTCTGGGCGTTGTTGCCGGAAATCTGGCTCTCACCTATGGAGCATTCGGCGGCGTCTATATCGCCGGCGGTATTGTGACCCAGCTGGGGGATTATTTCAAAACATCGCGCTTTCGCGAGAGTTTTCTGGCCAAGGGACGATATAAGGATTATCTCGATCGCATTCCAACCCTGGTTATTACCCACCCTTATCCGGGCCTCGAGGGATTAAAAAACGCTCTTTCAACACGATAGTCGACAAACCACTATCGCCTTGATGATTATACAAAAAACACATATAAATACAGGGTATCCGTTACTTACTTGAGAAGGTTTTTGATGTCATCATATTTCTCAGTGCAGCGTGAACAAGCCACACTTGGCCTGACCCTGAAGGGCCGTTGGACGGTCGCCGAACTGTCTGAGATCAGGCACGACCTTGAACTGATGACGCTCGACGACGTCAAGAAAGCGACAGTGCACGGCCAGGCTCTGGAAGAGCTGGACACCTCTGCTGCATGGTACCTCCATGATCTGATCTTGCGCCTGCAAGAGCGCGGCATCATGGCAGGCCTGAGAGATTTCAAGGACCATCATCGCCATCTCTATGAGCGCATCGCCAGGCTGCCGCATGAAGAAGCCGTGGTGATCCCTTATATCTCGCCCGCGCGCGCCCTCATCATTGCTATTGGCCAGCACTTCGCCGGCATCTGGCGGGACTGCTATCAAGGGATCGGCTTTCTGGGAGAATTTTTCGTCGCAGTGCCAGCACAAATTTTTCACCCGAAGGGATTTCGTTTCCGCAGCATCGTCTTTCACATCAATGAAATCGGCGTTAAAGCAACCCCCATCATCGCGCTCATGGCATTCTCGATTGCCTTTGTGGTCGGCTATCAGGGCGCCTTTCAGCTGCAAAAATTCGATGCAACCATTTACACGGTTGACCTGATCGTGCTCTCAACTCTCCGTGAAATGGGCGTGCTGATTACCGCGATTATGATCGCTGGCCGTTCCGGCAGCGCCTTTGCCGCCCAGATCGGCACTATGAAACTGAACGAAGAAATCGACGCCCTGCAAACGATGGGCGTATCCCCGTTCCAGGCGCTTGTATTGCCGCGCCTCTTTGCCATCCTGATCGCACTTCTATACAGGGGCTACAGGCCAAAAGTTCTGCGGAAGACGTGGGACGCAAGACCATCACCGCTGTCGTACAATCGATCTTTCTGGTGATCGTGACGGATGCTCTGTTCTCAGTTATTTTCACCAAGCTGGGGATTTAACGATGCGGCCGCTCATCGAAGTCAGGAATCTTGTCAACCGCTTCGGCAGCAACGTCGTACACGACGGGCTCAATGTCGACATCTTGCCAAAAGAGATTATCGGCATTGTCGGCGGTAACGGCACGGGCAAATCAGTGCTGCTGCGCACAATCGTTGGCCTACAACGACCAACATCCGGCACCGTTACCGTCGAAGGGAAAGATATTGGCCAACTATCGGCGGAAGAATTCCGCAAGGTGCAAAAACTGTGGGGCGTGCTGTTCCAGAAAGGCGCCCTGTTTTCTAACCTGACCGTGATTGAAAACATCGCCTTTCAGTTGCGGGAAAAAACCACTCTGAACGAGGAGACGATTGACCGTCTGGCGCGGATGCGGGTCGAGATGGTGGGTCTTCCCGCCAATGCCGGGCCTAAATATCCGTCGGAACTGTCCGGCGGTATGATCAAGCGAGCCTCGCTGGCCCGGGCCCTGGTGCTAGACCCCAAAGTACTGTTTCTGGACGAACCCACCTCGGGACTCGACAGTGTCGCGGCCGAAAGTTTTGACCAGCTGATTCGCGATTTGGTCAAGTCTCTGGGTATTTCGGTATTCATGATCACCCACGATCTGGACAGCCTCGCTTCGATTTGCGACCGTATTGCTGTACTGGTCGACAAAAAAATTAAGACTGGTACTCTGGCAGAACACCTCAGGGACAAGAATCCCTGGGTACAAGAGTACTTCCACAATAAACGCGCCCGGTTCATGACAAGAGGTTAAGAATGGAAACAGAGAGGTATTATTTCAGAGTGGGTATTTTTTGCCTGCTGGTGGTGGCAGCACTCATCTATTACCTCATTACCTTCGGCGGCGGGCAGGAAACCAAGCACCTGACCCGTTATGCGATCTACTTTGATAACTCAATATCCGGGCTCTCGCGCGGCGCGCCAGTCAAGTTGAAAGGCATCTCGGTCGGACTGGTCAAGCAAATCGGTTTCGTTGCCAAGGAAAACGACCGCATTCTGGTCCTGGTGGATATTGCCGACACCGCTCCGATCCGCAAAGATACCGTTGCCTCGATCGAGTATCAGGGCATCACCGGCGCCACCTATCTGGCGCTTGAAAACACCCAACCCAACGAACCACCCATCTATCTGAAAAAAGAAATAGGCGAAAAATACCCGGTCATCCAATCAGCCAAATCGGAGCTGCAGACTGTCCTGTCCAGCGCACCGGGGCTGATGGGGGGGCTTGCCAAAACAACAGAGCAGATGCAAAAGCTGCTCAGCGACAAGAATATTATTGTCGTTCAGGGAATTCTGGCCGAGGCACATGACGTTTTGGCCGAAGCCTCCGGCGCTCTGCGTGAAATAAAAATGCTGGCACGCACCATCCGCGAAGATCCCTCGGTCATTATTCGCGGCACGACCCACGAAGGATACAAGGTGCAGAAATGAGAAAACGTCTCCTCACAGGTTGCTTTCTTTTATCACTGACTGCGTGTACGTTTGCGCCAAAAGATACCGGACGGGCTTATATGTTTGCCCTGTCTCCAGCTCTGATGACACGACATGCCCCCGTTAACACCAGCCTGATTGTGTCCCTGCCCACGGCGGCGCCGGAACTGGACACCTATCGCATTGCCCTCACACGAGACAGCAAGCAGTGGGATTACTATGCGGGAGCACGATGGTCGGATTTTCTACCCCTGCTGGTGCAGGATAGCCTGACCAAAACGCTGGAAGAAGCGCGTCTATTCAAAGCCGTGACAACCGATCAGGCCGGAGTTGACGGCGACCAGACACTGAAAGCAGAAATCCGTACTTTTCAGGCGGAGTACACCCCGGGCTATGCCGAACCGACCGTTAAAATACGAATCGTCGTCAGCCTGAGCAAACGCACCGAGGGCACGACGTCAGGCCCGTTCGAGATACGGGGCGAAACAAGAGCGGCCAAAAACAAACTGCCCGATATTCAGGCTGCCTTTGCCCTGGCCTTCAACGATGCCCAGAAACAGCTGGTCTATAAGTTGGAAAGAACCTTTTGAAGCGGGCAGGCTACGAGTTATCAACGTGTTACGCGGCTTCACACATTGTTAATATTTTTCATATACTATCAGTAGTGGAGCCTATATAACACACCTTTCAAGTAGGTAGGGGTACTCGTCACAGGGTTTTAAAATCATACCAATGGTGGAGTCCTGTAAAAAATGGCCGGGGAAAATCCCGGCCATTTTTTTTGCGCTTGTGGCGTGTCTGGTTTTGCCGGAGACTGGAAGAAGATTTTAGCACTGCAGGGGTATCTTCAGATGACCGGCGCCTTTGGGCTGACAACGCAAATTTATAACAATCATGTCAAGTCAGTTTTTCTTTTGATGGGGTTTCCGGTGCTACTGCTGTTGATGATCGGCAGTTTTTTTGCAGCACTGGATTTTCTATCGCAATCTAGCGCCTTCGTGGGTCAGCAGAGCGTGACCGATTGGGGACATGCTGTCCGTTCCGGCCTGGCTGGCGTGGTGGCCTATGGCCATTGGGCTCTGCTCGGTGCCGGCGTCTGGTTTGCTATCGCCTATTTCTTTCATGACAACATCATGCGCATGGCGACCGGCTCTGTACCGGTGACCCGCCAGGAATATCCCAAGCTGTATAATACGCTGGAAAACCTGTGCATTTCGCGGGGCTTGCCGATGCCAGCCTTCGAGATCATTGACAGCCCAGCCCTGAACGCCTTTGCCGCTGGCATTGACCAGAAAAGCTATCGGATCGTCCTGACCCGTGGTCTGGTCGACAGTCTGCCCGATGATGAGATGGAATCGGTGATCGGCCATGAGCTAACCCACATCATGAACAAGGATGTGCGTCTCCTGATTATCGCCGTCGTATTTGTCGGTATCCTCAGTTTCCTGACACATATGATCTACCGCATGTTGGTGTATGGCGTGCGGCCTGTCAGGTATACCCGCGATGACCGTCGCGACAACAACATCGTCGTGATGCTGATCGCCATGGCGATTTTGCTGATCGGCTATCTGCTGGCGATGGTGATTCGTTTTTCTCTCTCTCGCAAGCGCGAATATCTGGCCGATGCCGGATCCGTCGAACTGACCAAAAATCCTGAAGCCATGATGCGCGCCTTGCTGCGCATCTCCGGCCATGATGCGGTGGCAGGAATGCCGGACGGCGTGCAGCAAATGTGCATCGAAAACAGCCATAACTTTATCGGACTGTTTGCCACCCATCCCCCCGTGGAGGACCGCATCAAAGCCATTTCAGAAATGACTGGTACGTCCGTGCCGACACTGGCCGGAGCCTAGGACGACCTAAGCCGCGATACTGAATAGTTTCTTGTGGCTGGCAGTGATTGTTTCCACGACGCTCGGATCGGCCAGAGTTGAGGTGTCCCCCAACTGGTCGAAAGCATTTTCGGCTACCTTGCGCAGAATGCGGCGCATAATCTTCCCCGATCGGGTTTTAGGCAGGCCGGGTGCAAAGAGAATGACATCCGGTGTTGCAATCGGACCAATCACTTTGCGCACATGCTGGACAATCTCCTTGCGCAGTTCTTCGCTGGCGGCTTCGCCGCCCATCAGGACTACATAAGCATAGATGCCCTGCCCCTTGAGGTCATGCGGGTAGCCGACCACAGCTGATTCAGCGATTTTGTCATGAGCATTGAGCGCGTCCTCGATTTCAGCGGTGCCGAGGCGGTGGCCGGAGACGTTAATGACGTCATCGACCCGGCCGGTGATACGATAGTAGCCGTTCTTGTCGCGTTTGGCCCCATCGCCGGTGAAATACATCCCCTTAAAGGTGGAGAAGTAGGTTTGCACGAAACGCTGATGATCCTTGTAGACGGTGCGCATTTGCCCCGGCCAGCTATCGAGCAGCACCAGGTTGCCCTCGGTCTCGCCCTCAAGAATTTTTCCCTCGCCATCCACCAGCGCCGGACGCACGCCGAAAAACGGCATGGCAGCATAGGCAGGCTTCAGCGCATGGGCACCGGGCAAAGCGGTAATAAGGATACCGCCGGTTTCGGTCTGCCACCATGTATCCACCACAGGACACCGCTTCTCGCCAACCACTTCATAATACCAGAGCCAGGCTTCCTCATTGATCGGCTCACCGACAGAACCGAGGACACGCAATGACTTGCGGCTCGATTTTTTGACGAAGTCATCCCCTTCCCGCAGCAGGGCGCGGATCGCGGTGGGTGCGGTATAAAAAATATTCACCTGATGTTTATCTACTGTCTGCCAGAACCGCCCAAAGTCGGGATAGTTAGGCACCCCCTCAAAGACCACAGAGGTTGCGCCATTGGCCAGCGGGCCATAGACAATGTAACTGTGCCCCGTCACCCATCCCACATCCGCAGTGCACCAGTACACTTCTCCCTCGCGATAATCAAACACACATTCATGAGTCAGAGAGGCGAAAACCATGTAACCGCCGGTGGTATGCAGCACCCCCTTCGGTTTGCCGGTCGAGCCCGAGGTATACAGGATGAACAAGGGGTCTTCGGCGTTCATTTCTTCGGGTTTGCATTCCGTGGGCTGCTTGCCGCAGATCTCGTGATACCAGACATCGCGCTTGCTGTTCCATTCCGTTTTACCGCCGGTACGCTTGTAAACGATGACGGTATGCACGTCCGGACAGCCCTTCAAGGCCTCGTCGCAATTGGCTTTCAATGGGATTTTTTTGCTGCCACGTAGCCCCTCGTCCGCCGTGATCACCACCTGTGAATCACAGTCCTGAATACGATCCCGCAGGGACATCGGCGAGAAGCCGCCGAACACCACCGAATGCATCGCGCCGATACGAGCGCAAGCCAGCATGGAGTAAACTGCCTCCGGTATCATCGGCATGTAGATTGTAACACGGTCGCCTTTCTTGACGCCCCGCTCTTTTAGCGCATTGGCCAATCTGCAGACTTCATCCTTCAATTGGGCATAGGTGATCTTGGAGCTGTCATTAGGGGCGTCGCCTTCGCGGATCAGCGCAACCTGATTGGCGCGCTTGGGCAAATGGCGGTCGATACAGTTGTAGCAGGCATTGAGCGTCCCGTCATAAAACCAGCGAATACGCACGTTATCCTTGAAATCGACGTCCTTGACTTGGGTATAGGGCTTTTTCCAGTCAATCCGTTTGCCCTGCTCCGCCCAGAACTTTTCCGGATTTTTCACCGATTCCTGGTACATGGTCGCATATTTCTCGGCGGTGATTTTGGCCGACTTGGCGAAGGAGACCGGAACAGGAAAAGCCTCAGAATGGGCAGGATGAATCTTATGCTCGGTCATGATAAATACCTCATTAAAAATGTAGTAAGGCGCCAGAATAGCAAGGATTACGCTGACAGCAACGCTTTTCGCCGCCTATTGACAGAGTATATTGACATAATAACAAATATTATGTATGATCCGAGTATGATTCGAATGAAAAGTTTTTCGATGATTCTTATTTAAGGAGGCGTTTAATGGCACAGGACCAAGATAACAAACTAAGTAACATTTTTGCAGCCACCACCGAGACAGAAAACTTGCTGCTCAGTATCAAAAGGTGTGCTGAAAATATTGATCATGCTGGCGAATGGCGCGCTTACGTAACCTTCACTCGTCATGAAGCTGTACAGGCCTTATCTAACCTATGCGTCAAGATTGTCGAGAACCAGCACCGGCAGGATATTCAGGCTGCCCGACAAGCAGCCACCATCGAGAAACTCGAAAAACGACTAGCTGCCATTGAGGCAGAATTGGAGCCAAAACATTTCAATAAAGAGCCGCTTAAGCCCCGTTCGCCGCCATCTTCTTCAAAATAAAATCCGCCCGCGCCGTTACCGGCATCACGGGGACGCGCACCGGCGTATAGCCGACAGATTTATAATCGGCCTCGAGGTTCTTGTCGATTTGGTCAGCCAGCTTGCCATCTTCCGTCCGCACATCATCTTTAACCAGCGGCAGCCGGTCAAAGATAAAAACGGCGCAGTACTGGAACAGATAGGAAGTGGCAAGAGCTTCCATGCCATCCAATCCAGCCAACTTGAAATAAGTAATACTGTCAGGCAATCCGCGATCCAGAAAAACGATCTTGTCCGGATCAAGTTCCATTTCCCGCGCCAAAGCCACTTCCAGAATTCCCGTTTGCAGGCCCTGAGCATCAGCGCGGACCTGTTCCAGCGTGCGGCCCTTGCTGATGCCCAGCTCAATCAACTCGCGCGCCACTTCGCTCTCGACAGTAAATCCGCGCCTGGCCAGTTCATTAATGACAGAGGTTTTGCCGGATGACGGCGCGCCGGTCACCACGCACCAGTTGGTTTTAGTTTGAAATTTCGACCGTTGATT
>JACQAA010000116.1 GCA_016195185.1 Pseudomonadota bacterium | reverse complement strand
GGAACAGGAAATCCCGAACGATCTTATTCGCTCAACAATCACGAGCTACGCGACACAGCGGATTCAGACGATCAGCCAACGGGTGATGACGCGCGCCAACCTCATGCAGATTATCGAGAAATATAACCTCTATCGCGATAAACGAAAGTCTAATACGACGGAGGAAATCCTCGATCGCATACGCAAGGACGTCAAGGTTGAAATGATCACCGCCGATGTGATCGACCCTCGCACCGGCCAGCCGCGGCCCGCGACCATTGCTTTTACCCTGGCATATGACGGCGAAGGTGCTGAGGTGACTCAAAAGGTTGCCAATGAGCTGACCAGCCTTTATCTCAACGAAAACCTCAAGAATCGGACCGAAAAGGCGTCGGAGACATACGTCTTTCTCAGCGATGAGGCAGACAAGCTCAGAGAACATATTACGGAGCTTGAATCGCAGCTTGCCGCATTCAAGGAGAAGAACGCCGGACGTCTTCCTGAACTTGCCTCGCTTAACATGCAGATGAGGGAGCGCACCGAAACAGAGTTACGTGACGTGGAGGGTCAATTGCGCTCGCTGGATGACCGCAAGTTTTATCTGGAAGGACAATTGGCGCAGATCAATCCCTTGACTCCCATGGTTGGCGAGGGTGGTCAAATGACATTAGATCCTGTTACACAACTAAAAATGTTACGGTCAGACTATATTAATGCCACTGCCAAATATTCGCCTGACCACCCGGATGTGGTACGGTTGCGGCGTCAAATAGAGGGCTTGGAAAAACAGACCGGCGCTGTCAATTCGTCAACTGAACAAGCCAAGGAACTTTCCACGCTGCGCACGGAGTTGGCTGCAGCGCGGGAAAAATATTCGGCGGATCATCCGGATGTCATCCGTCTGACAAAGGCAGTAGCGGCCCAGGAGGAAGCGCTCAAACAAAAGCCTGCGCCAGAAACTGCCGTTGCCAAGGAAAAACCCGATAATCCAGCTTATCTCACCCTGCAGGCACAGCTTGAGGGGATCAAGAGTCAGTATACGGCATATATTTCCCAACGCGATGCGCTGAAAATCAAGCTCGGCGAATATGAAAATCGTTTGCAACAGACGCCGGAAGTAGAGCGTAAATATCTGGTGCTTAACAGGGATTACGAAAATTCTGTAAGGCGCTACCAGGAAATTAAAGCGAAGCAAAGTGAAGCCTCGGTGGGGCAGGAACTGGAGAAAGAACGCAAGGGTGAGCGCTTTTCATTGATTGATCCGCCGCAACTTCCGGAAAAACCAAGAATGCCAAACCGTCCTGCGATCATTATCCTCGGGTTCCTGCTATCGTTGGGGGGTGGCCTGGGATATGCCGCAGTGATGGACAATATGGACAGTTCAGTGCGCGGTGTGCGTGGTGTAGTAGCCGTTCTGGAATCACCACCGTTGTCAGTGATTCCCTATTTACAAAATAGCGAAGACCTGGTGCGCATCGAAAAGACCAAGAGACTTGCGATGATTATATTTGCCAGCGGCATTGTCCTGATTATTGTGCTGCTTCACTTTTTGTGGACGCCTTTGGATGTGCTGTGGTTTAAAGGACTGCGGAAAGTCGATACCGTGATCGGCAGCTAGCGTCGATATCACGACATGATTCTGGATGTCCACGTTATCTCCATAACTAATTATTTATTTCCAAGACGGCATTTATGGAACGTATCAAGCAAGCGCTTGAAAAAGCACGATTAGAGCGACAACAATCGGGAGGGACATCCGCCTCGTCGCCACGCGTAGGTAGCGGGGCTATTTCCGGGCCCGTGAATTACACGCATACTCGTACAGTAAGCGTGTCCAAGAATATTTTACAGGATAAAAGAATTATCGCTGGATTTGAGCAGAATGTGTTCACCGACGCATACAAGATTCTGCGCACGCAGGTGTTTCAGCGTTTGCGCGAGAAAGGCTGGAATTCACTTGCCATAACCAGTCCCGGTCTCAATGAAGGCAAAACGCTAACCGCCATCAACCTCGCCATCAGTCTTGCCATGGAGGTTGACTATACAGTACTGCTGGTTGACGCTGACTTGCGTCATCCCAGCGTCCACAGCTATTTTGGGATTGAGGCAAAATATGGCTTGAGCGATTATCTCACGGATGACAAGCCACTTTCGGAATTGCTGGTGCATCCAGAGGAAATACCCTATGTCAATGCGGCCCTATTGGTTGTCGAGGACGGAAAAACCGATGCGCAGGATGTAAAACGGGCCTACGATCTGCTTCAGGGAACCAATGTGATTGGGACCGTTCTGAACAAATCCTGGATTAATGTTCAGCGGAAGGATGGCCCATCCTGGAAGTGGATGGTGCTTCTGAAAAACAACGCGGAATTGCTTCTCGCGGCGTTGAAGAACGGGATAAACAGGTTGCGGAAGAAAAAGAGTTACTAATGTACGAAACCTTTTACAAATTCCGGAACAAGCCTTTTTCCCTGCTGCCGGATCCGGAGTTTCTTTACCTCAGCAAAAAACACCACATGGCGCTGACGCTGCTGGAGTATGGCTTGTGGAACCAGGCCAGCTTCAGCGTTATCACCGGGGGCATCGGCACCGGTAAAACCACGATGATCCGCCATCTGCTCAACAAGCTGGATCGGGACCTCGTCGTGGGTCTGATATCCAATACCCACCCTTCATTTGGCGAATTATTGCAGTGGATTCTGCTGGCGTTCAATCTGGACTACGCCGGAAAAGACAATGTGGGGATGTATAAAACATTTGTGGATTTTTTGATACGGGAGTATGCCGCCAACCGTCGTACAGTGCTGATTATCGATGAAGCGCAGAATATGAGTCATGAGGCGCTTGAAGAACTGCGCATGTTGTCCAACATCAACGCCGAGAAAGACCAGGTTTTACAGGTTATCCTCATCGGACAGGTTGGATTGCGAGATCATTTACGCGACCCCAGCCTGGAGCAATTCGCCCAGCGCATCGCCGTGGATTATCACCTCGAACCCTTGGATGGCGAGGAGACCAAGGCATACATTCATCATCGCTTGAGCGTGGCCGGCGGCGATCCGAACCTTTTTTCGGATGCAGCGTGTGCGGCGATCTATCAATACAGTGGAGGTACGCCAAGATTGATTAATCTGCTGTGCGACACCGCGCTTGTATATGGGTATGCGGACCAAAGGACACATATTGATCTGCGGCTGATCGATGATATTGCAAATGAAAAGCAAAAAACGAGCATACTGCCGCTCAAGAATATTCAACGCGAAGAAACGGACGCAAGCGGGACAAATGCCGCTGTCAGCCAGGATAAACAAAAGATCAAAAAAACTCCGCGTTCTGACCGCATCTGATTCAAAATCGCAACGCCACTATCTTAAAGCAGTGCTTGAGCGGAGTAGGGTTAATATCGATGTAATTCTTGTTGACCTGGAAGAAAACCTTCATCATCAGCCGGATTGTCTGCCAGGATTCCTGGACAGGCTGTACAGCCAATGCCGGGTGCCCATTCTTTTCAATGACAGCTCGATGGCTACCAAAAAACTTTCAACAACAGATTTCGGCAAGAAGTTGACTCTCAAATTAACATCTCTTGCCGCTCGCGGCTGAGCAAGGTCGTCACTTGACGAGAATAAAATCTGCCGGTCGGCAATAATAAATTATGTCCAATAAAAATATCCTGGTTGTTGGAGGCGCAGGCTATATTGGTTCACATATGGTCAAAGACCTTTTGCGCGCCGGTTATGGTGTAATTGTTCTTGACAACCTTTCCACGGGTCATTCTGACCAGGTGCCGGGCGCGATTTTTGTCGAAGGCGACCTGGGCAACGCGGTTTTATTGGACCGCATTTTCTCCACCTGCCAGATTACTGCCGTCATGCATTTCGCGGCATTCTCCCTTGTCGGCGAGTCTGTCGAGAAGCCCCTTGTTTATTATCGCAACAACGTTTCGCAGACGATAGAACTGTTAGATGCCATGCTACGGCATCGTGTTTATTACTTTATATTTTCTTCTTCCGCCGCCGTGTACGGAGAACCAATCAAGACACCGATCGAAGAGGATCACCCTTGTCAACCCACTAACCCATACGGCGCCACCAAACTTGCGGTTGAGCGTCTGCTGAAGGATTGCGCGAGCGGAAACGGTCTTAAATATATTTCGCTGCGCTATTTCAATGCCGCGGGCGCCGATATCTCGGGAACATTGGGCGAACGCCACGAACCTGAGACGCACCTGATTCCATTAGTCCTCAAGGTTGCAGCTGGAGAGAGGGAGAGCATTCGAATCTTCGGCAATGACTATCCAACGCC
>JACQAA010000115.1 GCA_016195185.1 Pseudomonadota bacterium | reverse complement strand
TTCCTATTGCATAATTTACCGGACAAAGCCTATTTAGGCCCCATGGTAATCAAGCTGGTTATCCTTTTTTATGGCTGTGAACTTATCTTCACGCATGCGCGAAATAAACAATATGTGTTTAATTATCCTGTCCTGCTATCGCTGTTTATCATTGCTGTCAAGGGCCTGATTTACTAAAGATGCAGACGAGAGGCAGGAGACTTGGTTCTGACTGGTCAACCGCCTTGGCGGTGTGTTCGGCGCTGGTGTCTTTGGCCTGCTTCGCGAATTCGATGCGCGGAATCAATTTGAGTACCTGGCTGAACGTGCTGCATGATGCTCTCATGCTGGACCTCCTTGATCCATGTCCGATGCCTATCGAAAATTTGTCCAATTCCCTGCACCCGCGGACGATCCGGCATCACATTCCTGTTTTGGACTTGAACGAGCCTCTCCCTTAAAATTCATTCTTACAATTCATGACAACTAGCAATAATGTTGTTTGGCATCATGCCACGGTAACAAGGTCGCGCCGGGAACAAATGAATGGCCACAAAGGCGCGATCCTGTGGTTCACGGGCTTATCGGGAGCCGGGAAATCTACCATTGCGCATGCCGTTGAAGAACAGCTCCATCAATCAGGTTGTCGTACCTTTGTGCTGGATGGAGACAATGTTCGACATGGACTCTGCGAGGATCTTGGATTTTCTCCAGAGGACAGAACTGAAAATATTCGCCGCATCGGCGAAATGGTCAAGCTTTTCCTGGAGGCGGGAATTATCGTATTGACCGCCTTCATCTCCCCCATCCGCCATGACCGCGAGCGGGTACGTTCCCTGGTACGTACAGATGATTTTATTGAAATCTACTGCCGCTGCCCCTTGGGAGTGTGCGAAGACAGGGATGTTAAAGGCCTTTATCATCAAGCCAGGTTAGGGAAAATCAAGGAATTCACGGGCATTTCTTCGCCATATGAAGCGCCTGAAAAGCCCGAACTGATACTGGACACAAACGTTTGGCCCCTGGATGAATGTGCCAGCAAGGTTATGGCGCTACTGTCACAACGGGGAATAATTAGAAAATGATTTCCAGCGCGTGTACGCCGCGCCGTGCGGCGAGACGGGATAAACCAATGCGTCTCGCCATATTGGCTTACGCCCCGCGCGCGACGCGGCTGCCTCGGGATCATTGCCGCGGTGCTGCGCACCTTGTCAGTGGCTCAGCGGATGATCAGTTGTCTTAATCTGCAGGTAAAGACTATATAATGGCGCCTTATTGCAGGAGAGGGTAACGCGTAATTGGCGTCGCAGTGAAGTAACATCATCCACAACATGATTGATTTTGACTGAGGAAGAGCAATGAAATCACAGAAGACAATCGCATTGATAATTATGTTGTGTCTCGCGGCGCTGATTGCGGCAGGGTGCGGTGGCGCGGAACAGCGCAAGTCCAAATATCTGGCCAAAGGCAAGGCCTACATGGAACAGCAAAATTACGATAAGGCCAGGATCGAATTCCAAAATGTTCTGCAGATAGACCCTAAATATGCGGAGGCCTATTACCAGCTCGGTTTGATTGAGGAAAAAAACAAGAACTGGGACAAGGCTTTCGGAAGTTACTCCAAAACAGTAGATCTCAATCCCGACCATCTAGATGCCCGCGCCAAGCTAGGTTTTATATACCTCTTGTCAGGAAGCGAGTCTAAGGCGTCAGAAATGATGGAAGCGATTCTGGCTAAACAGCCTGATTCTGTGAACGGGAGGGTGCTGAAGGCGGCAATTATGGCCAGGAAGAAAGATGTCAGTGGGGCGATCCGCGAGGCGAGTGATATTATCACAAAAGACCCCACCCAAATTGACGCCATTGCGCTGCTAGTTTCTCTTTATGAGGCGCAAAAAGAACCCGACAAGGCCATCAAAGTATTGATTGACAGCATTGCCAAGAATCCAAAGAATATTCCATTACGTATCAGTTTGGTGAATTTATTGATAGGAAAAAACGATACAGACAGGGCCGAACAGGTTTTTCATGAAATCATATCCCTTCAGCCGGAGAACCTGGAGAGCAGGGTAGCGCTGGCATCATTTTACTCATCGCGGCAGCAGCTTGATAAAGCGGAAAAGACTCTACGAGACGCCATCGAGGCAAGCCCCCATGACGCTAACCGTTATCTGGTGCTGGCGGACTTTCTTATCTCGCGAAGAGGTGTTGCCCAGGCTGAAACCGAGCTGCTTGCCGCAATTAAAGCCAACCCCAAGATTTATGAATTGCGTTTTGGCCTAGCGAAGCTCTATGTGCAAACGAACGCGAACGATAAGGCCGAGCAGACCTACCGCGCTATTATTGATGAAACAGGCGTGGAGGTGGACGGCCTGACAGCCAGAAACCGTTTAGCGGAACTGCTGTTCCGTCAGGGAAAACGTGAAGAGGCGGAAAATCTCGCCGTTAAAGTACTGAAGGAAAACCCGCGCGACAACGATGCTTTGGTCATGAAAGGTTCAGTGGCCATGGCAAAGGGTAACGCCGATGACGCGATAGTGGCGTTCCGGTCGGTTCTCAAGGATCAGCCGAATTCAGTGAACGGGCTTATCATGCTAGCGGACGCGCACATGTTAAAGAACGAAACTGATCTGGCCAGAACAACGCTGCAGAAGGCGGTTGAGCTAAATCCCAAGAGTGTGCAAGCCCGGTTGGCGCTTGCAAGTTATTACGCCAGATCGAAGGATTATGATGGCGCGCTGAAGCAAGTAGACGAAGCTCTGAAAATATCGCCGAATGATCTGAATGCATTACTGGCGAGAGCCGGACTCATGGCTGGTAAAGGGGACGCTAAGGGCGCTGAGAGCGCGCTTGAGAAGGTTAAGGCGGAGCATCCGGACAATCCCGTTGGCTATTATCAACTAGGTCAATTCTTTTTATCGCAGAAGAAATATGATAATGCGATTCGGGAATTTGAAGCAGCCCTGAAAAAAACCAAGGATACATTTCAGATTTTAACAGCAATCGTGAATACGAACGTTTCGCGCGGTAAACCGGACAAGGCTGTTGCACGTCTTAACGAGATCATCAAGGGATCACCGGATCATATCTTCGCGCATGAGCTCCTTGGTGAAGTATATGGTTTGCAGAAAAAGTATGAGGCGGCAGAGAAATCCTTCCGCAAGGCCATTGAAGTTAATCCAAAATGGAATGTGCCCTATAGAAATCTGGCTAATCTTTACCTTGTGCGCGGCAACTTTCCGGCAGCGAGCGAGGTGGACCAAGAAGGTTTGCGCGCACTGCCCGAGGATCCACAACTATTGTTTCATCTCGCCGCCACGTATGAGCGCGCCCATGATTATGAGCATGCGGTAGCCGCTTATGAGCGTATCCTCGGAAAGGATCCAAGCAGCGATCTGGCGGCAAACAATCTTGCTGTGCTTCTTGCGGAGCAAAAAACAGACTCACAGAGCCTGAAGAGGGCGAAGGAATTGGCTGTGCGTTTCGAATCATCGTCGCAATATGTTTTCCGGGATACCTTGGGTTGGGTGTATTACAAGGCGGGTGAGACGGACAAGGCGGTCACAGTGCTGAGTGGCGTGGTAAATCAAATGCCGTCGGTCCCCATATTCCGGTATCACCTTGGGATGGCCTATTACAAGCAAGGGAAGATGCCAGAGGCGAAGACTCATCTGTCCAAGGCGGTGCAGACTGAGATCGATTTCCCGGGAATTGACGAAGCGAGAGCCACACTCAAGCAGATCCCATGAATGGCGGTTGAGATCTTGTCTTAAGTTGTGATATTGCTCCGAGATTTTTTGTTCAGCACCGCGGAAAAAGGCTTGAAAAGGCTTATTGTCCCGGTGCTTAACATCGCTCGTCAGTTGTGCCTTGCTTCCTCTGGAAAAACAAGGGGTTGAGCTACTTTCTTAACTTCCACATTCCTGTATATTAGTATTTAGTATGTCGTATATCTTGTAAAGTTTTAAAGGGTACAGAGCATGCTCGGGCCTGGTTGGTTTGTGGATGGCGGGAGGCCCCCTCTGAGCACGTTCAGCATGGAATTCCCACAAATTACCCTGTGATGGCAGACGAGTGTTAGCAGTCATGTTGAAGCGTAACAGGAGTATTGTGCCGCTTTCCAAGCCTTGTTCTATCTTGTTATTTCCATAGATTGGGCTCTGTGTCGTCAGCAACGCCAGGCCGCAATAAAGGTATGATAAAAGCATGCATGCGATTGTTCCGCGCCAGCCAAATTTGTTGACTCTATGACTCTTGGGGTTATTAGTTACGCAACAGCGGGGGGCATTTTTCTTGCCCTATTCATAGCTCTGCTGATTGGACAAACCGGCTTCGTATTCAGGCGTTATCTCGCGCTGGCCTCTGCCGCTACCGTGGTATGGGCATCCGCAGCCGCATACCAGGCGGCATTTGACACCATCCTGCTTGTTCCCCAGCTTCTCGAGCTCCAGCGCGATTTCGCCTGGCTGGCGTTCCTGTTGTATATCCTGAACGTCAGGGCGGGCACAACCGATGAAGTGTCAGCCGGTCTACGTATTGCTCGGTATGCCGTTTATAGCTTCACCGTCGTTACTATGTTGCTGAGCCTGTATCGTTATTTTGGTGGTTCAGCTACTTCATTTTTCATGGGCATTGACTATGAATTGGCAGGGCATCTGCTCTTGGCTGTCATAGGCTTGGTGTTGTTGGAACAGATTCTGCGCAACACTCCTTCGGAGCTGTTACGTGCAATCAAATATCTGTGTTTGGCGATAGGTGGAATTTTCACCTACGACTTCTATCTCTATTCGGATGCGCTGTTGTTTCAGCGCATAGATCCAGCGCTGTGGGAGGCGCGTGGGTTCATCAACGCGGCTGTTGTGCCTGTAATTGGCGTTGCGCTTGCCAGAAATCCGCAGTGGTCGGTGCGACTCTTCATTTCGCGACGGGTGGCTTTTCACACATCCGCTCTCTTGGGCAGTGGTATTTACCTTCTGGCGATGGGTGTGGGCGGATATTATGTCCGCGATTATGGCGGGACATGGGGCGCGGTGGCGCAGACCATTTTCCTGTTCGGGGCGGGCTTGCTTCTATTGATCCTGTTGTTTTCAAGCCCATTGCGCGCGCATTTGCGGGTCTTCATCAACAAGCATTTCTTTCACTATAAGTACGACTACCGCGAAGAATGGTTGCGATTTATCCGCACTTTGTCATCGAGTGTTCAAAATATCCCTTTGCCTGTGCGTGTTATTCACGCCATCGCGCAGATGGTAGATTCGCCGGGCGGTGTATTATGGGTCCGGCACGATGGGCATCAGGACGGAATATTTAAACCCGAGGCTCACTGGAATATAACTCTGCCGGCCTCTGCCAGCGAGCCCGCTGACAGCTCGCTTGTCAAGTTTCTTGAGATTCAAAAATGGGTAATTAATCTCGATGAATATCAGCGTGACCCCGGGCTTTACAGAAGCCTTGGCGATCTGAGAATGCCGTCTTGGCTCAAATTCATTCCTAACGCCTGGTTGATATCGCCGCTAATTTTGCACGACGGTCTTCTGGGTTTTGTGGTGCTGACGCGATCTCCGGCAAGCCATAAGCATTTCAACTGGGAGGATAGTGATCTGCTTAAAACAAGTGGCAGCCAGGCCGCCAGTTATCTGGCGCAACATGCCATTTCGCAAGCCTTGGCCGAGGCTCGTCAATTTGAGGCGTTTAACCGGCTTTCAACCTATGTCGTTCATGATCTCAAGAACCTTATTTCTCAGCTGTCACTGGTTGTGTCAAACGCAGCGCGCCATCGAACCAACCCGCTTTTCATGGAGAACGTCATTAGTACCGTGGAAAACTCCGTGACGAAGATGAACCGGTTGCTGAATCGGATGCGCGATGGTGTGCAGACTGAATCCGCAAGGGCGGTCGACTTGGCGAAGTTACTGGAGGAAGTTGTACGCGACGCACAAGTTGCCAAGCCTAGACCGTTTTTTGAGTGTCAGAATCACGACGTAATAATCGCGGCAGATCGCGATAGGCTCGCTTCGGTAATGGGCCATGTCATACGGAACGCCCAGGATGCGACGCCGGAAAGCGGAAGGGTGATAGTCAGGCTGGTGAAAGTGGATGGCAATGCCGTGGTTGAGGTGGAAGATACCGGTTGTGGTATGGATGAGGCCTTTATCAATGCTCGTTTGTTTCGACCATTTCAGACAACAAAGGGTAATGCAGGCATGGGGATCGGCGTTTACGAGGCCCGTGAATTCGTGCGTTCATTGGGAGGCGATATCCAGGTCGAGAGCAGGCCCGGGCAAGGCACGGTCTTCCGCATCCATTTACCTTATCAGCCCGTAGTTGAGCCGCTCAGATACCAACAAAACCTGCGTTAAAACATGATTCCCGTGGCGCAGATGCGCAATATATTGCTGGTGGTAGAAGATGATCCCGGCCTACAAGACCAATTGCGCTGGTGTTTTGACCATTACGAGGTAATTGTGGCCGGTGACCGCGTTAGCGCCATGGAGCAAGTGCGTCGCCATCAGCCGCCAGTGATAACCTTGGATTTGGGTTTGCCGCCAGATGCCGACGGCATCACCGAAGGATTAGCAACATTAGAAGAGATCGTGAGTCAAAGCCCCGATACCAAGGTCATTGTGGTAACGGGCCAGAACGATCGTGAAAAC
>JACQAA010000114.1 GCA_016195185.1 Pseudomonadota bacterium | reverse complement strand
GTAGGCATGCCGGAAACCAGGGCGTTTTTGTACATACACTTCATATCCCTGCTCCTTGGCCCATTCGATGGTACCGTCAGTGGAACCACCATCAACGATGATGATCTGGTCGCACCACTCACGTGAGATTTGGGGCATTATTCGCTTCATGCCTCCTATCTCGTTCAATGTCATTACCAATAATGTAGTTTTCATGAGTTGGTCCTGGAGCCAGGCACTGCGCTCGTGTCCTTTATCAAAAATTCCAAGAATGATGCGTGTCCGATAAAAATCACGGTTCAGAAGATGGCACCTTGAATGTGCGCTGATATGGCCTGAACCTCTTCGGGCAGCCCGTCAAGAGACGTGTTTCGTTGACACAAGCGGTACAGAGGATGGCGCGATAAAATATTTTATCTTTATATCCTATCAATTATAAATTTATGAGTGTCTCGCGATCAGTTTTCTGACGTTTCGGTAAATAAACCGCAACCACATCCAGATAAATAACCGGAAACGCCACAAAAATGGGGAAGAGCCGCCATAGAGGATATTCCATGTAAGCTGAAAGAACCAACCGCCGGCTGGACGTGCCGAGGCCAGTCGTTCATCTGGCATCGGCCCTATGCCATCAATGATGGCCCTTAATCTCTCGACAGCCCAGCCTCTGGCATCATTGAGGACAAGAAATGATTGATCGTCACCAAACCGATCTCGCTCACGGTAGGTCGAGTCAAGTTCGGATTTTCCTGTCCGATAGTGCATATGCTCAAAGACGACATCGTCAAGATAAACGATCCGGGTGTGGTCGAAACCGCGTAAGCGCTCAAAGATGTCCATGACATGGACATCGATGAAGGCGCCGCGGTATTCAGCTGGGAACGGATCGCCTATCGAATCGCACGTGACGCGGGAAAGAATCGGGAAAGTACAGATCTTGCGCCGTTTGTGCATGTCATTGGGATACAAGAGATACACCCTATCTGGAAAATGTCGCACTTCATCGCGAATGCGCGTATCCCAGCCGCGCGTACGAACAACCATATCGTCATTGCCAAGCATGACGATATCGCCCCTGGACTTGGCATAACATGCTGCATTAAGTTTCCCCATCGTCTGGCGAGGCCCAACGATTCTAGTAACGTTCCAAGAGCTTATATCGAACGCCAAGGTTTCAGCGTCATCGTCGTCAATGTAAACGATTACTTCAAGGATATGGGGAGAATCGGCCAGAGAAAACAGGCTGTTTAACATCCGGCGCAACATCTCTGGACGCCCGCGAGTCGGAACGAGCAATGAAATGCTGTCGTGGCTGCTCCATGGGCGTGTTGCCTGCCACCCCACCGGGAGATCCCTCGTGCTGCCCAGTGTCGGCCCTAATTTATTGACGGTGCTCGCGTCCAACTTTCTGTCCTTTTGTCAGCCAAGAATACCGGGTGCGACAATTCCAAATCCGGATAGCGGACGCACAGTCCATGTCCGTGACTAGACTATTACCACTTTATTACGCGGGCAAACCGCAAAATCCGAATAAAACCGGACATATGCGTTGCCCGACAATAATACCGCACCATCTCCTTCCGTAACAGAAGCGGCTACCTGACGCGCCGAGTCACGATCCTTCGCCTCGACCACCGTGGCCGTCGGCAGTAACCGCAGCCAGATAAACAGCCTCATTATCAAGGCATCCCCCTTTCCCAGGACCACGACCAACGGTTTACTGTGAATAGCCTCGCTTCGTCGCGTCACCAACAAAACAATCAAATTGGCCGCATCGGAGGAATGCAATACCCTCTCTTTGAGGCCGCGACCGATATGATCAGAGATCTTTCCTGGGCGCAGGCTGAGCACCCGCCTGTCGGTGCGCGCCGCCTGCCATAAAAAACCCGTGAGACGCCACACAAGCGCTAACATGGCAAACAAACGTATGCGCAGCCTAAGACCAAACGGCAGATACTCTGAAATAGTTTTTTTTGCTTCCGAAATTGATGAAAATGAATGGACACTCAGCGGCGGGTCGCTTTTGTGGCGGCACGTAGAGATTTCCGCGATCCATTCCGCAGTGAACCGCTGTTTATCCTGGGAGATGCGGGCGCCCCTAAACGATTCGATGAATTGGGCCCCTTGGCATTCTGAGCGTGCGATGCCGGAGAGGTTATTTTTTCTCCATAAGTTAACCCTATCGAAATCTACGATTTTCTCAAACAGAACCTCGTCTTGAGACGAGGCGCCCAGTCGCAACTGACGAATAGCGTTATTTTCAACCAGAGGCGGCACGCGTCCACTTAGCAATGCGCGCAAAGCGGTCGTAGACATATGACGACCGTCGTGCGGCCCCAGATAGTTTCCGTCCCCCGCCTGCCCTGGATGCCAGGTGTGATAGGTGAATTCGTCCTCCAACCATATTTCACGCCGGCCGGAATTTATCAGCCTAAATGTCATGTCGTAGGGGCCACAGATGTGGCCAAGATAATCGATATGTTCATCGGCTCCCCCTATGGAAATAAGATCCTCCCGCAAAGCGCACATACATGCACCATAATTACGCGTATGAAGCGGGTCTATAGTATCGCGTAGACCGGATGTTTTCCCATTGACATTATTGACGCAACCATCGCCCAACACTTTATCGAAGCTGGGGAAATTGAAAGGATACATATCCTCGCTGTGATTGCGAAATTGGTCGATATGCAGAACAATATTTTGATCGTGTGAAAATGCACATAAAATGCTTTCAACAAGGGTTTCGCGCACCATCGCGTCTGAGTCACCAATTGCCAGAATCCTTCCATGACTTAGCGCTAAGCCAGCATTGTACATCTGATGCTTGTGATAATAAGCATCCTCCGGCATCTCCAGCAGCGCCCATGTATCTACATGTTCTTCATACTTGCGAATCGCCTCTGAAACGCGGGAATAATACTCGATAACTATCACCTCGAAACGATCGCGGTCGATAGTTTGGCGGCTCAGGTAATCAAGAATGTGGAAGCTTTCGCGGACGCTCCAATCCAAGAAAATAAAACTTAGATCGGGATGTGGCTTCGTGCTCTTTCTCAAAAAACGCATATGTATTATTGGCGCAGTTTATTACTTGCCATGATCACACGGAGTGAGCTGGCTCTGCGAAAAATCCATCGACGGCAATGTTGGGAACCTGTTATGCAGAAAACATGCCTGGCCATGCTTGACATACGCGATTCTTGAAATCTAATCACCAATTATTCTCTTGAACAGTCGTCTGATCGTTTTCCTCCGGCCATTTCCGTTCAATGCATTGGCAAGCCACAGATGGTTGGTATATTTGATCGGTTGAACATTTTTTTCCGCAGCCGTTCGCGCATCGAAGAGACTGTCTGTCCATACAATCTCGGGTCGAAGGCGCTGGTGCATATCAAAAAAATTGACGGGCCCGATGCACTGCGGGACCACGGCGTATGAATTGCTCACCTGCACGATGTTGCAGGCCCCGATGCTTTCAACAAGGCGCGGTTCCCGGGCATCAATTATTTCTTTCTTTGTACGACGCATAAACAGCATCTTGTGAAGATGTGTTGGAGTCTGTAGCGTCCTGAGATGGTTTCTGGAATAAACGGACATAGTCAGGATTGATAAGTTCTGCCAAAAGAGGGTCACTGTCTTGACGTTCCACCGGATCTGATTTTTGGAGCGTACGCAAGGTTGGATTCATGACGAGCGGCTTTGTCCGTCCACTCAGTAAGGCCTGGAATGCCGTCGTGGACATGTTCTTTCCGTCGTGAGGGCCAACATAGTTATCAACGCCATCCGACCCCGGATGCCATGTGTGATGCATATATTCATTGGTTTCCCATATCAACCGACGCCCATAATTCATCAGCCGAAATGTCATATCGTAGGGGCCGCACACATGGCCGAGATAATCAATGTGTTCATCGGCACCGCCTACGGCAATCAGATCCTCCCTTTTTGCGCACATACAAGCACCATAATTCCGCGAGTGCATGGGATCGTCCTGATCCAGGATGCCGATCGTTTTGCCACCCATATTATTTATGCATCCTTCGCCAAGTACTTCGTCAAAACTTGGATAGTTGAAGGGGTAGAAATCCCTGCGGATATTCCTGAACTGGTCAACGTGATACACGATTTTTTGATTCTGCTGAAACGAATGGAGAATCGTTTCGACGAACGTTTCCTTCACCATGGCATCTGAATCACCAATCATGACGATCTCTCCCTGGCTCAAAACGATGCCTACGTTGTACATCAGATGCTTGTGGTAATAACATTCCTTGGGCATCTCAAGCAGAACCCAGGTATCTACCTGATCCTCAAACGGCTTCAGCGCCTCGGAGACACGATCGTAATATTCAATGATGATCACCTCAAATTGATCCCGGGGGATTGTTTGCTTGCGCAGATAGTGAAGCAGATGAAAACTCTCGCGCACGCTCCAGTCCAACAACACCATGCTTAACCGGACATTTTTGCGAATGCTTTTCTTAATTATTTTCATTTAACCTCCTCGATCTGGCGTTGCCCGATAAATACATTCCTAGTAGTACACCAAACCTAGTCACTGATATTTATGAGAATTAAAGCCACACCAATTACAAACAAAATCTTGAGGTTGCCTACGATGATACTCCAACAATATAACGGACACGCACTGAGGAATCGGTACCGAAAAGTTATTTAACCTACATATTTTTCTTTCATGTCCTCCAGCTTGCCTGCGGATGACGTAAATTTCTCCAACGAATTCAATTCCTCTCTTAGTCCTTTTAATACATTTAACATTTTCGCAACATTTTCACTATTTTCAGATAGTTTATTAGTCAGCGTATCAATTATCTCAGTTACCCGACTTGAGTATTTGTGAAAAACAATATGCATTCGTATTTCATTGACGGAAGAACCAGAAAAAATATCACCTTCATGATATTGTTTAAAAAGTGTTTCTTGCCCAACGGTTAAATTCACCTCGCCAAGGGATTGGCGTACACCGTAATAGATACCTTCATAAAAAATAATATTATAATCTATGCACACATCTACGGGCATCAGCGATTTATTTGTTACTGCTAGATGTTCAGGTATCTCAATATCGCAATCAACAAGATTCACCTTGATCCATCCATACTCTGTTTTGCGCATTGCCCAAAAACCTTCCCATGCTGAAACTTCACCAAATACCTCTGCCACTGCAAGCGTAACCCCCGGATGGTAATAAACACCACGAGAGATATTTTTTATATAGTCTTTGTCGGTTCCAATATCTTGCAACAAAGCTG
>JACQAA010000088.1 GCA_016195185.1 Pseudomonadota bacterium | reverse complement strand
TACACCGCCAAAGTCGAGTTCCTGGAGCCACACAAGAAAACAGTGGTTGGCTTTGTAAATCAAGCCATCAACGTTTGCTCTGGAACACCGGCGTCGGCGAACGCCTGCTGAGATAAGTTTTTTATCCAACGCCGCGCTATCGACGGATGGCGCGGCGTTGTTTTGATGGATATTATTTGCTTCCTATTCCCTGGTTCCTGGGTTTCTGATATCCCTTGCCTGTGAAACTTAAAGAACTCTTGATCGGGGCCATCGGCTGGTCATGCTGTTTCACGGTCTATGCTGAAACCTGGCCACCGCTCAAACCACCCAGCCCCTTGTCGCTCGAATGGGTCGTGAAGCAGGTCTTCACCCGTTTTCCTGAGACGCATGCCAAACATCGCGCTTACCTTGCCGCCCTGGAACGAGTTCCGCGCGGTGGCGACAGTGATCCACGTGTGCAAATTGGGCGGCAGGATGCTGAGCGAGTGCGGTTGCAGGCCTTGGAACATCACCTCATGCTGCAATGGCAGGCGACGCAAGAGTTTTACAATTTTGCGCTGGCGGATAAAAGCATTGCCCTGTTGGAAAATCACAAGCGTCTCATCGATGCTTACATACCGGCCTTCAAGTCACGTATGGGTAAGCGTTCTGGTGCGCGCGATCTCGCGCCCGAGGCCGCGCGCCTGCACGCTGAGCTTTTGAAACTCCAATACCAGCGTTTGGAAGCGATGCTTAAGCTTAATATGCTAATGGATCACCGGCTGGAGGCGGTTTTGCCTAGCCCAAGCCTGGGAGTCTTGAGCTTGTTGCCGGCGGATCAGGATGACTTGATCAAGAAAGCCTTGGAGAAGGGTGTCCCGATGCGCATGGCCCAGGTTGAGATCATGCGCAGCGTCTCGCGCTTCACGCTCAGGCGCGCACCCAGCACGATCTATTGACGATCCACGAACAGGAAATTTTACCGCGTGCGGAACAGCAGCAAAACGCCGCCATGGCGGAGTATCAAGGTGGTCGGCTCGACATTGTTGAATTGTTAGACGCCTATCGTGCACATTATTTGGCTGAGATCGAGGCGCTGCAACTGCGCATAACTTATGAAAAGATACTGGCCGATCTCACGCGTGAGACAGGTGTTTTGCCGGCGTATATGGAACAGAAGATGTCACTCAAACCCCTGAACGTGAACAGGGACCGGAAATGAAGCAGCTCTTTCGGCAGTTGAAACAACGATCAATCGCTACACGCGCAATTGCCATCGTTCTCGGCATAGTTGTGTCCATTCTGGTGTTGTACTGGGTCGTCAGTATGGGCGAGGCTCCTTCCAAGGAGCGCAAGTTGCTCTACTACAAGAATCCAATGGGCACGGGCCATGTCTCCGACAAACCCATGAAGGATCAAATGGGCATGGACTATATCCCGGTATATGAAAATGACTTGGCGCCCGGTGCTCGTGGCGAACCAGGGTTGATCGTCATCGAACCGGCAATGGTTCAAACCATTGGCGTACGTACGGCCAAAGTTGGCAAAGGCAAGGTCGCGGGAGAGATCAGCGCCAGTGGTGTCGTGGCCCTCAATGAGGCGATGAGCACCATCGTCACCAGTAAAATCGCAGGCTACATTGAGAAATTACACGTGACGGCGGTAGGTCAGAATGTCACGCAGGAATCACCCTTGTTTGATTTGTACAGCCCGGATCTGGACGCGCTATTGCAGGAATACCTGAGCGCTCTGCGTTATCAAAGCTCGCTACCCGCCAATGCGAATGCGGCACTACATCGTAATGCGACTGAGCTTGCGGTGGCCACTCAGATGCGGCTGGAATCGCTTGGAGTACGCAAGACGCAAATGAAAAGAATGGCGGCTGAGGGAGGCGTTCCACGACTTGTCACGATTTACTCCCCCCAAAGCGGTACGGTACTGAAGAAAAATGTAAATGAAGGCGGATTCGTTCCCGCCGGCACGGAACTGTTCGTGCTGGCGGATCTGTCCGAGTTGTGGGTGCTCGCCGATGTGTATACCCAAGATTATGCCGCGTTGCGCGCGGGTAGCCGTGCACAGGTTGACGTTCAAGGGCTTCCGGAAAAAACTTTTGAGGGCCAGGTGGATTTTATTTATCCGACCGTGGACGCACAAACGCGTGTCGCAAAGGTACGTATTGTTTTGCCAAACCCAAGGCGCTTGTTGCGCCCCGATATGTTCGCGCAAGTGAAAATACAGGGCGCCTCCCAAACCCAATTGATGTTGCCTAAATCTGCCGTGCTGCGCAGCGGTACGCGCGACTGGGTGATTCTGGCACTTGGCGAGGGTCGATTCCGTCCGCAAGCGGTTAAACTTGGCAGCGAAAGCGGCGAGCACTATGCAGTACTGTCCGGAGTAAAGGAGGGGGAGACGGTGGTCGCCTCCGCGCAGTTCCTGCTCGATTCCGAAAGCCGCTTGCAAGAGGCCTTGCACAAGCTCGCGAGCGAGGCAGTGGAGCCAAAATAATATGATTCATTTTGTGTCGTCCAGTCATTCTGTGTCGTGATCGGAAAAATCATCGAACGTTCGGTTGCGCACCCCATTGCGGTTTTGCTCGGGGCGTTGTTCCTGGCCCTGTTGGGTGTATACAGCCTGCTGAACACACCGCGAGATGCAATTCCTGATCTGTCCGATGTGCAGGTGATTGTCT
>JACQAA010000081.1 GCA_016195185.1 Pseudomonadota bacterium | reverse complement strand
CCGGGGCTGTAAAATCAATCATCACATCGCAGGCCTGAAAGGCGTCTGCTTTATTGTCATTAAGGTCAATGGCAGCACCCAGCTCCGCATTGTATTGTCCGGAAAGAACTTCCTGGACAACCATCTTTCCCATACGGCCGCTGGCACCTAGGACACCTATTTTCATATGATGCCTTACTTTCTATTCGCTGTCTTTAAACAACTCGCGTCCGATCAGCATGCGGCGGATTTCAGAGGTGCCGGCGCCGATTTCATAGAGCTTGGCATCACGCAGCAACCGACCGGTAGGGTAGTCATTGATATAGCCATTGCCCCCGAGACATTGAATGGCTTCCAGCGCCATCCAGGTGGCTTTTTCGGCAGAGTATAGGATAGCGCCGGCGGCATCCTTGCGGGTAACCTCTCCGCGGTCGCAGGCTTTGCCGACGGTATAAACATAGGCACGAGTCGTATTAAGGGCGACGTACATATCCGCGAGTTTTCCCTGCATTAGCTGGAACTCGCCAATCGACTGGCCGAATTGTTTTCGTTCGTGCAAATAAGGCAGAACGATATCCATGCAGGACTGCATAATGCCCAGTGGTCCGCCGGACAGGATGGTGCGTTCGTAATCAAGACCACTCATCAGCACATTCACGCCTTTGCCAACCTGTCCCAGAATATTTTCTTCCGGCACCTCGCAGTCCCGGAACACAAGTTCGCACGTGTTGGATCCGCGCATGCCGAGTTTGTCAAGTTTCTGTGCCGTTGAGAATCCCTTAAACGTTTTTTCTACGATAAAAGCGGTGATACCTTTGGATCCCGCAGCGGCATCGGTCTTGGCGTAGACGACCAAGACGTGAGCATCAGGTCCATTGGTGATCCACATCTTGGTGCCGTTCAGCATATAGCGATCGCCCCTTTTTTCTGCTTTCAACTGCATTGAGACAACATCAGAGCCGGCGCCGACTTCCGACATGGCCAGGGCGCCAATTTTTTTGCCGGCGCACAGGTCAGGCAGATATTTTTTCTTTTGTTCCTTGGTGCCATTGAGGTTGATCTGGTTAACACAAAGATTAGAAAACGCACCATAGGAAAGACCGACGCTGGCCGAGGCGCGGCTGATTTCTTCCATGGCGATGATGTGTTCGAGATAGCCCATGCCCGTACCGCCAAATTCGGTGGGGACGGTGATACCGAGTAATCCCAACTTGCCCATCTCGGGCCAGAGTTCGTTCGGAAACTGGTTGCTGTGGTCGATATCAGCGGCACGTGGGGCGATCTTTGCCTGGGCAAACCCCCGGACAGATTGCCGCAGCATTTCCGCCGTTTCGCCCAGATCAAAATTCAGGGACGGAAACGATTGCGCAACCGGGACATAAGTTTCTTTCGCCATGGCGTGACCCTTCATATCAGCTCTCCTGACCGGGAAGTAAAACCGCCCTCCACAATAGAACAAACACCCAAAAAGGGCGATATTTCAGATTATTAACATAAGTATTAACAGTGCTTAAAGTTCCACATATTATGCTCAAATTACAATATAACTCTTGGAGAGAACACATGAAAAATAAATTAGGTAAGCTATTCGGAGCAGCCGTCCTCACTGTTGGCGTTGTTTTAGGCACCTCAGATATGATTGGTTTTGCCACAAATCTCCCAGAACATTTCAACTTTAAGGCGGCGGATGAGACCAGTCTCTGTGAGCAGAAGTTAGCCAACGGCCAACCCTGTTCGTTGAGTGAGCAGCAAGTTTTATCACGACATAAAAGTGCTGAAATTGTCGTACAAAGTGGAGTGAGACATGTTGTGCTTGATGGCATTGTCATCATGTCGGGCCTTGCTTTATTAAAAAAACGCAAAAAGAACGGACCAGAGTTTTAACTGTCAGTTTCTTCTAACCCATCAGCCATGCCGCCAGGCCTAAAAATGCGACCCGAATAGAATCCCATTGATGCTGCCCACTACGAGTTCTTTGATAATGGTGCGCCAGGTATTGGCAGAAGTCAGTTCTTGAGTGGCGATGGCGCGGACGACAACGGCGAGTGTTTGGGTCCCAGCATTGCCCCCCATAGAGGCAACTACTGGCATCAGAGAGGCCAGCACTACAATCTTTTCGATTGTTCCTTCAAACAAGCTGATGACAAAGGTATCAATGAATGCTGTCAGAAGGTTGACGCCGAGCCACCAGAAGCGCGCTCGTACGGTAGAAGAAGTAGAGCGAAAAATGTCTGAATCACTTACTCCTCCCAATTTTAAGATGTCTTTCTCGGCTTCCTCATGGATAACGTCAACGACATCGTCGACGGTGATGACGCCGATCAGTTGCTTGTCATTGTCGACAACTGGCGCTGACAGCAGATCCTTGCGGCGGAACAGGAAGGCGACCTGTTTCTGATCCATGTCGACAGGTATGGTGACGTGTTCCTCACCCAGAAGCGCATCTACCTTCACGGAGCGTTGGGCACACAAGACGTGGCTGAGGGTAACTGCACCAACAAATCGGTGCATTGGATCGACTATAAAGATATTATAAAACCGCTCGGGCAACGTAGACGCCGCCGCACGTAGGTAATCCACCGTCTTGCCCACTGTCCAGAATTGGGGAATAGCGACAAATTCACGCTGCATCATGCGTCCTGCGCTTTCTTCGGGGTAGGTCAGTCCCTCCTCGACAGCGGCGCGTAGTTTTCGGTTTAGGTGGCGCACGATATTGCCGCGACGGTCTTCGTCGAGGTGCTCGATCAGGCGAATGGCATCGTCGCTATCCAGTTCATTGACGATGGAGGCGATATGCCGGGCTGACATGTGTTCCAGCAGGTCATTCAGAATTTCACGGTCGAGGTAAGAAAATGTTTCTGGGTGAAGATCGGTTTCCAGTACTTCCACCAGCTTGTGGCGGTGCGCGCTGTCCAGCTTGACGATTAATTCCACAGCATCCGTTGCTGGCAGATCGCGGCAGAGTTCCTGAACACGGTCGGCGTAGTTCAGATCCAGAAGCTCTGCAATTTCACGGATAAATTCGTCCTGCAAACCGACTTGTAACTCTTCTGCTTCAGGGGCAGTTTCCGGCTTCTTCAGTTCCTCTGGTTCTTCCATGTCAAAGCCATCATGCGTGTTTTTTGAGACGTGTGACCTTGTTCTTTGTTTTTCTTAGGCGACTCTTTTCCATGAGGCCGGCATTGGCGCAGGCATAGGCGGCGGCATTGATAATGCCGCGGGATGTCACGGATGGCATGAGGATGTGCGCTGATCTGCGTGCACCCATCAGTAGCGGCCCAACGACAATGCCATCATCAAGCGCTTTCAGCATATGAAAGCTGATATTGGCTGATGCTATGTTGGGCATGATCAGAAGGTTGGCCTGCCCCTTGAGCTCGGAGTTGGGAAACAGTTTGGACCGGATTTCCTCTGACAGTGCGGCTGAGGCGGTCATTTCCCCTTCGACTTCAAGGGAGGGGGAACGTTTTTTAATCAGTTTGGTGGCTTCCCGCATTTTCGCTGCCTCTGGATGCTCTAGGCTGCCAAAATCTGAATGGGATAGCAGAGCAATTTTAGGCTCCATACCGAATTTTTTGACTTCTTCCGCTGCGAGTAGCGCCATATCACAAATTTGTTCAGGTGTCGGGTCCGGATTGATAAAAGCATCGCAAATGAAGTAAGTACCTTTTGTCAGGATCATGACATTCAATGCCGCATAAGTGCGGGCGTCATCTGCGAGTCCGATGATGCTGGATAGATGTTTGAAATGCTGGTCGTAGCGGCCGATTGTGCCGCAGATCATAGCGTCGGCATCATCTTTGTGCACCATTAAAGCGGCGATGACTGTATTGCGCGTTCTGATGATCTGTTTGGCGCTGGCCGGCGTTACTCCCTGGCGTTCCATCAGTCGGTGATAGGTTTGCCAGTAGTCATTGAAACGTTTGTCATTGTCAGGGTTGACGAGCTCAAAGTCACGATCCTTCTTCAGGCGCATGCCGGCTTTTTTGATACGGGCTAGAATAACCTCTTCTCGCCCGATCAAAATTGGCTTGGCAATTTTATCATCGACGAGCGTTTGAGCAGCGTGCAATACGCGAGTTTCTTCCCCTTCGGCAAAAACGATCCTTTTCAGGTTAGCGGCGGCGCGGGCATAAATGGGTCGCATCAGCTGACCGGATTTGAAAACATATTTTTCCAGCTGCTGGCGATACAACAAAATCCTTGATCGGACGAGTGTCGACACCGCTGTCCATCGCCGCTCTGGCCACGGCGGGCGGGAGTTCCAGGATCAGGCGCGAGTCAAAGGGTTTGGGGATCAAATATTCCGGACCAAATTTCAGGGGAACATCGCCGTAAACGGTGGCTATTTCAGCACTGGCCTCGGCCATTGTCAGTGCTGAGAGTGCTTTGACACAAGCCAGTTTCATTTCCTCATTAATAGTAGTAGCTCCAACATCAAGGGCTCCCCGGAAGATAAAGGGGAAACACAGCGCGTTATTGACCTGGTTGGGATAGTCGGAGCGACCGGTACAGATCACGGCATTTGGTGATGCAGACCGCGCCTCTTCTGGCATGATTTCTGGTGTTGGATTGGCGAGCGCCATGATCAGTGGCGCATCCGCCATGGACTTGACCATTGCGCGGTCCAGAACGCGGGGCGCGGAGAGGCCCAGGAAAACATCTGCCTCTCTGATGGCATCTTTCAGTGTACGGTCTTTGGTATCTTGTGCGAAGGGCATTTTGGCCTCGTCCATGCCTTCGTTGCGGCCTTTGTACACGACACCAGCACGATCAGTGAGTACAATATTTTTCTTAGGCAATCCCAGGGCAATGAGCAGATTGACACAGGCAATGGCGGCGGCGCCAGCGCCGCTGGTTACGAGTTTGACATCTTTTATTTTGTGACCGGAATAGGTTAGCCAATTGTTGAAAGCGGTACCAACAATGATGGCGGTGCCGTGCTGGTCATCGTGAAAGACGGGAATTTTCATCCGCTCTTTCAAACGGCGTTCGATCTCGAAACATTCGGGCGCTTTGATATCCTCGAGGTTGATGCCGCCGAAACTTGGCTCCAGCGATGCAATAATATCCACCAGTTTGTCGATACTCTTTTCGTTGATCTCCAGATCAATGGCGTCGATACCGGAAAACTTTTTGAACAGGACGGCTTTGCCTTCCATGACGGGTTTGGCGGCCAGAGGACCAATATCCCCCAGTCCAAGCACAGCCGTGCCGTTGGTAATAACGGCTACCAGATTCCCACGGGAGGTATATTCGCTGACGCAGGCCGGATTTGAGGCAATTTCTTCACAGGGGGCTGCCACTCCCGGAGAATAAGCCAAGGCCAGATCGCGCTGGTTGGCCATAGCTTTAGTAGGCATGATAGAAATTTTCCCGGCCCCGTTCGGGTTCCGGTGATACTCAAGTGCGGCTTCGTATATGGAGTCTTTTTTTAACATAATTATCACCAGACAAAAATTTTCATCAAATCAGCTAGCACAGAATAGCATGAAATTTCTGACTTTATACAGCTATTGCAAGCCGACGCGACAAAACCGAAAGATACCGTGTGTAGAAAACACAGATTGGGAAAGTGGTGCGGTCGAAAAGACTCGAACTTTCACGGGTTGCCCCACAGCCACCTCAAGGCTGCGCGTCTACCAATTCCGCCACGACCGCACATCGTAGATAATTTCGAAGGTAGCTTACCAAAAGTACTATTTCAGTAACAGATCGATTAGACAAAGGCAAGCGCACTGCTTATTTCAGCTTTTGAAGGTTTTGTGATTTGGCGGGAGGATCACGCCGCGGCAGAATATCGCTTTTGTCACGGCGCATTTGGTATACGTCATCCAGCCCTTCACGAAACTGTTGGGGCAGGAGGCGATAGGCTGCCATATAATGGTCGAAAGGCTCTTTGTCTGGCACCGCTCCGCTGTATTTCAAATACCCTTCTTCCAGTTCTCGCAGTACCAAAAAGGCTTCATCAAAATTCATTTTATCGCCCTGACTGTCTTTTCCCAGATGTTTCATGAGGGCTTTTTGAGTGGCATCAGCCCGCATCATAGCCATATCCACCGATTGGCCGCGGTCGCTGCTTCTGGTGATATCAAAAACTTCCCAAAAGCCCTCGCTGTCCCGCTTCGCCAGAAACTGGATCTGCAGAATGTGCCCCCCTTTGTCCGGGAGAGCCATCTTCCGTGTTAACATTCTGTCTGCTTCGACAAGGGAGCGAGCCGGGTTACCAGCTATCTTTCTGAAAAATGACTTAATGCCCACTATGCCGTCTCCATGTTTACAAATTGCAAGATACCCACTTGTAAATATGTTAGAAGGGAGTGTCAAGATGTGAGGAAAGCCCTATGGCAATATCGTCTAGCAGAACTGCGATGGTCATACCACCGGACTGGCGGGTGGATGAGAGGCCGGTTGACTACGACGATGCCATTTCATTTATGGAAGATAAGGTCGGATTGATTCGCAATAAAGGGGATAACGATTTGGTTTGGCTTTTGCAACATCCCCCCTTGTACACCGCTGGTACTAGTGCACAGGTACGGGATCTGGTGGCGCCTGTTTTTCCGGTGTATGAGACTGGCCGGGGAGGACAGTATACCTACCATGGTCCCGGTCAGCGCGTTGCCTATGTTATGATGGATTTGCAACGGCGCGGTGCAGACTTGCGACAGTATGTCCGTGATTTAGAAGAGTGGTTGATTGCAGTGTTACAGACTCTTGATGTTAAGGGAGAGCGCCGTAAAGGCCGCATTGGAATTTGGGTATCCGGGAACGGTTCGGAAGAGAAGATTGCAGCGGTGGGTATACGAGTTCGGAAGTGGGTTACTTATCACGGTGTATCAATCAATCTGGATCCGGACATAACGCATTATAACGGCATTATCCCTTGTGGGATCCGTGAATATGGCGTCACTTCTTTAAAAAAGTTGGGCGTGAATATCACGATGGCAGAGTTGGATCAGGCTTTACAGCAGAGTTGGGAGCCTGTGTTCGGGGGATTGTCGTGAATATCGTTGTTGAGACAAAATCTTTAACGGCGACCGTAGGTACGCTGAGAATAGGCCCCCATCGCTTCGATTGCACGCTGGGACGGGCAGGAGTTATTCCGGCGGTGGATAAGAGAGAGGGTGATGGCAAAACTCCACTAGGACAATTTTCTCTGCGTCAGCTTTTGTATCGCGCGGACCGGGTGCCAAAGCCCGAGACGGGGTTGACTACCGAAGTGTTAACCCCCACGGTTGGCTGGTGCGAAGATCCGACGCATCCTGACTACAACAAAAAGATCACGCTCCCGTATATAGCGGTACATGACCGGATGACCCGAGATGACCACCTTTATGATTACACGGTGGTGATCGGTTATAATGATAATCCCCCTGTAGCAGGCAAGGGCAGCGCTATTTTCATGCACCTGGCACGACCGGAATTTGCTCCCACGGCGGGATGTGTTGGTCTCTGTGCCGAGGATATGGTGGCAGTGCTTAGGTTGTGTGATGCGAGAAGCCAGATTACGATTTTATCCCCAGCCGATTCTCGGACTTGACCTCTTTTAGGGGGACTTTTATTGTTTCTGTTCAATCATCAAGTGAGGGTATAATATGGTAAAATCGAACACAAAGCGAAAGGAAGTTAGCTCAATACAGGAGGTCTCTGGCAATCGCCTGAAGTCTTTTATCGAGCGGGTCGAACGTTTGGAAGAAGAGAAAAGAGCGATCGCCGAGGATGTCCGCGATGTATATGGTGAAGCTAAAAGCATCGGCTTTGATCCCAAAGTAATGCGCAAAATTGTTTCCTTGCGAAAAACCAATCTTGAAAAGCGCCGCGAAGAACAGGAACTGCTTGACCTGTATATGGCAGCGATTGGTATGGCCGAATAGTAGTGAAAAACGCACAAACATGTCGTTCGCGTTTCGTCGGGTTTATGGCGATCGTGGTGTCATTATGCCTGTCCTTATCTCCGGCGTTGGCGCAGAAGAGCGCTTACGAAGACAGCGTTGAGGGCGCCCTGGCCGCCTTGGGTGATGGTGATGCTACCGAGGCGCAAAAAATTTTCTGGCGCCTCGCTGGGCGTAATGATGCAGAAGCAGAGTATTATATCGCCACCATGCTGGACGCCGGACAAGGCATGGGGAAAGATATTTACAGTGCTGCCAGCTGGTTCCACAAGTCGGCAGAATTGGGTTATCTCCCCGCCATGGTTTCTATCGGTTATGCCTATAGCACAGGCCATGGTGTGACCAAGAACGACAAGGAAGCTTTCAAATGGTACAGCAAGGCGGCTAACATGGGTGATGCCGTCGCTCAGAATAATTTAGGCACAATGTTTCGCGACGGCATCGGTGTTGAAAAAGATCCGCGCCTCGCCGAGCAATGGTTCTTGCGATCAGCCATGCAAGGCACTCCGCGGGCACAATATAATCTTGCCAATATGTATCATAAGGGAGAGGGTGTCACTGTGAGTGATGTGGAGGCGGCGCGCTGGTACACGGGTGCGGCAAAACAGGGCGATGTATATGCGCAGGAGGCACTTGGCACGATGTATCGCTTGGGGCAGGGCGTGACCAAAGATCTGGCGCAGGCGCTGGAGTGGTATCGTCAGGCCGCTGAGAAAGGGTATGTGACCGCGCAAGTGGCTCTTGCGCGTATGTATGAAACGGGCGAGGGTGGAGATAAAAGCCAGGACGATGCCGCGCTCTGGTACCTGCGTGCCGCGAAACAGGGCAATGCTTTCGCACAGTACCGTGTCGGTCTATTTTACGAGAGGGGACTGGGGTTTTCTCAGGATCTGAAGCGAGCGATGACTTGGTACAAAAAATCTGTTGATGAGGGAAAATACGTGCCAGGCATGGGTGCCCTATGTCGTTTGTATTCCAACGGAACTGATGATGTGAAGGTTGAAGCCGCCCTGGCGATGTACCAAAAAGGCGCTAGCGCAGGCGATCCATACTGTCAGTTGATACTGGGACGCATGTGCGACGTCGGGGGACCGGACCTTAAGAAGAATCCTATTCAGGCCTATCAATGGTTCGCCTTGGCTGCCGCCGCATTGCCTGAGGGGGAAGAAAAGGCTTCTGCTGTTGTCAAGCGCATTGAAATTTCCAACAGCCTCTCAGAACAACAGCTCAATGAGGCACGCAAGAAAGTGAGCGAGTGGAAGCCGGTAATACTCCCGGGGGTAAGAACTCCTCGCCGATAGCGGCGTCAGCAAGGATACGGCCTATACTTCATGGTTTTGGGCTGAACGAATGCCAGAGCCTGAACGCTCACACGTCAGGACTAATCCTTCATATCATCATCGCCGCTGGAGGCGAGGCCGTTCAGGCGCTCATGCATTTTTTTGCCGATTTTGAAGAAGGGAACGCGTTTGTGATTGACCTGCACGGTTTCACCTGTGCGGGGGTTGCGGCCTGTGCGGGCTTTACGTTGTTTGACGGAGAACGCGCCAAAACCGCGCAACTCAACCCTTGCGTTAGCGGCCAGCGCCTTGGTGATTTCTTCGAATACTGTGTCGACAATCTGTTCGGCATGGCTCTGATAGAGATGAGGGTTCAGTTCGGCCAACCGGAGAATTAATTCAGATTTGGTCATGATGACGGGTACCCTTTTTAAAACCCTTGAATAAAATATGCCTCAAGGGTGCCAAGTTTAAAACCTTCCGTCAAGAAAAAACCTTTGAGAATCAACAGAATATGTACTTCTTATCTTCTGTTACGGCCAATATATGGATAGACTCCGGAAATGCCCATAGCCTGAGCCGCGAAATAACGCTTCAAAAGTGGGAATTGCTCAACCATCCCAAGGCCAAACCCTCTTACAAGGCCCACTGTTTTTAGGTCGTTTGAGAATAAACGGTTCAGTGCATTCGTGACAGCGGCCATCACAGCTGTATCTGACCGTCTTTTCTTTTCATAGTTTTTCAAAAGGGTGGGGGAACCAACATCAAGTCCCAATTTCAGGTGGTCAATAATCAGTTCTGCCAAAACGGCGATATCGCGCATGCTAAGGTTAAGGCCTTGTCCCGCGATCGGGTGGATGGCATGGGCGGCTTCAGCCATCAGTGCGACGCGCGGTCCGATATAGGATTCAGCGTGCATCAGATGTAGTGGATATTTCATGGGAGGCGACACATGTCGCACGTCACCAAGATGGGAACCGAACAGTTCTTGCAGCCGACGGTCAAATTCTTCGGGTGATAATTTGAGCGCGGTGCCGGCGTCGATCCCGTGTTCCGTCCATACCACCGAGGAACGGTGTTCGCCGGTCTTGCTGCGTGTCATGGGCAAAATGGCAAAGGGGCCGGCGGCGCGGAAGTGCTCTACAGCGACATTCTCATGGTCCAGTGTATGTGCAACATTACAGACGATGGCGGCTTGATGATAATCCGTTTTCTGCACCGGAATACCCAGCCATTCGCGCGTTGCCGAATGGCGACCGTCGGCGCCGACCAGTAGTGGTGCTGTAATTTTTGTACCGTCTTTCAACAGAATACCGGCAAAGGATATATCGGAAATAAATTTTTTGATTTCTGCCGGGGCGATATGGCGCACTTTCTTTTTGAGACGGATGGTATTCTCAAATAATGCTCTCCGCATCAGACGGTTTTCGATGATCCAGCCAAAGGGCGCGCCGTTACCATCAGTTTCACTGGCAAAATGCAGGTAAAACGGTGAGTTCCCGTCTGCAACACGGATGTCCAGAATAGGCTCGCAATCGAGCCGCATCTTTTCCCAGACGCCTGCCATCTGCAACACTTGATGTGAGGAGTAGGAAATGGCCGTGGTTCGCCCATCATATTGTTGTTGGAGCTGGTTAAACGGGGGGGCATGATCAATACACGTGACGTCAACGCCTGCTTCCCCTAGAACTGCTGCTAACGTCAACCCGGACAACCCGCCACCAATAATGAGAACGGTGGTTGCAATGTGCCTGGTTCTGACGGTCGCCATACTTGTAATTAATAGTTTGGCTTTACTTTTTTGACAGGGAGGTCGGCGGCGATCGGCTCATCGTCGATCATTTCGATCATGCCATTGCTGGAGATGGAGAAGCGTGCTGAAAACAAGGCATTCCCGTAGAGAACCATCGCAGAAGCTTCAAAATTACCCTCGTCTGTTTTTCCTTCGAAGGTGGCGGGGCGAATGGCGTCCTCGATGACTTTACGGGTGGGCGCGTCCAGCTTGGACTGATCCAGAGCCGGATGGTTGATGCCTTCGACGATAAGGAAGGGGCCTTCATCACCGTGGACGAAATAGCAAAAGAAGCGCAAATATTCGAGCGCATTAGCTTCAGTGACGGTGATAGGATCCGCCTCATTGGCATCGTGAATCGGTGCGCTGGAACCGTCCAATAGAAACATTCTTCCTTGTTTAGCCAGAAACCAGAACGGCCCCGTTTTGGCTGGCCAGGCGGTATCATCTACCTTGACCAGTGCGATCGTATTATAAAAAGGCAGCTGCGCCCACCCCACGGTAGCTGAACCGGCGGAGGCGGTATACTTTCCCTGAATTGGATTAATCAGCTTGAGAAAGGGCTCCATTTGCGGGCCCGTCACCGATTGCCATGTATACTGTTCGAACATGTATTAAGTGCCTTTCAAGAAGTTTTCACTCTGTTTTCCGGATGTTGTCATGACTACAGATAGAAAGCAAGTGTTCTACCCCCACCTATTGTTAACATATTAATTAAACTTTAACCGTTTTATCGTAGCATAATGATGTGCTCTGCCTGGCGCTTGGCGATGAAGATTTTGAACCGTGGTGCACAAGGAGATGTTGGGTATGATTGACGGAAAAGGACTGGGTGGCATCACGGAGCTCATGCACGCGGCTTCCTTGAAGGAACCGGGAAAGCTTGCCAGTTTGTTGGCCAAGTCCAAAGATGGTATCGATGATCAGGATGATGACGGTTTGACAGCCCTGCATTATGCCGCCCTGTGGGGTTTCACTGAAAACGTGAACTTGCTCCTGAAGGCTGGAGCCAATCCCCTGAGTAAGAATAAGCACGATGAAACGCCGCTAGCGCTAGCTATCAAGAACGGTAAAATAGAGGCCGTAGTGCTTTTAGAAAAAGCGGAAAAGGAAGCGCCGTTGATTAAGCCGGAAGAGATTCCGGCGCGGGTGGTAGAGTTAGAAAAGCGCGAGGAACTGCTGGAAAAACGGGCACTAGAGTTGGAAAAAACTGTTGAGGAATTGCGCCAGCAGATTGCTGATATGCTCCGCAAGGGTGAAGTCAAGAAAACCTCCACGCCTTCGCCACAATCTGCGCCGCCCGCACCCCCCAAACTCCAATAAATTAGATAGACTTGCCTTTAGGCTGGCTGGTAAACTGTCTTACCAAAGGGCAGATAAGCGAGCAGTGATGGAAGAGGGAGATCTTTTTTTTGACCACCATCCGGATATCGAGGATGTCGAGGTCTTTGTCGTTGATGTCAACGGAGTTTTGCGTGGCAAGACTATTCCCCGCGCCGGAGCCGGGAAAATTTTTAATCCCGGGGTGCGGTTGCCGCGCTCCGTCTTTGCCGTAGATGTATGGGGTCGTGATGTTTTAGCGGCTGGCCTCATTGCCGAAACAGGTGACAATGATGGTGTTTGCCGTGCGGTGCCTGGTACTCTCCATAGGGTACCTTGGGTGGATCGTCCGGTTGCGCAGGCGATGTTGACCATGGCCGATTCAGAAGGCAAGCCGTTCTTTGCTGATCCACGCCAAGTCTTGGCGAGAGTCCTCTCTTTGTACGACAAGGTGGGTCTGGTCCCTGTCGTGGCGGCTGAGCTGGAGTTTTACTTGCTGGATAATAAACCTGATGAGAAGCGTCGTCCGCAGCCACCGTCGTCGCCACGGACCGGAAAACGGGTTGAGGCCGAGCAGGTCTTGAGCTTAAAAAAGCTGGAGGAGTTCGACAAAGTTCTCTCCGAGATTGTTGAGTACTGTCGCGCGCAAAATATTCCCGCAGATGCTGTCAGCTCGGAGATGGGGCCGGGCCAGTTTGAAATCAATTTGTACCATGAGCCTGACGCTTTAAGCGCTGCAGATCATGTAACGCTGATGAAACGAGTGGTTTCAGGTGTGGCCACTAAAAATGGCATGGCTGCCACCTTCATGGCCAAGCCATACGGCGACAAGTCCGGCAGCGGCATGCATTTCCATTTCAGCATTCTGGACAGGAAAGGCAATAATATATTTGCTGGAGAGGACAGCCGGGGGTCGCCCCGATTGAAACATGCCTTGGGCGGCTTGTTGGCTACAATGTCTGATAGCATCGCCATACTGGCACCACATGCGAATTCCTATCGCCGGTTTCGTACCGGCTCTCACGCGCCAACCAAGATGACGTGGGGGTATGATAACCGTTCCGCGGCTTTGCGGGTGCCAGAGAGCGATATCGCTGCGACGCGCATCGAATACAGGGTACCGGGTGCAGATAATAACCCCTATTTGGCGCTGGCAGTCATTCTGGCTGGAGCGTTTTATGGTTTGAAGGGAAAGATAACCCCGTCCGCGCCTGTTAGAGGTGATGCCTATGAGTCAAAGGCCAAGACTTTTCCGACGACTTGGGAGGGTGCCCTGGCCGCCTTTGAGAAATCCCGGTTCATTGACGCGTTTCTTGGCAAGGAATATAAAAAATTGTATCTGGCTTGTAAAAGGAAAGAACAGGAAGAAATTAGTCGCCAGGTTAGCAGTGTTGAACATGATGCTTACTTGAGTATTTAACCCATGGCGAAGGAAACCGGATATATCAAATCGTATTATGCTGCCTCCGCTAACCCGGCGCCTCCACGTGGCCCACTACGGGGGGAGAGGATATGTGATGTTTGTGTCATCGGTGGTGGATATTCCGGACTATCAACCGCGCTGCATCTGGCGGAGCGCGGTCACAAAGTGATTGTATTGGAAGCGGTCAAAGTGGGCTTCGGCGCTTCCGGGCGCAATGGCGGACAAATTATTAACGGCTATAGCCGTGATTACGATACCATTAAGGGCCGTTACGGTGCAGACGCAGCGAATGCCTTGTTATCCATGAGCTTTGAGGGCGGAGATATTATCCGTGAGCGTGTTAGTAAATACGCCATTAATTGTGATTTAAAGCCGGGAAGTTTTTTTGCAGCGTTTAATGTGCGTCAGATGCGAGATCTGGAGCGTCGCAAAGAAGTCTGGGAGAGGGCAGGTCATCAGGACCTGCATATGTACTCGAAAGAGCGCATGCCTGAGGTGGTTGATACTTCACTTTATTGCGGTGGTCTTTTGGATCGGCGCGGCGGGCATATTCATCCGTTGAACTTGGCCTTGGGAGAGGCGGGGGCGATTGAGCGCCTCGGCGGTGAAATTTTCGAGAACACACGAGTTGTCCGCGTTGAAAGGGGATTGAAGCCGGTTGCCGTTACTGAAAATGGTAGAGTTGCCGCCAAATTTTTGATCGTTTGTGGTAATGCCTATCTACATGAGGCTGTACCAGAACTGTCCAGCAGAATCATGTCTGTCAGCAGCCAGATAGTGACCACGGAGGTTCTCAGTGAAGGCTTGGCGCATAAGATGATGCCATCGGGGTTCTGTCTGGAAGATTGCAATTATTTGCTTGACTATTATCGGATGACGGCAGATCACCGACTTCTTTTCGGGGGAGGTGTTGTTTACAGTGGCACAGATCCGTCAGACATTATCGGCAGGCTTTATCCGCATATACTCAAAACATTCCCGTACTTGAAGGATCGGAAAATCGATTTCGCCTGGAGCGGAAATTTTGCACTGACACTCACACGTATGCCGCATATCGGGCGTTTGACAGACACTGTGTACTTTATTCAGGGCGACAGCGGTCATGGCGTTACCACCTGTCATTTGCTAGGGCGTTTGGTTGCAGAGGCCATCAGTCAGCAGTCGTCCCGTTTTGATGTGTTTGCCGCCATGCGTAATTATCCTTTCCCGGGTGGGCGGATGTTCCGCGTGCCACTGACGGCGTTGGGCGCCTTGTATTATGCCCTTAAGGAACAGTTGGGGATTTAGCGAGGAGCTCTAGGCGGACTTCTGCATTGTATCAAGCAGCCTGTCTATGAAGTTTTCGCACTTTGTCATCTGCTCCATGGCGATGAATTCGTTGGGTTTGTGCGCTTGGGCGATGCTCCCGGGGCCGCAGACAACAGTGGGGATGCCACCCTTTTGAAAGATCCCGGCCTCTGTGGCAAAGCTGACTTTTTCTGTTGTGTTAGCGCCTGACAGGGACAGTACGAACTCGACCACTTCGTGGTCATTTGCAATATCGAAGGCGGGGACGCCGGCGGCAGGTTTGAATTCAAAGCCGGATTTCGGGTCGATATGTTTCATGTGCGGTTCCAGTGTTTTAAAGGCGTACTGACGGATTTCTTCGACAAGCACTTCAGGATTCACCTCGGGGATATTTCTAATTTCGAAGGAGAACTCGCAATGCTGTGGCACGATATTCAATGCCGTACCTCCCTTGAAGACTCCGGTATGGACCGTAGTAAAAGGGGGGTCGAATTGTTTGTTGAAAGGGCCTTGGTGCGCCATACGGCGGGCGACTGATTTGATATAGGTCACCAACTCCGCTGCATTTTCGACTGCATTGACGGCATAAGGTGCGAGCGATGAATGAATTTCCTTTCCATGCACGGTGCAATCATAAGCGGAGATTCCCTTGTGCCCGGTAATGGCTTTCATGCTGGTGGGTTCGCCGACAACGCATAGCCGTGGCCTGACAGGCAGTGTACCCATATGTTTGACGATGTCGTGGGCGCCGATGCACCCCACCTCTTCGTCATAGGATAGAGCGAAATGGATAGGGGTTGTCAGTGGTTTGCTGACCATCTGTGGCAATTTTGAGAGTGCAACGGCAATAAAGCCCTTCATATCGCAGGTGCCACGTGCATAGAGCAGGCCGTCGTGCTCACGCAGTTGGAAAGGATCGCTATCCCAAGCCTGACCTTCAACCGGCACGACATCGGTATGTCCTGAGAGCACGACACCCGGCTTGTGTTCCGGTCCCACCACCGCATGCAGATTGGCTTTGTTTTTTGTAGCATTATGAATGAGGCTAGATTTGATGCCGTATTCGCCAAGATAGTTTTGCACCCAGTGGATGAGCTCAAGGTTTGATTTATAGCTGGTCGTGTCGAAGCTGACCAAACGGGTGAGCATTTCTTTACTGGTGAGGACTGTCTTGCGCATATCCCGAATATCCACCTGCGTTGGTCCCATAGTCAATCACTCGCTTTCTTACATAACCATAATACCGGAGTTTTTGCAGGAATTGACCCGTGCAGCAGCGCCAATAACGTGGCATAAATTACATTGATTATTCCCTACAAGGATGACGGATAATGCCTCACGCTCAGCAATCCTGTTGCCATCATGAGAAACCGGCAGTCATGCCACCTGTCGCCTCAGGTGAGAATGTCCTGTACATCTGCCCGATGCATCCGCAAATTCGCCGATACGGTCCCGGTTCTTGTTCAATTTGTGGTATGGCACTCGAACCGGAAACCATCATGCCGGGCGATGTCCCTGATCCGGAACTGGTTGACATGGCCAGACGGTTCTGGGTATCAGCCGCCCTGTCGTTGCCGTTGTTGTTCCTGACAATGGGCGCACATCTGATCCCCGCATTGCCGCACAATACGCTCTGGTTTCAGTTGGCAGTTTCAACGCCGGTCGTGTTGTGGAGCGGGTTGCCTTTCTTCGAGCGTGGCTGGATATCTTTGCAAACGCGGCGACTCAACATGTTCACTCTCATTGCCTTGGGTACTGGCGCGGCTTATCTCTATAGCCTCGCGGTCACTTTGTTTCCCGCTGTCTTTGCGAAATGGTTTGGCTCCGGGCAACAAATACATGTTTACTTTGAAGCGGCAGCGGTGATTACGACGCTTGTTTTGTTAGGTCAGATACTGGAACTTAAGGCCCGTGCTCAAACCAGTCAGGCCATGCGTGCTTTGTTGGATTTAGCGCCTAAAACGGCACGAGTTATTCATGCGGATGGTACCGAAAGCAATATCCCTCTCGTCAATGTGCAGAAGGGTGACTTGCTCCGTGTAAGGCCGGGTGAGAAAATCCCGGTTGACGGCGTGGTGGTAGAGGGGAGCAGTTCCGTTGATCAGTCGATGATGACCGGTGAGGCTATACCTATTGAAAAAAATCCCGGAGACAAAGTCACGGGCGCAACGCTCAATGGCACTGGAACTTTTGTGATACGGGCCGAGCGGATCGGTCCCGAAACCCTCTTGGCGCAAATTGTTGATATGGTTTCAAAGGCACAACGCACTCGCGCTCCCATTCAGCGGCTGGCTGATCTTGTCGCCGGATGGTTTGTGCCAGCAGTGATATTTGTGGCAATTGCGACAGCAGTCGTGTGGAGTATCTTTGGGCCGGAGCCAAGGCTTGCCTATGCTTTGGTGAATGCAGTAGCTGTGCTGATCATCGCCTGTCCTTGTGCGCTGGGACTTGCCACGCCGATGTCCATCATGGCCGGCACCGGTCGCGGGGCGCGGGCCGGTGTGCTGATCAAGAATGCCGAAGCGCTCGAGGTGCTTGAAAAAGTCGATACGTTGGTCATTGACAAGACCGGTACATTGACAGAAGGCAAGCCGAAGCTAGTTGCCGTTCTTGCCGCCCTGGGATTTGACGAAGAGACTGTGTTGCGGTTGGCAGCCAGTCTGGAGCGTGGCAGTGAACACCCTTTGGCGGCAGCTATTGTCCGTGGTGCGGCAGACAGAAAAATCACACTGGCTGGGGTAAAAGATTTCCAGTCCATGACTGGTAAGGGTGTGACGGGCATGGTTGACAACAAAAAAGTTATATTAGGAAATCAGGTATTGGCCGAAGTGTCTGAGGCGATGAAAGCGCAGGCCGAGATTTGCCGTGCCCAAGGCCAGACAGTAATGTTTTTGATGGTTGATGGTGCTGCCGCTGGGCTTTTGGCTGTCGTTGATCCGGTTAAGCCAACAACTCCTGAAGCGTTGCGTTTGTTGAAGAAGTCGGGGCTACACATCGTCATGCTCACCGGCGATAATAAAACAACCGCTGAATCTGTGGCCCGGGAATTGGGTCTCGAGGACGTCGAGGCGGGTATAATGCCGGCCCGCAAGAGTGAGGTTATTCGTGCCCTTCAGGCCAGGGGCGGTATTGTCGCCATGGCGGGTGATGGCATTAACGATGCCCCGGCCCTCGCACAGGCGCATGTCGGCATCGCGATGGGTACTGGTGCCGATGTGGCGATGGAAAGTGCAGGCATCACGCTGGTCAAAGGTGACCTGATGGGTATTGTCCGTGCACGTAATTTGAGCCGCGCCACGATGCGCAATATTCGGCAGAATTTGTTCTTTGCTTTCATCTATAATATTTTGGGCGTGCCGCTGGCAGCCGGCGTTCTTTATCCGGTCTTTGGCCTGCTCCTCAGTCCGGTTGTTGCCAGTGCTGCGATGGCGCTGAGTTCAGTGTCGGTTATTGTCAACGCATTGCGATTAAACAAAACGGTGCTGTAGATGGATGACGCTTTGGTCCTTGACAATATCAACAAATCATTCACTCATGGGGCTAGCGCTACCAAGGCTGTTGACAGCGTCTCCCTGACCATCCAAACAAATGAATTTTTTACTCTGCTGGGCCCATCGGGATGTGGCAAGACCACGCTGTTGCGTCTGATCGCTGGTCTGGAAACAGCCGATAGTGGGCGAATAGTTCTTTTGGGCAAGGATATTACGTCGTTGCCAGCGTATCAGCGCCCGGTTAATACAGTGTTTCAGAATTATGCGCTGTTTCCGCACATGACTGTGGCGGAGAATGTTGGCTTCGGTCTTAAAATGCAACGTAAAGGTAATATCGATGCTGTTGTCAAGGAGGCTTTACGGTTGGTGCGCATGGCAGAAATGGCGACACGTAAGCCAGCGCAGCTTTCCGGTGGACAGCAGCAACGCGTGGCGCTAGCACGGGCGTTGGTTAACCGACCACAAGTTCTGCTGCTGGATGAACCTCTCTCTGCGCTTGATTATAAATTACGCAAAGATATGCAACTGGAGCTCAAGCGCCTGCAACGTGATACGGGTACCACCTTTGTTTTTGTCACGCACGATCAGGATGAAGCTCTGTCAATGTCCGACCGGCTTGCGGTGATGGACAGCGGGAAGATTGTACAGATTGGCGCGCCACGCGATATTTACAATTATCCTGCCACGCGGTTTGTGGCAGATTTTATTGGTACCTGCAATTTTGTCAGACCGGAAACGCTTGGCCTTCCAGCGGGGGCGGAGATTGGTTTTCGTCCCGAAGATGTGTCCTTGGTAAAATCCGGTGGTGTGCCAGGTACCATTGCTTTGGTCAATTACCGTGGCAGCGTTACGCACTACATTGTTCGTCTTGACAACGACAGCTCGATTATCGTTGCCGGCGGGGAGATGTTGCCAAAGGAGAGCGAGCGGGTGCGCGTTTCCGTCAATCCGGAGAGGTTAATCCGGTGGGCTTGTTGAAGGATCGTGGAGTTTATGCCCTTCTTTCCCCTTTTCTGATCGTTATGGGGGCTTTTTTCATTATGCCGCTGGCACTGGTCGTGGTCTATTCCTTTTTAAAAGCTGGACCTTATGGCGGCATACTGTGGGAATTGTCGCACGATGCCTACGTGCAAATCTTGTTTGAAAAAGATTTTGATGGCAACGTTGCGTTCAATCCGGCGTATGTTGAAGTATTATTGCGCTCCGTGAAGTTGGCTGGGATTTGCACGCTATTCTGCGTGCTTCTGGGGTTCCCAACGGCTTATTATATGGCCACCTGTCACCCTTCCAAACGTAATGCGTGGATTCTTCTGGTGACGATCCCGTTCTGGACCAATTTACTGATCCGCACCTATGCGTGGATGCTGGTGCTACGCACAGACGGTTTGCTCAACCACTTTTTGCTTTTGACGGGTATTATCAAAGAGCCATTACTGCTTCTCTATAATGACTTCGCAGTTGGCCTTGGTTTACTATACAGCTACCTGCCTTTCATGATCTTGCCGATTTATGCCAGTTTAGAACGTATGGATTGGCAGATGACGGAGGCTGCCGCGGATCTCTATGCTAACCGCTGGCAAACGCTGGTCCGCATTACCATTCCACTGGCTATGCCGGGAATTGTTGCGGGGTGTGTGTTGGTCTTTATTCCGGCGATTGGCTCCTTTCTGGCCTCGGATTTGCTGGGCGGCGGCAAACAGATGATGCTTGGCAACCTGGTTCAGATGCAGTTTGGGTTCTCACGCAATTGGCCATTTGGTTCCGCTGTTTCTGTCATTCTGATGGCAATTGTGATGTTAGGGATGATGTGGATGGCACGCAATAGTCGTGGTGCACGGCTATGAGTTCGACGCAGAGAACAGCCCCCGGTTTTGGCGGCATCGCCTGGGGGGCGCTCGCCTTTCTCTATACGCCGATTGTCATTTTGATTGTTTTTTCTTTCAATTCCAGCAAATTGATCACCGTTTGGGAAGGATTCAGCGCCGACTGGTACCGCATCGCACTTGAGAATGATGATCTTAGGCGTGCAGCGGTCAACTCTCTGATAGTTGGCCTTGGTGCGATGGTTTTTTCCACGCTGATTGCGTTGTCGACTGCCATTGCCATGCACCGTCGTAAGGCTTTTCGTGGGAAGCAGCTGATCAATAGCCTGATCATGTTGCCGCTCATGGTGCCGGAGGTGGTGATCGCCATTGCCTCCTCATCATTCTTCACGGCAATCAGTCTCAGTCTCGGTATTGCCAACGTACTCATCGCCCATGTCGTGTTCTGCATTCCTTTTGCCTATCTGCCTATGCGGGCCAGGCTTGAAACCATCCCGGTACGCGCGCTGGAGGCAGCCGCCGACTTGTATGCTGACCCGTGGCGCGCCTTTTATTATGTTACCGTGCCATTGTTAATGCCCGGCATTTTTTCTGGAGCGCTGCTGGCCTTTATCACGTCGCTGGATGACTTTATTATTACACAGATGGTGGCGCCACCGGGTGCCATGACGTTGCCCGTTTATATTTATAGCATGGTGCGACGAGGGATCACGCCGGAAATTAACGCGATCTCAGCCATTTTATTGACGCTCTCCATGATTTTTGTGATAATTTCCTACCTGATTAATCAAAAAAAGGTTGCCTGACATGAGATCTTTTATTGCGGTTCTTGCACTGGTCGCGTTTTTTTCGGTCATTGCTCGTGCCGAAGAAAAACCCTTGTATCTCTATACATGGGATACCTATGTGGCACCAGAGTTATTCAAGAAGTTTGAAAAAGAAACCGGTGTCAAAGTTATCACCGATATTTATTCCAGCAACGATACGCTGATGGCCAAATTGAAATCCGGCGCTGCCTATGATGTGGTGGCGCCGTCAGGGAATTACGTGCCCTTGCTGATTGCTGCAAAACTACTGCTGCCAATGCCAGAAGAGTTAAGGGGGTTGGGCGGGAGTATGGTGAAAATTATTCAGCATCCCGAATATGATCCATCCTACACTTACGTCCTGCCGTTGGCTTACGTTGGCAGCAATTTTTTGATCGTCCCGTTGGAGAAAAACCCAGTCTGGGCGTCTCGGATGATCTTGGCACAGCCATGGATATCGCCTCTTTGGTGATCAAAAAACCCTTTTGTGACAATGCGCCAGCCACTTTTAAGGCCTTGCAGGCGCTGATGCTGAAACAAAAGCCTTTCGTTAAGGTGTATGGCTGGACCGGAGCCTCTGAAAGAATGGCTGCCAATGAAATTATACTGCAGATGGCCTGGAATGGTGATGTTTATAAAGTCCGCCAGCACAACCCTAATATCAAATACGTTTACCCGAAGGAGGGGGTCGAATTCGCGGTCGACAACTTGGCCATTCCAGTCACCGCCAAAAACGTTGATTCGGCTAAAAAATTTATTGCCTTCATGTTGCGGCCTGAAAACGCTGCTCAATTCGCCCGTGCTGCCGGCACGATGTCATCGGTTAAAGCTGCTGTTAATCTGCTGCCGGAAGACATGAAAAAGGCACCGGAGTTTAATATCCCGGAAGGCACAGTTGCGCCAGTGGCCAAGGCCTGTCTGCCGGACGTGGTGAAAGCCTATAGTCAGATTTGGTCGGAGTTAACGCGTTAGTTGTCCTCGCGTCAGCCAGAATACTTCGCCCGCGCTGGTTTCAGTGTCCAGCCAGAGAAACTCCAGATGCGGATATTCGGCTTCAAGCAGATCGCGGCCCCGGCCGATTTCGCACAGCAGGCCGCCGCCTGCCATCAGATGTTGGGGGGCTTCGGCCAAAATACGTCGTATAATATCCAGCCCATCATCGCCGGATGCCAATGCCATTCTCGGCTCATGGCGGTATTCCGGGGGTAAATCCTTCATGGCCCTTTTGTCGACATAGGGTGGGTTGGTAATGATCAAGTCATATTTTTTATTTTTCAGGGGTTTGAACAGATCGCCTTTGTAGAGAGTTATTCTGTCTGCGCAGTCACTCTCTTTGACGTTTTTTTTGGCGATGGCCAGAGCATCGGGTGATAAATCTGTGGCATCGATTTGGGCAGATGGAAATACGTGCGCTGCCAGAATAGCGAGACAGCCAGAGCCTGTGCACAGATCCAGCACGGTAGCTGGGTTGTCCGCCAAAATAAAATCAGAACACAACAATTCGCCGATAAGGGAACGCGGTACCAGTACCCGCTCGTCGACATAAAAAGACAGACCCTGTATATAAGCTTTGTGTGTCAGGTAAGCGGCTGGTTTGCGGGTTGTGATACGTTTATCAAGAATGGTTGCCACTGCCTTTCGCTCTGGTTTGGTTAGGCGCGCATCCAGATAGGGTTCAAGCTGGTTCACCGGCAGATGCAGTGTTTCCAGCACGAGATAGGTTGCTTCATCAAAGGCATTATCGGTGCCATGACCGTAGACAATCCCCGCCTTATTGAAACAGCTTACGCCATGCCGAATAAAGTCACGGACGGTGAGAAGCTCATTTTCCACTTTTTGATTTTTTGGCAAGGTGTTCCCCCTTCACGGTCGATTCCAGTGAGTATTCATAGGCAACTTTCAGGCCCTGCAACACAAGATCGGGTAAAATCGAATCAAAAATATTTTCGTCGCGGAAAAGCTGCGAAAAACCCCCGGTACCTATAATCATGACCTGTTCGTCGGTAAACAGCTCTTTCTTGAGCCCCGCTACAATCTCCCGCAAGGCGCCGAGATGTCCGAAATAAAGCCCGCGCTGAATACCTTCACGCGTCGTCTTGCCAAGATAGGTCGATGGCACTTCGATATCGACTTCCATCAGCTTTGCGGTGTTTGATTTTAGGGCCTCCATTGACAGCCGAACCCCGGCAAGAATAACGCCGCCGAGATAGTCCTTGTTTTTTCTGATGGCGCAGAAGGTTGTCGCTGTCCCGGCATCAATAATAATGATGTTCCGGTTGGGAAAGGCCCTGACTGCTCCGATAGCGTTGGCGATGCGATCCGCGCCGACCTCCGCCGGATTTTTGTATTTGATATTGAGGCCGGTTTTCACCCCTGCCTGCAGGTTAAAAAGGTCAGCCGTTTTGAAATACTGCGTGATGGCATGGCGGATAGTGTAGTTGCAGCTTGGCACAACTGAACATACTGCCACGGCCTTTACCTTATCACTGGCCAGCCCATTGGTCTGCAGGATGTTGCGCAAAAAAATGCCGAATTGGTCGGCGGTGCCGAGCTGGTAGGTGGCGTAGCGGAAGCGCAGGATCAGTTTTTCCCCATCAAAGACACCGCCTAAAATATGCGTATTGCCCACATCAAGAGCTAGCAACATTTTTTATATTCCTTTCCGTCATGGGTACGTTATCAATCAAACGGACTTTGTCAAGCCATACGGCTGCCAGCCGCCGCCCCCATTTTGTGGCCACATATTCAACTTTGAAACCCTGTTGTTCCAGTTGCTTCTTCACCGCATCGTCACTGCAATCGCTCACCAATAACTCAGAAAGCAGGGCAGCCTTTTCAAGCTGCAATGTATTCAGTCGCGTATTGCGAGAGCTTAGAGCCGTGCCGTTTTTGGCCCGTACCGTTTCACAGGCGATGATCTCCACCGGCAGAAACAGCGCTTCGATCATTTTTTTTACGAGCATGAGTTGTTGGAAGTCTTTTTCGCCGAAATAGGCACGATGTGGCTGTGTCAGGTTCAGCAGCTTCAGCACTACCGTCAACATGCCGGTGAAATGTCCGGGGCGGAATTCTCCCTCCAGCTCTTGGCTGAGCCTGGTTTCTGACACCTGCACTTCGTAGCTGTCAGGATAGATAGCGTTTGGTGACGGAGAAAAAACGTAATCAATGCCGATTTTTTTTAACAATGCGCAGTCGGCCCCCAGTGTGCGTTGATATTGTTCAAAATCCGCTGCTTGGTTAAATTGTGTGGGGTTGACAAAAATGCTGGCGATGACGATATCATTTTCTTTTCGTGCCCGCGCACAAAGACTGGTATGACCCTCATGCAGGTTACCCATGGTAGGTACAAAACCAACGCTGCCTTTTAAAGACTTGCGAATCTCTCGCCATTGTTGAAGGTCGGTAATGACATTCATGAGTTAGAAGCCTCTTTGGTTTTGATGCTCTTGACGATCGCTGTAGAGTGGAAACAATGTTTTGGCGCCGGGAATGTTCCCGCTTTTACTTCTTGGGCATAGCTATCGATTGCTTGCGTAAACAATTCCGCGCCGTTGAGGAACTGTTTGACGAATTTTGGTCTAAAGTCGGTGTTCAGCCCCAGTAGGTCCTGGAATACCAGTACTTGACCGTCAGTTTCGGCACCGGCGCCAATGCCAATCGTAGGAATGTTCAGTTTTTTTGTGATTTTTTCTGCCACGGTTGCCGGTACACACTCCAGCACCAGAGAGAAACACCCGGCTTTTTCAAGAAGCAGGGCTTCTTCTAAAATCCGCTGAGCGCTGTCATCGGTTTTTCCCTGCACCTTATAACCGCCGAGTTGGTTGATAAACTGTGGCGTCAGGCCGAGATGACCCATGACGGGTACACCCGACTGAACCAGATGCGAGATAAATTCGGCGTTGCCAGAGGCGCCTTCCAGTTTGACCGAATGGGCGCCCGCCTGCATCAGAGCGCGCACTGCCGCGACATTCTCAGTCAGCGAGCTGCGATAAGATAAAAATGGTAAGTCGCCAACAATAAACTTGTCTTTGGCGCCGCGCGACACGGCGGCAGTGTGCATCGCCATCATCTCGATCGTGGCCGAGAGGGTATCACGGAAACCATGCATGGTCATGGCCAGACTGTCGCCGACCAGCAGGCAGTCCGCGCTGGTTTTGTTCAGGATAGCTGCGCTGGTGTAATCGTAGCACGTCATCATGGTAATTTTGTCGCCGGCATCTTTTTTCTTTTTAAAGTCACCGATGGTCATCATGATATTTTCTCCTTTAAGTTGACAAAGCTTTGGTAAATTTGTTGAAAGGGGTAACACTTCAGCGCCGCCAGATTCTTTTGAATGGTGGCAACATCGCCGCGCGCCAGGGGGCCTGTAAAAGCGGAAACATAATCCGTCAACAAATTTTCCGTTTGCTGGCGTAGATAGGTATAGCCAGTTTTTGCTGGAAGATGAAACTCTGATTCCAGCGCAGAAAAAAATTTTTGCCACAACAGGCATGAGAAATTTCCGCTGAGAACGCACATGGCGTGATACTTTGCTTTTAGTTCTGGTGCGAGCTTGACGTGGTGATTAGGTAGTCCCGGCAAGAGAGTTGTGAAATCCGGTGCCGTTGTATCCACGACAAAGGGGATAGATTGATATTTATCGAGAGTATAAAACCCTGTGTTAAAAGTCATCAATGGATGTGCACCATAAGCCATCTGGCTGACCAGCGCTCCGGAAAAATGCACTTTGATGGCGGGCGAAGCTTGCAGGTGTTCTGTGATAAAGGGGTCAATTGCCTGATCATTGATCAGAGCCAGAACATGGGTGGCGTCGCGCAACAACGGCTTGAGCCGGGCCGGGGGATCTGGTCTATGCCAGTGAGAAAAGGGAATTTTCAGCAGGGAAAGGTAATGGCAAAAATGCCGTGCAACGCGGCCATTACCGATAATCATATAATGCGGTACTTGTCCCATGATCAAGTCCTTCCGTACGTCTCCGCCTTTACAGGTCGGATCGTGGAGGATATTATCCGCTAAGATGCATCAGAGTCAAGCGAACGAGGTAAGTCATGGTGATAAAACGATTTATTCTGACCCTGCTGGCAGTAGTCAGTCTGAGTGGCTGTAGTTTGGCATCGCGTCATGCCAAAGCGGTCGAGATTGCTGATCCTGCCTCAATGGTGGAGCGCATTATTCCGGCTGGCATGTTCGAGCTCACTGTCTGGGAGAGAATCAGCAAGCGCAACGCCCCAGTCGATATCTATATTGAGGGTGATGGGCTGGCCTGGCTGGATGCGCACACCAAGTCCCGCAATCCGACGCCGCCCGATCCTCTCGCCCTGCGTCTGGCGGCAGCTGACAAGGCAGACAACGTGGTGTATATAGCGAGGCCTTGCCAGTATACAGGGTGGAATCGTTCTGATGCTGCCTGTTCCGATCTATACTGGACAAACGGACGTACCGCTCCGGAGGTGATGCAGGCCTTTCAGGCAGCCTTGGAGAATATCAAAGCACGTTACAATACGACCGGGATTAACTTGGTTGGTTATTCCGGGGGGGCTGCCGTGGCTGTGCTGGTGGCTGCGGACCGGACCGATGTTCTTTCGTTGCGGACTGTTGCCGGCAATCTTGATTATACGACATTTTCAACGTTTCACACGGTCAGCCCGATGGATGCCTCTATCAATCCCATTACTGTTGCCGGAAAACTCTCCCATATCCCGCAACGGCATTTTATTGGCAGTGAAGACAAAATCGTTCCCCCTATCATCCTCGACAGCTGGAAGCATAACTCTGGAACAACGCCTTGTGTTCAATCTATGACCGTTGTGTCTGCGACCCATGACAAAGGATGGGTAGAGAAATGGCCGGAGTTGCTCGGCATGGCGCCTAGCTGTGGAGGTTCGGGTACATAGGTTGCTCTCGGCACCACCCAGTGGCGCCATTATGCCGCCGCTTTCCACACTTTTAGCCATCCGGCAAAATCATCCAAGGCGCGTGTGGTATAAGCCTTCTTCCGCTCTTTGCTATGCAGCCTTCCATCGGTGGGTGGCGGGAAAAGGCCAAAATTGACGTTCATGGGCTGAAAGGTTTCAGCATTGGCGCCAGTCGTGATGTGGTTGAGAAGCGCCCCCATCGCGGTGGTCATGGGTGGGGTAGAAATATTTTGGTTGAGTGCTTCGGCTGCCGCAAAGCGCCCTGCCATGAGACCGACAGCGGCGCTTTCGACATAGCCCTCGCAACCGGTAATCTGCCCTGCAAAACGCAGACGGGGCATGGCCTTCAGTTTTAGCGTCGCATCTAGCAGTTTCGGGCTATTGATAAAGGTATTGCGGTGGATACCGCCGAGCCTTGCAAATTCGGCATTTTCGAGGCCGGGAATCATTTTTAACACACGGGTCTGATCGGCATATTTCATTTTAGTCTGGAAGCCAACGATATTGAACAGTGTGCCGAGCGCGTTATCCTGCCGCAGTTGAACGATAGCGTGGGATTTTATAGTCGGCGAATGTGGATTGGTCAGCCCGATCGGCTTCATCGGGCCCCAGCGCAATGTATCAATCCCGCGTTTTGCCATCACTTCAATTGGCAGGCAACCTTCAAAATAGGGCGTATTTTTCTCCCATTCCTTGAATTCAGTTTTCTCCGCAGAAAGGAGCGCATGTATAAAAGCCGCATATTGATTTTTATCCATTGCGCAATTGATGTAATCCTTGCCGGTACCGCCAGGGCCGGGCTTGTCATAGCGGGACTGGAACCATGCCTTCGACATATCAATACTTTCTCTGAACACAATCGGTGCAATCGCATCAAAGAAGGCCAGATGATTTTCACCAGTCAGCTGTTTCATAGCTTCGGTGAGAGCGGGAGAGGTGAGGGGGCCGGTCGCGATAATGACATTGTCCCATCCAGCGGGTGGAAGCCCTGCCACTTCGCCACGTTCGGTCGTGATATTTGGATGAGCGTCCAGCGCCTTTGTCACGGCTTCAGAAAAAGCCTCGCGGTCGACAGCGAGCGCCGAGCCTGCTGGAACTTTTGCAGCATCCCCGCAGCGCATGATAAGTGAGCCGGCGCGGCGCATTTCCTCATGCAACAACCCGACCGCATTGTACTCTGCATCATCAGAGCGAAAAGAATTCGAGCATACCAGCTCGGCGCATTTGTCAGTCTGATGCGCATCGGTCTGGCGAAGGGGGCGCATTTCATGCAGGACGACCTTGACGCCGGCATGGGCAACTTGCCACGTGGCCTCGCTACCCGCCAAACCGCCACCAATAATGTGGATAGATTTATTTTTCATGACTTATGTTTATTATCATTTTTTGATGTTTTCAAGTTATATTTAACTATTTGATTTTATTATTAATTTTATAATAACAGGCGATAAATTAAATTTTCCTTAATATTTTATTTGACATATCTATAGAATCAAGATAGTCTGCAATAAGTTTGAATGCAGAAACGAATAAGCCATGAAAAGGAGTTCAGTTATGAAACTTTCAAAAGTATTTGGGATTGCAGCGTTGAGTATTACAACATTGACTGCGGGTGTTGGTACGCTGATATACCACTCGTCGTACTCCGATGGTGATCGTACCGGCGCTGTCGCGAAATTTTCGCACAAAGGGTTCTTGAGTAAGACGTGGGAGGGCGAGTTGGCGATGCCGAATTTTACCCGTGGGCCAGACGGCACCATGACCAATAGCTTCGAGTTTTCTGCCAACGACCCCAAAGTCATTGAGAAGCTCCAGGAAGCGAATGCTCACAATACGCCTGTCAAGCTTCAATACAAACAAACTTATTTCCATTTTGGTTGGAACAGGGATACAGATTATCTGATTACAGACATTCAGCCGACCAGACTGGATCAAGCCGCTCAGAATACACCGCCGATGATTCCTCCCCAGAACAAGTAATTTTTGTTTTTTCTAGCAACGCGCGCATTCGTTCACTGCGGGCGTTGCTTTTTGTCTACAACGGCTTTCCTTCTAAGCAGAAGAAAAGCAGCCATGGCGTTGTTGGTAAAAGTCAGCACAGCCGGATAGAGCCATGTAGAGACGGTATATTGCTCCATTGCCAGAATTGAAAAGAAAGCGCCGAGACCAGAAAAGATATAGCTTCTGGCAGCCTCTTCCTGTGGTTTTGTCCATGACTTTCGCACCGTCGGAAAATAGCCGAGAGTGTCGATGATGCAGACAAGGATGACAGACCATACGGGCGTCTTGGTCACGATCCATAGCGGAATGGCAGACAAGGCAACGGCCAGAGTCACCCAGTCACTGCGTTTGATTGTTCTCTCGCCCTTGAACATGGAAATAATAACAAGAATAAAGCAGGTCGTAGCGCTAAATCCGCGTGCCCAGGAACCGACGCCGGCTCCTTCGGCCACCTGTGCTGCAAAACCGATGCTGGAAATGACCCCCCAGATAAGCCAGGAAAAGGCATGTGGATGGGTTTTGTTCAGAAAGATAGAGTTGAAGTAATTGGCGCGCGAGCAGATCATCATCAGAATCGCGAGGAAAGCGAAAAATTCTGTTTGGTTCATTGACAGTGACGTTTCAGTCAATATCGAACTTGACGCCCTGCGCCAGCGGCAACACACTCGAGAAATTAATGGTATTGGTCGAGCGACGCATATAGGTCTTCCAGCTGTCAGAACCTGACTCGCGCCCGCCGCCGGTTTCTTTTTCACCGCCGAACGCGCCACCGATCTCCGCGCCGCTGGTGCCGAGGTTGACATTGGCGATGCCGCAGTCGCTGCCGGCAGTGGATGTGAATAATTCTGCCTCGCGTAGATCATTGGTGAAGATGCAAGATGATAATCCTTGCGGCACGTTGTTATGCATTGCCATGGCCTCATCAAACTTTGTATATTTCATCACGTATAATATCGGCGCAAAAGTTTCGTGACAGACAATGTCCGTTTGTTTGGGCATCTCTACAATGGCAGGGGTGACGTAATAGGCATCCGGATATTGATCCGCCAATACACGCTCACCGCCGGTTATTTTACCGCCTGCCGCTTTGGCTTTTTTCAGGGTGTCTTGCATGGCCTCGAAGGAGCGTTTGTCAATCAACGGGCCGAGCAGAGTGCCTTTATCCAGAGGATTGCCGATTTTGACGGATTGATAAGCCTTCTTGACGCGTGCCATGAACTGGCCAGCAATATCCCGATGTGCGATCAGGCGGCGCTGCGTGGTGCAGCGTTGCCCGGCCGTACCGACCGATCCGAAGACGGTCGCCATCAGCGCGAGTTCAAGATTGGCGCTCGGCGCCAAAATCATTGCATTGTTGCCACCCAATTCAAGAATGGATTTGCCGAGCCGAGCCGCCACGCGTGGACCCACTTCGCGGCCCATGCGGGTAGAGCCGGTCGCGCTGATAACGGGAATACGTTTATCGTCCACCAATTGTTCACCAATTTCACGCCCCCCCATTACAATGCTGGATAGCCCTTCTGGCACGTTGCCAAAACGTTGAGCTGTTTTCTCAAAAAGCGCCTGACAGGCAAGCGCCGTCAGCGGTGTTTTTTCGGATGGCTTCCAGACCACACTGTCACCGCAAACAATAGCGAGTGCGAAGTTCCAGCACCAGACGGCGACTGGAAAATTGAAGGCACTGATGATGCCGATAATACCACTGGGATGCCAGTTTTCCTGCATTTTGTGTAGTGGGCGTTCAGAGGCGATGGTCAGACCATATAACTGACGGGAAAGCCCGGTAGCGAAATCGCAAATATCAATCATTTCCTGAACTTCGCCGAGGCCTTCGGTCAGAATCTTGCCACACTCGAGCGTGACCAGTTGACCGAGATCTTCCTTATGCTCGCGCAGAATTTCACCGAAGAGGCGGATCAGTTCACCGCGGCGGGGGGCTGGCACGATGCGCCAGTCCACAAATGCCTGATGCGCCTGCGCAACTTTTGCGTCAAGGGTTTTGGGTGTGTCGAGCACGACCTTGCCAATTTCTGATCCGTCGATGGGTGAAAAAACCCTATGCGTACCGGTGGTAAAGGTTTTGCTCTCTACCCCCAGTTTCTTGAGTAAATGCGCAGTGTTGTTACCGAGCCCAAATTTTTGCACGTTGGTTTTTTCTTTTGCGGACATAAGGGAGTGCTCCTGAACTGTGGTGGTATTTCTTATACGATACAACACCATGCCCCATGCTGTGGCAGCACTCAACTCTGATTTAATGCACCGGTTTATTGCGATTTACTTTAGCATAATATAATTGACAGAATATAAAACAGTGGCTACTACAACTGGCCGTCGCGTATTTTTCTTTGGCAGTAATGCGACCTATAGCCAAGGCAAGTATACAACAACAATACTGCAACCTTGAAACTATCTACCGGACCCAATCCAGAATAACTTTGCCTGACTGCCCGGAAGCCATGGTCTCGAAGGCTTTCTGAAAGTCGTCAATAGGAAAGTGGTGAGTGATGACAGGTTTAAGGTTGAGGCCGGACTGTACCATGGCGATCATCTTGTGCCAGGTCTCAAACACTTCGCGGCCATAGATCCCCTTGAGTGTCAGCCCTTTGAAAATGAGCTGACTCCAGTCGATACTCATCTCGCCAGGCGGGATGCCGAGCTGGGCAATTTTTCCTGAAGCGCGCATAGTATCAATCATTTGATGAAAGGCTGCCGGATTACCAGACATTTCAAGACCAACATCAAACCCTTCAGTCATCTTAAGATCCGACATGACCTCGCGCAGAGTTTCTTTGGTGACGTTTACCGCGCGGGTGGCGCCCATCTTTTTTGCCAAACCGAGACGATAATCGTTGACATCTGTAATCACTACATTGCGCGCGCCAGCAAACTTGCAAATTGCTACGGCCATGATACCAATGGGCCCTGCTCCCGTGATGAGGATGTCTTCGCCCACGAGGTCAAATGAGAGAGCAGCGTGGGTTGCATTGCCGAAGGGATCAAAAATCGTGGCAAAATCATCGTTGATGTCATCAGGGATTTTGACAGTGTTACGGGAGGGTAGGGAAAGATACTCTGCAAAAGCACCTTGTCGGTTTACGCCAACGCCTTTCTGTTCGATACACAGGTGCTTCTTGCCGCTACGACAGTTGCGGCAAGTACGGCAGGTGATATGGCCTTCGCCGGATACCCGGTCACCGGGCTTAAAACCCGTCACCTCAGAACCTGTTTTCTCGATCACACCAACATATTCATGGCCGGTAATAAGGCCCACCGGCACATTTTTCTGTGACCACTGGTCCCAGTTATAAATATGAATGTCCGTGCCGCAAATGGCGGTCTTTTTAATTTTAATCAGCACGTCGTTGGGGCCGACACCGGGGATAGACGCGTCAGTCTTCATCCAGATACCGGGCTTTGCTTCTTTTTTATACAGAGCTTTCATGAAATACTTTCAGTGTTTTGCGAGGTGGAGCAGGTTGAAGTGTTGTAAGACGGATAGGACGGCCGTGATGCACAGAATATTAAAAATAAAGTGCAGGACTCTTTTTAATACCACCAGCATCAGGATTGCTGAGGGGGCAAGGCTGACAACACCAATGGCCACAAGCTGTGTGAGAAAACTGCCCATTGATGAAAACACGTGGTAATAAAAACAGGCGGCCATGATCGGCAGGGGCAGAATATACGCCAAAAGAAGTAATAGAGCCGTCATTTGATCATCCCCAGTTTCTTCCCGACCCTTTCGAACGCTGCCATGGCTTTGTCGAGATGCGCTGTTTCATGCGCTGCTGACATTTGTGTGCGGATGCGCGCTTTACTTTGTGGTACGACGGGGAAGGAGAAGGCAATCACATATAACCCCTCATCTAGCAACAGATCAGCCATTTTTTTAGCACGCGGCGCATCATAAAGCATCACGGGAATAATCGGGTGCTCCCCTGGTATCAGTTCAAAACCGAGTGTTGTCATACCCTTGCGGAAATAGGTGGCGTTGAGGCGGAGTTTTTCCAGCCGCTGCGGTTCCTTCTTGATCACGTCAATCGCCGCAATGGAGGCGGCGACAATGGAAGGTGCCATTGTATTCGAGAACAGATAGGGCCGCGAACGCTGCCGGAGCCAATCAATGATTTCTCTTCGCCCCGATATGAAACCGCCCGAGGCCCCACCGAGTGCCTTGCCGAATGTGCCGGTGATGATGTCGATCTTGTCCTGAACGCCCCAATATTCTGGCGTGCCGGCGCCAGTTTTTCCCATGAAGCCAATAGCGTGGCTATCGTCTACCATCACCA
>JACQAA010000029.1 GCA_016195185.1 Pseudomonadota bacterium | reverse complement strand
GGTCAACAACAATCACACGCCGATTGGCCAGGTCCTCGGGAAACTTCAGGTAATATTCCACCGCTTCCAACGTTTTAGGATCACGGTATAGCCCGATATGCCCTACCCGCGCCGCTGGCACCAACTGCAACAGACCATCAACGAAGCCATTACCTGCCCGCAGGATCGGAATAATGCAGAGCTTCTTTCCCGCCAATACCCGTGATTTCATTTTCTCCAATGGAGTTTCAATTTCAACCTCTGCTGTCGGCAGATCACGCAAAACTTCATAGCCCATCAGCATCGAAATTTCCCGCAACAGCGTGCGGAAATCTTGCGTACTGGTATCCTTGCTCCGCATCATCGATAATTTATGCTGTATCAGCGGATGATTAATGAGATGAGTATTATCTGGCATATTTTGGCGCTCCCCGAACAATGAAGATACTATGGCTTGAGCGCCATTGATTTATCATGAAATGCGTGCAGGAACAAGGGAAGCAAGCCGAAATTATAGGAAGCATCCTTGACTTGCATTTATGAATATGGTCTTTTTGCCCATGCCAGACCTGAACCAGCACCATTACACTCTCACTGCTGCAGACCTGCAATCACGCGTCCTGTTCAAGGACGCGCTCATCCTGGTCATCAACAAGCCAGCGGGAATTCCGGTTCACCCCGGGCCCGGCGGCAGCCACAGCCTTGAGGATTATTTTGACGAACTCCGATTTGAGTTGCCGCACGCGCCGTGGCTGGCGCACCGGTTGGACCGGGATACCAGCGGTTGCCTGATCCTCGGACGCCAGAAAAAATCTCTGCGACGGTTGGGACGCCTGTTTGAAACCGGCGCGATTGCTAAAACCTATTGGGCGGTTGTTCATGGCGGGCCACAGGACGATAGCGGCGTCATTGACGGTTATCTCGAAAAAGTTAAAACCCCGAAAGGCTGGTATATGAAGGTCAGTAACAAAAATGACAACGCACAATCCGCCATCACGGAATGGAAAGTCATGAGCCGCTGCGGTGGATATAGCTGGCTGGAGCTCCAACCCAAAACCGGCCGCACTCACCAGATCCGCGTGCACTGCCAGTCTCTGGGCTGCCCGGTAATCGGCGACTGGGTCTACGGCCATCCAGCCAAAGCCGGAGAAATCCTACCCTTGTTGCATCTGCACGCACGTTCCATCGATATCCCCCTCTATGAAGAGCGGTCACCCGTGCATGTGGAAGCCTCAGTGCCCGAACATATGACAGAGAAAATTGAAGGCCATTGACGCCTTTCTACTGATTTCTCAGATAGGATGCTGGCTTTTGCAAAAGCGCCCGCCAGGTACCGACAAATCCCGCAATGAGCGTAAGGGCCAGACACAGAATAGTAATCTCAATCAGCGGGATCCAATCGAATTTCCATGCCAGATCCATCACATGGATTTGTATGCCGTAAGCGGCAATAGTGCCAAGCCCCCCCGCAATCGCCGCCGTTAAAACGCCCAATAGCGCGTACTCAAATAGGAACGTCATCAGAATACGCTTCCGAGTCGCACCCAGCACTTTCAGAATAATGGCATCATATAAATGGCGCCGTCGTGCCGCAGCGATGCCCCCTGCCAGCACCAGCGTTCCCGCCAGTAAGGTCACACCAGCACTGATACTGATCGCCTGCGCAATGGCGCGAATAAGTGTCTGTGCCGCTTCTAATGCATCCTTAACACGAACACTGGTGATGTTCGGGAATTTATTGGCCAGGGCAGTCTGCAAAGATTCCTCACGAGCCTTACCAACAATCACCGTGGCTAGATAATTGGCCGGCGCCTTCTCCAGAGGCCCCGGGGCGAAGGTGATCGCAAAGTTCATGGTAAAACTGCCCCAGTTAATTTCGCGAACATTGGCAACCTTAGCCGTGATATCCATGCCGAGGATATTAACGGTCAATTCATCTCCCACCCCAATATTAAAGGCTCTTGCCACGTTAGTGGCAATAGAAACGATCGGCGGACCAGCATAATTTTTATCCCACCACTTCCCGGCGACGACATGGCTATAGGCCGGCAGTTCTTTGGTGTAGGTAAGACCACGATCTGAGTTGATCACCCAGCTTTCGTTCTGATCAACCAAAGCGTCTTCCGCTTTCTTGCCATTAACGCTGATAATTCGGCCCCGAAACGATGGCGCCATCTGAAGAGCGTGTGCCGAAGGCTCAGCCGCCATTACCTTTCTGAACTCATCGCGCTGCCCGGGTTCTATATCAAGAAAGAAGAAAGACGGCGAATCTGCCGTCATATCTTCACGGACAAAGCGTGTGAAATTAAACTGCACCAAGGCGACAGCGATAAGAACGGTCATCCCCAATCCCAGCGACAGAATGACACTGGTAGAAATATTGCCTGGACGGTACAGATTGGAGAGGGCCATGCGAATTTCCGGGACACCCGGAACGACCAATTTCTTTACCGACATCTTGATGACCAGGGAATAGGTGTAAAAAATAACAAAAGTGATTAGTGCTCCCGCCACAAAGAATACCACCAATTGCTGATCGGAGGAGCTCAGGATCGCCAGTAGGGCAAGGCTCTGCGCAGCAACTAGCGTCAGCAGCATGACGTCCAGAGACGGGCGCTCAGTCGCCGGCGCAATGGCGTCGCGGAATAAATCAGTAGGTGATACGCGAATAGCCCGTCCGATAGGCCACAAACTGAAGCAAAAGGTTGTCAGGTAACCAAACCCGCAGGCCAATAGCAGCGCATCCGGGTACAGAGAAATCTGATCGCTCAGAGCCAGCCTGGCGGTCAGCATGGCCCCGCCTACCCGCGAAGAAAGGATACCCAATAATAGACCCAGTAGAATGCCCCATGTCGCCAGAAAGAAAACCTGAATCATGTAGACACGAAAGACAAACTTTTCAGATCCCCCCAAACATTTCAACGTCGCAATATCTTGGAACCGGCCTTCCAAAAAACTCCTGACCGCGTTTGAGATACCGACGCCTCCGATCAGCAGCGTTGTCAGACCAATCAAGGTAAAAAAAAGCGTGAGCCGCTTGATCATATGTTCAACTTGCGGCGCCGCGGTCAGGAAGTCTCGTCCCTTCCAGCGCGCGTCTGGAAAAGCATCAGCGATTTTTTTCTCTGCGTCTTTCAGATCCTGAAAGGTCTTGACATATGGCATTAATACCTTGTGATCATAGTAGACCTGACTGCCAAGCTGGCGCAGGCCAGTTTTGGCAAAGGTATAGCCACTAATCATGACACGCGGGGCAATTGAAAAATTCATACTGCCAATACGATCTGGTTCTTTGGTAATAATGCCGCGCACCTGAAACTTCTGATTGCCAAGATGAATCCAATCACCGAGATGGATATGCAGCCGCGACAAAAGTTCCCGCTCAACTACCGCCCCCCATTCATCCTTTTCAACATTGTCAACGGCAGGCGGCGGCAGAATCAGGTCCTGGAGCAACATCATATTGCCTTTCGGCAATAAGCTTTTCCCGTCTTCATCAACTACTTCCAGCTTGCCATAGAGGGGGTAAAATGGATCGACGGCTTTCAATTCAACCAATGTTGCCTGCTTATCGTCCATGCGTCGCGCCATAGCGCGGGTTTCCATGACAACCGTGATCGGCCCCATCTTGTCATGCAAAAACTTGATTTGTTCACTTGTGGCCGGCTCATAGATCGTGCGAAGCGCAACATCGCCCCCCAGAATATAACGCCCGTCATGGTGCAGGCTCTCCACTAAACCGCGCGACAGAGACTGGATGCTGGCGATCGTTCCGACGCCCAGCACCAAACAGGCCAGAAAAATATAAAACCCTTTGAACCCAGCACGCATGTCACGGCGGGCATAGATCAGCGGTAAAAATAATTTTCTGAAAAAATCCCACATGGCTATATTTTGCCATCACGGATCTTGACCTGGATATCACACTCCCCAGCCAAAACCGGGTCATGTGTCACCAGAATTAGCGTCGTGCCATGCTGTCGTGTCATGTCGAACATCAGGTCCATAACCTTTTTACCGGTATCGACGTCCAAATTGCCCGTTGGCTCATCGGCCAAAATCAAGCGCGGAGTCGTAACGAAAGCACGCGCAATCGCAACACGTTGTTGCTCACCACCTGAGAGCTGTCCAGGATAATGCTTGATACGTTCTTGCAATCCGACAGCTGCCAGTGCTTTCGCTGCTTTTTTAAACGCATCCTTATACCCAGCGAATTCCAATGGAATGGCGACGTTTTCCAAAGCTGTCATCGTAGGGATCAAATGAAAGTTCTGAAAGACAATTCCAATATTATCGCGGCGAAACGTAGCCAAATCATCTTCAGAAAGGCCGTTCAGTACAGTACCTGCTACCTCGACCGTGCCGGCTGTGGGTTTTTCCAGACCGCCCAGCACCATCAGCAACGTCGTTTTGCCGGAGCCGGAAGGCCCCATGATGCTGACAGTTTTGGACGGTGGCAAGGTAAGACAAATATTCTTCAGGATATGAACATCGCCCGCTTCACTTTTCAGGAGCAAATCAATATGGTCAAGCTTTAGAATAGAGCTGTCCGCGGAGGTCGACATGGCATGCATCCCTTATCAAAAATCTTGTCTGGCAGTGATTATAACTCTTTCCCTGCTGCTGGTAAACGCAACCCAGGCACGGGCGGTACAGAAGACCATTCTCGCCTTCGGCGATAGCCTGACAGCAGGTTATGGTATTCCGCGGGAGAGAGCGTTTCCTGCGCAGCTTGAACAGGAACTGCAAAAACAAAGTTATTCTATCACCGTTATCAATGCCGGAGTCTCTGGGGATACCACTTCCGGTGGCTTGACGCGACTGGAATGGGCACTGGCACAACATCCCAACTTCGTCATTCTGGAGCTGGGTGCGAACGACATGCTACGCGGCATAGACCCCGCCATCACACGGGCCAATCTGCGAAAAATGTTGAAAATTCTTCAGAAACAAAAAATTCCTGTGCTACTGGCTGGCATGAAGGCAACACCAAACCTCGGCCCCGCATTTCTGACCAGCTATCAGAAAATGTATCAAACTCTGGCCAAGGAGTACGATGCCGTTTATTACCCGTTTTTCCTTGAAGGCACCGCTCTTCAAACTAACCTGATACAGGATGATGGGTTGCATCCCAATGCTGCGGGGGTTGCTGTGATCGTTCAACATATATTGCCGTCCGTCAAAAAATTACTGGAAAAGAAATAAGATGCTCCACCTGTTTACTGGAATTGGCCTGCCACTTTCCGTTCGGCAACAATTGAGCACTTTACGGGGCGTGATCTCCAGGGCACGCTGGATGGAACCGGACAGTTATCATATCACCCTTTCTTTTATTGGCGAGGTCGATGAAACCACGGCGGAAGACATTGACGAAGCATTATCGGGTATCCGTTCCCCGTCCTTTCAGCTAACACTGAAGGGGGCAGGCTATTTTCTTGGAAATAAAAGTTCACAACATCTTTGGATAGGCGTTGACTACAAAGAAACCTTGCACCGCCTGAAGGAAAAAATTGATCGCGCGTTTGAAGCGCGCCGGTTGCCCTTCGAAAAGCGTAAGTATATTCCGCACGTCACTGTGGCAAAGCTAAAATATAGCGATGAATCTGAAGCAGCCATGTTTATGCAGCAACACAATCTCTTTACCAGCACCCCCTTTGAAATAAGCGAGTTTATTCTTTACCAAAGCTATGTTGGCAAGGAAGGCACTTCGTACAGGGGATTAAAAACTTATCCATTCACTCCGGGGGCGACGTTCGGACCATCGAGTTAAAAAACGGCTTCAGCATATCCTGACTCCATAAGGCGCCATAGACGGACAAGTGGCCGGAATCAATATATAGCGACCTCCCTTTGTCGGCAATCATGCATC
>JACQAA010000079.1 GCA_016195185.1 Pseudomonadota bacterium | reverse complement strand
GACCAGTATATCCAACGGACGGTACAAAGGGATCCGGATATCTGGGTGGTCGAGGTTGAGGATATGAGCGGCAAGAACCCGTTTGAGGGAAAGATTTTTTAATGTCCATGGGTGACGAAATCAATCGGCGGCGCACCTTCGCCATTATCTCCCATCCTGATGCCGGCAAGACGACACTGACGGAAAAACTACTCCTGTTCGGCGGCGCGATCCAGCTGGCGGGGGCGGTCAAGGCGCGGCGTGAGGTACGTCACGCACGCTCTGACTGGATGAAAGTTGAGCAGGAGCGCGGCATTTCTGTCGTTTCCAGCGTCATGACCTTTGACTATGGCGGCACCAAGTTTAACCTGCTCGACACGCCAGGGCACCAGGATTTCTCCGAAGACACATACCGGACACTGACCGCTGTTGATTCCGCGGTCATGGTCGTTGATCACGCCAAGGGGATCGAGGCTCAGACACTCAAGCTGTTTGAGGTCTGCCGCCTGCGTGACATGCCGATTATCACATTTATCAACAAACTAGACCGCGAGGGACTTGACCCTTTCGATCTGCTTGACGAAATCGAGAAGAAGCTGGCATTGGATGTCACACCTGCCAGTTGGCCAATCGGCATGGGCAAGGATTTCCTGGGCTGTTATGATCTGCTCGACGATCAATTAATGCTGATGGAACGCACCAAAGGCAGCAAGCTGGGAGAAGCCGAGCGTTGCCAAAGCCTGAACGATCCGAAGCTGGACCAATTATTGCCAGCGCATGCTGTCAAAAAATTGCGTGAAGATGTCGCCATGATACGCGGCGCCTGCAAGCCAATGGATAAAAAATCCTACCTAGAAGGGCACGTGTCGCCGGTATTTTTCGGCAGCGCCATGAATAATTTCGGCGTGAAAGAGTTATTGGATGGATTAAGAAGATTCGCACCACCCCCGCAACCACAACCTGCCGCTGAGCGCACCATCGAGACCACAGAAAACAAAGTCACAGGCTTCGTTTTCAAAATTCAGGCCAATATGGATCCCAAGCACCGTGACCGTATCGCCTTTACACGGCTTAGCTCCGGACATTTTAAACGTGGGATGAAGTTAAAACACGTGCGCACAGATAAGCTGCTGACGGTGCACAATCCCCTGCTCTTCTTTGCCCAGGATCGCGAGGTGGTCGAAGAAGCCTATGCCGGGGATATCATCGGCATTCCCAACCACGGTAATCTGCGCATTGGTGACACCCTGAGTGAAGGTGAAAATATTCACGTCACAGGCATTCCCAGCTTTGCACCAGAACATCTGCAGCGCGTGCGGCTGGATGATCCCCTGAAGGCCAAACACCTCGGTCAGGCTCTGCTGCAGCTGGCCGAAGAAGGGGCGGCACGCGTTTTTAAGCCACGTCTTGATTCAAGCTGGGTAGTCGGGGTCGTCGGGCCCCTGCAATTCGATATTCTGGCCGACCGTATCCGCACTGAATATGATTTGCCCGTGCATTTTGAACAAACGACCCTGCATACAGCGCGCTGGATCAAATCAGATCAGCATGAGATACTGGAGCAATTCATTGAACAGAACTTACCAAGTATAGCAGAAGATCATGATGGAGACCTCATCTTCCTGGCACGCAATGCCTGGCACCTTGATCATGCAAAGGAAAACTGGCCAAAGATCAGGTTTTTGGCAACGAAGGAACAGACACACTGCTAGGTGAAGCCGCCTTTGGCAATTTGATAAGCTTTGCAGCCTGTTTCTTGAAAGCTGCCCTGAAGTTATCAGCACGCAACATCCTAGTCGCGCCTACCTCGACTTTTTGACTTGCTTCAGAGAAATCCAGAGCCGCAGTTGACCTCTGTAAATCTTCTGTACGTTCAGCCGAACGCTCCAGCATCCGTTTTTGCACCAGCAAGACGCTGAGAAGCCGGCTTAGGTCGTCCCGCTGTCTTAAGCCTTCATTGATAATGGTGAAATGCGCAATAGAAACAGAGAGCTGCTCGTGGGCAGCGTTGTTTTCCTCACTATCAAGAGCATGACCAATCAGGCCGAGAGAGGCTTTTTCCGGGCTATTGAGATCATCTACACACAACTGCGCTTCGCGAAGACCGTCCCTCGCCTGCCGCCATTCGGGGGACTGACTTTCAGCAATAATTTCCCAAAGCTGGTCATCAGTCAGCGTGCCGTATGTATCCGTCAGGGCGGTCTGAACACGCTCAACCAATTCCTGATTTCTGTCCGCCCATGCCGCCAGTTCATCCGGCAGCTCTATCCATCTCAATGAAACCCTTTCACGGCCACTAAAGACCGTGACATTTTGATCAGGTTTGCGCATACCCTTCTCGACCCTCTTTCTAAACCTATAAGATAATTATGGGGAATATATATTAAGAAAAATATAATTTTGCGGGTTGGGGATTAATTCAGGTAATGTGTGGTATTTAAGTACCTTAATTTTCAGAAAATAGTACACAATGTGTAACTAAACGTATACAGTAGGCCAGCGATCCTATATTAACAGTACTGAATAAGTACTGTATTAGAGAACCTTAAAAGAAGACCCTTAGCACCATGATCAAGCTCGGAAAACTGACAGACTATGCCATTGTTGTCATGGGACAATTATTCAAGGAAGGTACAAATGTTTTGCGCAGCGCGCACTTTCTTGCCGAAAAAACTTCTATTCCAGAACCAACAGTCGCCAAGGTTCTAAAGCTGCTGGCACAGGCAGGCCTGGTTGAATCACTGCGTGGCGCTGCGGGGGGATATCGTCTTGCCAAACCGCCCGCACTGATCACGGTGGCAGACATAATCACGGCGATAGAAGGACCGATCACAATTGTGTCCTGCGTCGAGGGCAGCGGCGAAGATTGTAAACTTCAAGCAACATGCCTGGCAAAAAGTAGCTGGGCACCAGTGAATAATGCCATTCGTCGGGCGCTTGAAACAGTCAAACTCACCGATATGGTCGGCGCATCTGGCACAAGAACGTATGCCTTCATCAGGGATATGCCCGTTATCCAGATGGAGAAAAGATAAATCCATGCCCATTTCAAACGAAACGCTACAGACTGTACAATCTCTGGGTCAGAAATATGCTGCCGGATTCATCACTGATATTGAAAGCGACCTTGCACCGAAAGGTCTGAACGAAGAGATCGTCCGCTTTATTTCAGCCAAAAAAGGGGAGCCACAATGGCTTCTTGACTTACGTCTGCAAGCCTACCGGCACTGGCTGACCATGCCGGAGCCACAATGGTCAAAAGTGTCGTTCCCAACAATCGATTATCAGGACGCTTTTTACTATGCTGCCCCAAAATCGGCCTCCAAGTTGAAAAACCTAAATGAATTGGACCCAAAGTTGCTGGAAACCTATAAAAAACTAGGTATTCCTCTGCGCGAACAAGAAATGCTGGCCGGCGTGGCGGTGGACGCCGTTTTTGACAGCGTCTCCATTGTTACCACATTTCGCGAGAACCTGCGAAAAGCCGGCGTCATATTCTGCCCCATTTCTGAAGCCGTGCAAAAGTACCCAGAACTGGTCAAGAAATATATGGGATCAGTGGTGCCCTATACTGATAACAAGCACGCCTGTCTCAATATAGCTGTCTTTACCGACGGCACCTTCGTCTATATCCCCGAGGGAGTACGCTGCCCGATGGAACTCTCCACCTACTTCCGCATCAACGAGGCCAAAACAGGACAGTTTGAACGCACCCTGATCGTTGCTGAAAAGGGATCATATGTCAGCTACCTTGAAGGCTGCTCAGCGCCACAACGGGATGAAAATCAGATGCATGCCGCCGTCGTTGAACTGATCGCCATGGATGACGCAGAGATCAAATACTCGACAATCCAGAACTGGTACCCGGGAGATGAAGAAGGCAAGGGTGGGATTTACAATTTTGTCACCAAACGCGGCATCTGTAAGGGCGCACGCTCTAAAATATCCTGGACGCAGGTTGAAACCGGCTCTGCAATTACCTGGAAATATCCCAGCTGTATTTTACAGGGCAACGACAGTATCGGTGAGTTTTATTCTGTAGCGTTGACCAACCATTATCAGCAAGCCGATACGGGCACTAAAATGATCCACCTCGGCAAAAACACCAAATCGCGCATTATCTCCAAGGGAATTTCGGCGGGAAAATCAAACAATACCTATCGTGGTCTGGTGCGCGTATCAAGCAAGGCAAAACAGGCCCGCAATTATACGCAATGCGACAGCCTCCTGATCGGGAAAACCTGCGGGGCGCATACGGTTCCTTACATCGAAAATAAAAATCCGACTGCAATAATCGAACATGAAGCATCTACATCCAAGATCGGCGCAGATCAACTGTTCTACTGTCGTCAGCGCGGCATATCTCAGGAAGAGGCGGTAACGCTGATCGTTAACGGTTTCTGCCGCGAAGTTCTGCAACATTTACCCATGGAATTCGCCGTCGAGGCACAAAAACTGGTTGCCATTTCTCTGGAAGGAAGCGTGGGATAAAATGCTGAACATTGAAAACCTTCATGTCACTGTTGCCGGCCGCGAAGTCCTGAAAGGCATTAACCTCTCTATCGAGGCGGGGAAGGTGCATGCCATCATGGGCCCCAACGGGTCTGGCAAATCAACGCTCTCTTATGTGTTGGCAGGCCGCGAAGGCTACGACATTACCGGGGGAAAGGTGGCGTTTATGGGGCAAGACCTGCTGCAAATGGCGCCGGAAGACAGGGCATCTGCCGGCCTATTTCTGGCATTCCAGTATCCGGTTGAAATCCCGGGCGTCAGTACAACGACGTTTTTAAAAACAGCAATCAACGCCCTGCGCAAGAAGCGCGGAGAAAAAGAACTGGAACCTGTTCAGTTCCTGAAGCTGCAAAAGGAAAAACTGACACAGCTCGGCATGGACCCGGAAATGTTAAAACGTGGTGTCAACGTTGGATTCTCCGGCGGCGAAAAAAAACGTAACGAAGTCCTGCAGATGGCCATGCTGGAGCCAAAACTGGCGATACTGGATGAAACGGACAGCGGTCTTGATATTGATGCGCTGAAAACTGTGGCCGAAGGGGTGAACAACTTGCGGTCCCCCACGCGCTCTTTTCTGATCATTACACACTATCAGCGCCTGCTGAATTATATCAAGCCGGACGTCGTGCATGTTTTAGCACGGGGAAAAATCCAGAAAACTGGGGGGCCGGAATTGGCCTTGCTGCTGGAAGAACAGGGCTATGCCGGATTCTATGGGGATGGGGAGGCTGCCTAAGTCATGTCACCCACCGCAAATTTTATGCAGAAGGAGCAGACCGTAGCAGCGGCCCTGCCATGGCTTGCGGATGCTGCGCTGCTGGAAAAACAGAAATCCCCGCCATGGCTGCGTGCATTGCGGGAAACTGGCGCTGAACAGTTTGCACAAACGGGGTTACCAACAACAGCCAGAGAAGGCTGGCAGCACACAAACCTGCGTCCCCTGACCAGTATCAAATTTCATTATTCGACGGAAGCAGTAAAGTTCGATGCCAGGAAGCTTCCGCAAAAACTTCTGGAGCAGTCCGATTGCATTGTTCTAGTCAATGGCCAGTACCAACCGCATCTGAGCACAATTCCGGACGGTATCACCGTGATGAGCCTGATGGAAGCTGCTGAAAAAAAAGTGGAAGGCCTGGAAGAATATATTGTCAGCCTTGGTGACCTGCAGGAAGCGCCACTCAAGGCACTCAACACCGCCTATGTACGCGACGGTATCGTCTTGAAAGTACAGGCTGGTAAAGAAATCCGACGCCCTCTTGAAATCTTGTTGTATAATACCGGCAATAGCAGCCATGCACCGGCGATCTACCCACGAATACTCTACTGTCTGGGCGACAACAGCACCCTTACCCTGCTGGAACGACACACCGGCGAAGGGGTATATTTGGCCAATAGCTATACCGGAGTCGTACAAGAATCATCTTCCTGTCTCAAAATGTACAAATTTGAGGAAGAAAGCTGCGCTGCCTACCACTTTTCTTTTTTCTCCCTCCAGCAGCATAAAGACTCTATTTTTGAAGGGTTTAGCTGCGCAACAGGGGGGCAGGTTGTGCGCGAGGAATATCAAAACCAGTTGATAGATTCTGGAATTTCAAGTAGCCTAAATGGCGTATATTTGCTTCAAGGACGGCAAAGTCACGACTTTGCGGTCCTGATGGATCATTTCGGGCCGGACGGAAAATCCGCTCAGCATTTTAGAGGAGTTATTGATGATCAGGCTCGTGCAATTTTCCAAGGGAAGATACATGTACGTCGTTCTGCACAAAAAACAGATGGTCACCAGTCTGGTCGTGCGTTACTGCTCTCCGATCAGGCAGAAGCAGATTTTAAGCCAGAGCTAGAAATCTACGCGGACGACGTCAAGTGCGGCCACGATGCTGCCTCCGGGCACCTTGATGAAGCTGCCCTGTTCTACCTGCAAAGCCGTGGCATTTCCAAAGCAGAGGCAAGGGCCCTGCTCATTCAATCATTCTTGAATGCCGCACTGGAGCACGTTACTTTTGCACCAGTAAAAAAAGTCTACGAAGAACGGATACGGTTATGGCTCGCACGATAAAAGCGGTGAAAACATCTCACGACCTCAAGCAAGATTTTCCAGTGCTGACGCAGCTGGTCAATGGCCGGAAAGTGGCCTATCTCGACAGCGCCGCCAGTGCGCAAAAGCCACAGTGCGTCATTGACACAATGAACCGTGTCATGACCGAGCACTATGCCAACGTGCATCGCGGCGTGTACAGTTTCAGTGCAAAAACCAGCACCGAATTCGAAGCGGCGCGCAAGAAAGTGGCAGAATTTCTGAATGCCAAAACCGAGAAAGAAATCATCTTTACCCGCAACACGACAGAGGGCATTAATCTGGTTGCCTCCAGCCTCGGCCAGTCACTCAGGCCCGGTGATGAAATTATTCTGACCGAACTGGAGCATCACGCCAATATCGTGCCCTGGCATTTTCTGAAAGAACAAAAAGGCATTGTCCTAAAAATTGTCCCAATCAAGGCAGACCGTTCACTGGATATGGAGGCTTTCGCAGGCCTGTTGAGCGCAAGAACAAAGCTGGTGTCTGTCACGCAAATGTCAAATGTTCTGGGTACGCTCGTTCCTGTGGAAGAGATTGTCGTCAAAGCTCATGCCGCAGGCGCAAAAGTTCTCATTGACGGCAGCCAGGCCATCGTGCACTTGGGCATGGATGTGCAGAAAATTGGCTGCGATTTTTATGTTTTTACCGGACATAAGCTATATGGTCCAACTGGGATCGGCGTCTTGTATGGCCGTTATGAAGCGCTGGATACCCTCCCCCCCTATCAAGGCGGCGGTGAGATGATTGAGCAAGTGAGCTTTGGTAAAATCACCTTCAAAGAGCCGCCTTACCGTTTTGAAGCGGGAACACCGGCGATTGTCGAAGCAATTGGTCTGGGGGCCGCCATTGATTATCTAGCCAGCCTGGACAAAATCACCATTCAGGCACACGAGAAAAAACTGCTCAACGAGGCTGAAAAATCCCTTGGGGCCATTCCCGGGGTGAACATCCTGTCAACGGCACCGCAGAGAGCCGCCATCCTTTCTTTCACCATTGATAGGGTACATCCACATGATATAGCAATGGTCTTTGACCAGCTGGGCATTGCGGTCCGGGCAGGGCATCATTGTGCCCAACCTCTGATGAAAGCACTCGGCGTTACAGCAACGGTGCGGGCTTCATTTGCACTATATAATACGATGGATGATGTCGAGCGCCTCACTGATGGCGTTCATAAAGTAAAGAAATTATTCTCATGATGAAGCAAGTTGCAGATGAAAATATGATCAGGAATGCTGTCGGCGACGAGGAAGTCGAGAAGATGTTGATTCCACCCTATACCGAGGCAAACAAAAATCATCCTTTGTGGCCGAAGGTACAGGCAGCGCTCCGCGATGTCTATGATCCGGAGATTCCGGTGAATATCTACGAACTGGGCCTCATTTATAAAGTGGATATACGTCGGGAGAATAACAACGTCTTTGTCGAAATGACTTTGACATCACCGGGCTGCCCCGTGGCAGGGGAAATGCCCGGCATGATCGAGAATGCGATCAAAACCGTGCAAGGGATCGGGCAGGTCGAAGTCATGATTGTCTGGGACCCGCCGTGGGACCCCTCCAAGATGGCCGAGACGGCAAAATTGCAACTGAATATGTTTTAACCAGAAAGAAGGAGAAAGAAAATGGCACCACAAATGATATCACTGACGCAAAGCGCTGCAGAACAGGTTAAGGCCCTGCTCGCGCAAGCACCAAAGGATCAACCCGTATTGGGTCTGAGGATAGGCGTTCAGCCGGGGGGCTGTTCCGGCATGAGCTATTTCATAGAATACGCTATCGAGAAAAACGCGATGGAAGAAGTGGTCGAAGACAGGGGCGTAAAGATTTTTGTTGATTCCCGTGCCATGCTGTACCTGATCGGTACCGAAATGGATTACAACGAAGGGGAATTCGAATCCGGCTTCATTTTCAAGAACCCGAATGAAAAGGGTCACTGCGGCTGCGGGAAATCATTCAAAGTCTAGATTCTTCCCCTCTGACGGAGAGCGAGAGATGACCTGGTTGGTGACAGCCTATGAACCGTTCGGAGGTGCGCAAACCAACTCATCACTCATCCTTCTTAACCGGCTGCGAGAAAAAGACTGGCAAGGAAGTATAGATTTTTTTGGCCTGGTTCCCGTCGTCTTTGCCGAGGCCTGGACCGTCGTCAGGCGCGAACTCGAACGCCGCCCCCATGTGAAGGGGGTACTGGCACTGGGTCAAGCCGAATGGCGAACCAAAATCAGCCTGGAACGCATTGCCCTCAACTGGATCGACGCCAGCATTCCTGACAATGACGGTGCCCAACCCAGAAACTGCCGGATCAACGACAATGCACCGGATGTGTTGTGGTCAAACATCCCATGGGAAAATCTTGAACATTCTGCCCAGCGGGAACTCTCCTATTCAGCAGGAACCCATCTGTGCAATTTTCTCCTGTACAACCTGCTCCATTGGGGTCAAGACAACGGAAAAACCTGTGGCTTTGTGCATATTCCACTATTGCAATCGCAGACAGATGCAGCGCTGCAGAAATACCTACCGCGAATGCCGGATGACATAGCTATTGGCTGTCTATCCGAAATTCTCAGCTTTCTTCTGACCCGAAACACCTGATGCCTATGGTTTAGTATCCTTGAAATAAGGATGAATAACCCGATCACCCTCAGCGATCCCTAATTCTTTGGCCAGTCCGCCATTAATTTCCAACACGGCTTGCACCGGCACCTCTGAGCTGATAATGGCCAGCGACTTGGGTACGGCATGGGCATGTATGGTTTTGATAACGCCATCGGCGGAGATAAACAGCAAATCAAGCGAGATCAGGGTGTTTTTCATCCAGAAATGGGCCACTGCATTCTGGTTCAGCTCAAATAACATCCCGTGATCGGGCGCCATATATTCGCGGAACATCAGGCCCATTTCTTCCGTCGCGGGCGTATCAGCTATTTCGACTTCAAAACGATGTTCACCGCTTACCTTACTGGCAATAATCAGTGTTTCATGCCGCATCCTGCCATGCGCAGCAGCGATAAAATGTACCGCTCCAGCCAGCAATAGCACGGCCCCCATCAGAGCAAACCAGTGCCGTTTCAACCATGTCATATATCCTCCGCTGGCGCTGCCGGTAACAATTTTCCACCCATACGAAACGGTTCAATTCTGGTGCATCTTCCCGAGGCCGGGTCGATATCTACCACCGTTCCACAGAGGGTAACAGGGCCTTCAGCCGGACGCAACCGTTCTCCCGGCACCTTGCGAACAAAGCGACCCACCGCCAGAACCGCATCCATACCGATCACACTATCGTAACTACCGCACATCCCCGCATCTGTCTGATAACCAGTACCCTGTGGCAGAATCTGCGCATCCGCTGTCGGAATATGCGTATGTGTGCCAACAACGAAAGACGCCCGACCATCGCAATAGTAACCCATGGCCATTTTCTCACTGCAGGCCTCGCCATGGACATCGATGATCATGGCATGGACATCGCGTCCCAGACGCTGTGCCTTGCATAATCTGTCCATGGCGGCAAAAGGATCATCCAGCGCATCCATATGCATCCGCGCCATCACATTCGCCACCAGAATTTTATGACCGTGTGCAGTCTGGATGATATAGGAGCCCTTTCCGGGTGCCGTTTCTGGATAATTGATCGGGCGCAGTAATTTAGGATCACTGCTGATATAAGGAATGATCTCGCGCTGATCCCAGATATGATTGCCTGTCGTGATACAATCCACGCCTGCCTTGTAAAGGTCATTGCAAATCTGCGCGGTGATGCCAAAACCACTGGCCGCATTTTCTCCGTTGACGATCACGGCATCCAGCTTGTACTTTTTACGCAGATCAGGGAGCCGCGCGACAACCTCGTCCTTCGCATTTCTTCCAATGATATCGCCGAGAAAAAGCACTCTCACAATGTGGTGTCTCCAAATCGATAAACATTCCTGTCCGTTATAATCATATCCATCCTAACATCATTTTCCTCCACGGGAAGACTGCCGCATAGCTGCTCTTCATAAGCCAGGCCAATTGCCAAAAGAGGCCTGATTGCCTTGAGAGTCCTGTCATAAAACCCGGCCCCATAGCCCAGCCGGTGACCCTTCACATCGAAAGCCGCCATTGGCACCAGGATAATGTCAGGCTTGAGCGACGCCCCCACGGCTGGTTCCTGAATACCGTACATGCCCGGAACGAGCGGGGTTGTCTCATGCCACGCACGGAACACCAGGGGTACCTCTTCCCCTGCCACGTGTGGCAGGGCACATCGCCGCTTTAGTCGCGTTAATTCCAGCAAAATCGGCAAATCATCTAATTCGGCCCGGATCGGCCAATAGCCGGCGACGATGGCGCCAGCGGGCACCTTGATGTGTTCAAAAAACAGCTCACACGCTTTATCAGCAGAGATCTTGCGTATGTCAGGCGGAATCTGCGCCCGACGCTCTAAAAATATTCGGCGCAAGGCTGGTTTTGATAAATGCTGTCTGGTCACACGCTTCTCTAAAAAAATGGAAGGAGGCCACCTGAGCCGTGGACGGGGATTATCCGCTAGGCCCTGTAAACAGGTGGGAACCATGTAATCAGACCACGGTCTGACCAGCGACAGCTCCCGTTCTAACGATCATTGGCCTCTGGGACAGTGCTGTCTCACGCACTCTGCAGCCGCCTTCCGGGTGCCGATCCTAACCTCTTGTTGCATTTTAAGCAACTAAACATATTAAACACTGTTTATATGTTTAATATCAATAGCTTAAAAGGTACTGACATTTCTTATTGACTAAGTATATACTCATTGAGTATATACTTATCTAATGAAGGGAAGACACACGATGTCACGGCAAGAGCAAAAGAAAAAAACAAAGGCGGCCATCATCGATGCAGCACAGATATTGTTCGCCAGAAAGGGGATCGCCGGGACATCCACAGCTGATGTGGCTAAAGCTTGTGGTGTATCGCATGGCACTGTCTTTGTACATTTTAAGGAACGGGACGATCTGATACTAGCTGTTATCGATGCATTCGGCACACAGCTTTCCAAAGCCTTCGACCACGCGTTGATAGGCGAAAAGAGCGTGGCGGGCGTCTTGCGGGCGCACTTACGCACGTTGGCAATGTTCGAAGATTTCTACTTTCGCCTGT
>JACQAA010000078.1 GCA_016195185.1 Pseudomonadota bacterium | reverse complement strand
CCAGCAAAGGGGTCGATTGCTGCATGAGCGCTCTATAAACTGAAATCCACATGGGCACAAGATTGGGTGTTTTCGCGGGGATTTCAAGCTTTTCTTGCCGTTAACCCACAAATCAGCTTAGAATTACTCATGAGCAGTCGACAAAAGGCCATTGAGGAATTGAAAAAACAGATCCGGCTTGGGCGGGAAAGGCTTGGCCCCGATGGGATAAAAGAGCTGGAAAAACTGGCTGCAGCCGCCCAAAAACAGAAGCCCGCCGTCCCACCCGAAGTCCCGCCGGGAATGTTACCTTATGACAAAAAGGCAGCGGCCAAAGCCCTTGAAATCTTCCTCAAAAACCATGGCAACCCAAAAGAATTTGAAAAGCGGCTACGGGAACTATTGAAACAGTCAAGCCACTAAAAATTTCACCCGCGTTTAAACAATAAGCAGGAAAGCTCAACTGCACCTTAGCTGCCTTTAAAAGTTGCGGGCTTTTTGAGATTAAGATATAAGATTTTGAAACCAAATACTAAAAGCGGGTGTAGCTCAGTGGTAGAGTGTCAGCTTCCCAAATTGAAAACTCTACATATATTCCTTTTATTTTCATTCATATAGCGTTATAAATTGGTGTCGCCTTAGTGTCGCCTAACATCATTCTGTCGCCGGTATGTCGCCCGCGTCAAGGGGGAATAAATGAGCATAGAAAGTCGCTCAAGAAAGACCAATATCACGCAATCCACCATTGCCGGTATTCCCCGTTTGCGGACAGACGGTTGTGTATGGGTCATTCGGGATACTGCGCTCATAGGCTTCCAGATCAGGGTGCTCCCCACAGGGAAGGCCGTTTATTGGATCGAGGCCAGATTTGGTGGCGGTCAAGGCAAAAACAAGAAATTCCAAATTGGAACGGTACAGGATATTCCGCTTGTTGCTGATGCAAGAGCGCGGGCAAGGGTAGCGCGGGATAAAATACGATCAGGCATTGACCCGCTGGCAGAGAAGCGAGCGCAAGCACATGAAGGTAAAAGCCTGCGACAATTGGTTGACGACTATTACGCTTGTCGTGACCTCAAGCCTAGAACAAAGAAGCATTACGAATACCTGAGGGGCCACTATTTCAAGGGGTGGCTGGATAAACGGGTCGCAGACATTACCCTGCATGAGGTGAGGGACTGGTATCTGCGAATTAGAGGGAAGCCAGGAGATGCAAACGGAGCATCCCGATTTCTTAGCTCTCTCATGATTTACGCCATTAGCCAGGAAATCATCGCACGAAATCCTTGCGATGTTCTTACAGCTGGCAGAATGAGACGTTCGCTAAAAGCCAGAGAAAGACACATTGAGTCCGATGACTTGGGTGCTTTTTTTAAAGTTATAATTGATTTTAAACATGTTAAAGATAGTGAGGTGGTAGCAAGAGACGTCATCTTGTTAATCATCACAACTGGCTTGCGATCAGAGGAAGCACGAGCCTTGAAATGGGAAGATGTCGATTTCAGGAGAGGCAAGATTGTCATTCCTGATACCAAAAATAACCTACCTCATACTGTTCCCATGACCCCACTAACCTATTCGATGCTTTTATACCGCAGGGAGCTGCCTTTAAAGCTGTGGTGTTCTGCGATGGGGGGATAAATCTTTTACTCCCATCTAGCCGAACTACTTAAGTTATTGATATTACTACAATAATTACTAAATAAAAAATTATTTAACAAAGACATGGTCTAAAACATTGTTGTCAAGGTAACCCAAGCAATAATGAACACTAATTACCTAATACCTCCATAGAAATAACCATAATGTTTTAAAATGCCGTTTTAACGCCCCTAGATGTACTTTACAGACATTATGTTCACAATTTACCCCCCCCTAGCCTAGCAGCCAGAATATACTAGAAACGTTTTAATGCTGTAATTATGGCTACTACATTAAACTACATGTAAAAATATCTTTGAGATATGGCCAAACTACAGTGGCCATTTTGAAGGGGTGTGGTAGTAAATAGAACAGACTCCCTCATTTCCTAATACCCCCCTTAGACCGGGGGCATGAGGTAGAAAAAGATTGAAAGGGGGGGGGTGTTTTTGTTATTGATGCTCGCTGGTATTGGGTGACTTTCAGACATGAAATATCATAAATATGTCGCCTATTTGTCGCCTGATAAGATTTAATTAGATTAATAAAAAACTATAAGTAGTTAATAATGCGGGTGTAGCTCAGTGGTAGAGTGTCAGCTTCCCAAGCTGAATGTCGCGGGTTCAAATCCCGTCGCCCGCTCCATTTTAACCCCCTCGAATTGTCGGGGTGTTTTCGGGCGGCAACATGGTCGAAAAACTACCAGACTCCATAACGAATAATTATATCAACGCAACGGGCCTGTTGACCGCGTTGGTATGTACGGGAGTTTTTTATATTTATAAAATCCCGATGACGACCGCCTCGCTTGCCGTGCTCCTGATCTGCTATGCTGTGCCGATTGCCCTGCTTGAATGGATTGTCTTGCGTGTTTATCGATACCCATCAACGGGCCTGCTCTGGAGACAAAAACTGCGGCCGTTGTCATACCGCCGTATCATCATCAAAATAACTGGTCTTGCTGGTACACTCACAACAGTCGCATTTCTTTACAGGATGTTTCCGGAGTACAGCAACAACTACTATGATTCCTACTGGCCCTTTGTGAAACAACTGTTGGGTTGTATTATCGTCAGCGCCCCCTTTTATATCGCTTTCATCGACCAGCGCCTTGAAAACCCCGAGGACGAGCTGTGGCAAGCGGGACTATTCTTCACGGGCACCTGGACCGAAGTTGACTGGAAAAAATTGCGCGAACACGCCCTCAACTGGCTGATCAAAGCCTACTTTCTGCCGCTGATGATGATCTCTCTTTTTAGCAATATGGTTTTACTCGTGGGGTGGAATAAGGGCTTTGATCACTTTCTGCTCATCTATGATTTTTTGTGGAACTCCCTCTATACAGTTGATCTTCTTGTCGTTACCTGCGGTTACATCCTGTCGCTTCGCCTGCACGACAGCCATATCCGTACGCCCAACCCCTATGCGGCAGCATGGGCCGTTGCTCTTGTTTGCTACAAACCTTTCTCCAACCTTAGATTTTCAAGTTATCTTCCCTACGGCAGCGAAGAGGCATGGAAAGGCTGGTTTTCTTGCGAAACCATTTTTCAGGTATTGTGGGGGACATGCATACTGATACTGACAGCCATGTATAGCTATACCAGCCTCAACTTTGGCCTGCGCTTTTCCAATCTCACACATCGCGGCATTATCACGAACGGCGCTTATCGATACTCAAAGCATCCGGCATACATTACCAAGAACCTCTCATGGTGGTTGGCGGCCATGCCCTTTGTCGGCACAGGGACGGGATTCGATATTTTTCGGACATGCATCATGCTCATGCTGGTCAACGTTATTTACTATCTGCGCGCAAAAACAGAAGAGAAGCATCTGTCCACAGATCCGGTTTACGTGCAATATGCCTTGTATATGAATGAAAAAGCCCTGTTGGCACCCCTGGGACGCCTCTTGCCATTTTTACAATACAAGCCCCCTCCTCAGCTGGCGCGATAACCCCCCAAGTGGTAAATTTGCTTTAATCAGCAATATCTGTTACAGATCATGCCCTAACATCAGACTTGGTCAGAGGTACCGGAATGCCCAATTTCAAGCGCCCTTCAGATGATTTCAACCAGCCATCCCCCAACGATGTCGCCACGTTTTTTGCGACGGTCATGAATAACGACCTGCCCGCAACCACTCTGATACTGGAGCAGTACCCCGACGCAGCGCAATGGAGAGACCGGGCGGGCAACACTCCACTGATGATGGCGGTTATATTTGGCACTACGCACCAACCCATCATCGACCTACTCATTCAGAATGGCGCCGATGTAAACGCGCAAAATGCACATGGCGGCAATGCGCTGGCGCGGGCTGCACATTTTGGGCACAAGAAACTCGTAGAACAACTCCTCACACTGGGCGCTGATGTGTATATGAAGGATGAAGCGGGACAGGATGCCGTGGAGTGGGCAAACAAAAACGGGCAGACGGAGATTGCTGCCCTGTTACGCGCCAGACAAAAATCCCCACGCCACAATCCGCCGAAACACGCACCCTGAGAGTGCCTAGCAGGAGAATCTATGCCCCCTTTCAACCAATTTACGAAGGCCCCACCCCGGCCCCGACGTCCGGAACTGATGGAAGCCGCACGCGATGGCGGCGTAGGCAATCCGGGGGATGTAGAGGCCGTGAAGACCGTGCTGCGGAAAGGCGCCAATCTTGATGAACAAGATGAGGAGGGTTTTACAGCGCTGCTTTGGGCCGCCTGTTTAGGACATACGGAGGTTGTGCGCTTGCTTATCAGTGAAGGAGCCGCGATAGATGTCAAGGACAACGATGGCCGCACCGCGCTGATCTGGGCTGCGTGGAACCGGCAAACAGAATGCGCCCGCCTGCTGATCGACAGAGGAGGCGCTGTTGTCAACATCCGGGACAAGCAGGGCTGGACCGCCCTGATGTATGCGGCCAATGTCAATCACGCAAAGACAGTGCAATTACTGGTCGACAGCGGCGCTAACATCAATGAAAGCAACAACAGTAACCAGACTGCGCTGGATCGCGCCATGTCCAACGATCGACCGGAAAGTACCCAAATACTGGAGAACGCTATGGCCCGGGAGACCGCCCAGACGCACCTTAAAAGTTTAAAAAATTTCCGCCCCCCAAAAGATTCTCTCCATAGAAATGCAAAGTAAGCAACTTGCCGGAAGAATGTTCCTTTGCCGAAATGGTAGAGCTCTCCGCCGCAAAAAACTGTAATATATCAAATAAACAGACGTTTTTATGGATTCTTGCTGAGAAACAGGACTCAATAAAATTTATATTAAATTAATGCAATTTAGTTAAAATGGAGGTTGGGGTACTCCTTGAGGTTTTGCGGGAGGAAATTTCTACATCATGCGGAATAAACTGCCGAATTCAGCACGTCAGCGCGCGAGACAGGCTGGGAGCGTCTTTACCGTTCTCCTGGCAGGAGTCGCGATGGCATCGGCGCTCAGTCTGGTCTTGTACCAGACAATTTCCGGCCCGATGTCTTCGATGGTGCGCATCACCAACAAAACCGCCGCGAAAGCGCAGCTGCAGTCCGTTTCAAATATCGTCATCATGGACGCCATCAACCAGGCAAGTGGCGGCGACTGCGATGGCGATGGCGCGGTCGAACCACGCGAATGGCGAGTCGGCGCTTATGGCCCGACCGGCGGCGGTCTGATTCCGCTCACAATCGGCGCGCCAATCACGGATCCGTGGGGGACGGACTACGGCTATTGCGTCTGGGATGTCGGAGCATACAATGATCCGACCACGAACAATTTCACAGCGCCCGCCACAGGCTGCGGCGCCGGTGCTCACCGCCTGAAGGGAACACCCACCCCTTCAACCAGCACTGCAAAATCATCAACGGTCATCGCCATCATCTCCGCCGGCCCCAACCGCCAGTTTCAGACCACCTGCAGCGCCTATGTCGACGACAACACGGATGTCATCACTACAGCCGGGGACGATGTGGTAATGCGCTTCACCTACAAGGAAGCAGCATCCTCCACCAGCGCTCTCTGGACTCTCAAGGTCGCCGATGCATCCAAAGCAGTGATCTCCAAGGACCTGGAGATCGGCACGATCACCCCCAACGTATCCGGCGTCAGCATCACGCCCACCACCGGCCTCATCCATGCCGTCGGCATCACCACTGACGGCAGGATCGTCTCCGGGGGGGCTGTCAATCTCGCCACGGATGCCGCCGTCACTTCCTGCCTCGCCGGCAACGACGGCGACATACGCTATAATACCACCAGCCATAGCATCGAAGTATGCAATGGCGTTGCCCAGACCTGGGGAACTGCCACCGGCGGCAGCGGCAGCAGTTCAGCCCTTTCCTCCATCATGGCGGCGGTCGGCGCCAACACCATAGACAACCTGCTCTATGCGCAAGTGTGGAACTGGAGCACGCTGGCGACGGGCACGACCGCCCTGACCCTGGCGAACACTAACACAGCCGCCAGCACGGCGACCACTTTAGCCGTCAGCAGCGCCACGACAGGCGCGGGCTACGGCATCACGAGCACCATGTCCGGCGCCGCAGGAGCCAGTGTGGGCGGTTATTTCAGCAATGCCAGCGCAACCGCCGGCGCCATCGGCGTTTATGGACGCTCAAGCAATACTGCGGCCACAGCGACCTATGCCATTCGCGGCGATAACACCGGCTCCGGCAATGTTGGAGCGGGGGTCTACGGCACGAATGTCGACAGCGGCCTCAACTACGGCGTCAAGGGCTCGAACGCCAGCACCACGGCGGGTGCGGCGGGCGTTTACGGGTTGGAGAGCAATAACACGGCGACAGCAACCTACGGTGTCTATGGTTCTGCAAGCGGAGCCAATAACGTCGGTGCAGGCGTCTACGGCACGAATGTTTCCACCACCACCGCGACCGCCGCTGCCGGCGTCTATGCCGATAATACAAGCGGTGGCTGGGCTCTCTACGTCAACGGCCCGGCCAGCATCACCGGCAGCACGGTACTCACCAACTTCGGCGCCGCCGGGGTGGTGCTGAACAGCGCCGTCGGTTTGCTCTCGACACTGGCCGGCACGACAACCACCGTTCTGCACGGCAATGCCGCCGGCCTGCCGACCTTTGCACAAGTAGACCTGGCCCACGACGTAACGGGAGTGCTGCCCGCCGCAAACGGCGGCAGCGGCGGTTTCACGCAGGGGTCGGTCATATTTGCTGACGCTACCGGCGCCTCGACACAGGATAACGCCAATTTCTTCTGGGATGCCACAAACCACAGGCTGGGTCTCGGCTGGGCGGCCGCGGCATCGCCGCATGCCACTCTCGATATTGCCGGCACAGCCCAGCTGTCAAACCGTATCCGCCTGTCCGGCCAGGAATATTACCAGGCGGGGCATACCAGTACCGACGGGGTGGATATTCGTCTTGGCACAAACCGTGTAGGCGAACGCCAGATCTGGTTTGCGGACAGCCTTAAAGCCATTAACGCTACCGATGCTCTGATCAGAATGCGGCTGAGCGGCGGTACTTATGCCAGCGTGGATTCGCTATCCACCGACGGCTCAACGCCCCTGCCGCTGGTGCTGAATTCAACGGGCAGCAAGGTCGGTATCGGTACGACAGCGCCAGCAGCGCTACTGGATGTAAGCATGGATTTGGGAGCGTTTGACGATGACGGCGTTTACGGACTGAGAGTGACACCCTCTGCACAATTCAATGGTGAAGAAATAGGCACGATGTATGGGGGGTATTTTGAGCCTCTAAATAATGGGAATGACTTTCCTCCAAATAAAACATATGCCCTTTATGCTGTTACTAACCAAGCTTCTTATTATGATAGTGTGGGTTTGTATGCCTCTGCTGCAGGCTCTCAAAATGGTAAAAATTACGCGGCTATTTTCGATCAGGGCTATGTCGGCATTGGAACAACGGCGCCAGCCTATACGCTCGATGTGAACGGCGACATCAACATCAGCACCGGGCATCATTTTATGATCAACGGTGTCAACCTGGGCTCTGCGCTGTCGAGCATCACGGCCGCCACAACCACCAACACGATTGACAGCCTGCTCAACGCGCAGGTGTGGAACTGGAGCACGCTGGCGACGGGCACGACCGCACTCACCCTGGCCAATACCAACGCTGCCGCCAGCACCGCCACCACCTTGGCCGTCAACAGCGCCACCACCGGCGCCGGCTTCGGCGTCAAAGCCACCATGAGCGGCAATGCCGCGGCGGCGATGTATGCCATTTCCGGCTCCAATACGGGCGCGGGCAATACCGGCGCCGGCGTCTATGGCTCGAACGCCAGCACCACCGCCGCCTCCGTCGGTGTCAATGGCGTTGTCAGCGGCGGCGCCAACATTATCAACTACGGCGTCTATGGCACCAATAACGCCACCGGTGCCGCTTCCACCGGTGCCGGGGTCTGGGGTGAAATGTCCGCCGCAGGAAATATCGGTTACGGCGTCAAGGGGACCAATGCCAGCACCACCGCCGCTTCCGTCGGCGTCTATGGCGTCGCCAGCGGCGCCGCCAATATTATCAACTACGGTATGTACGGCACCAATGCCGCCACCGGCGCCGCTTCCACCGTGTCTATGGCGTCGCCAGTGGCGCCGCCAACATCATCAACTACGGCGTCTACGGCACCAATAATGCCACCGGTGCCGCCTCCACCGGCGCGGGCGTTTACGGTGCCATGTCCGCTGCGGGCAATATCGGTTACGGCGTCAAGGGGACTAATGCCAGCACCACTGCCGCCTCCGTCGGGGTCTACGGTGTCGCCAGCGGCGGCGCTGCTATTATCAATTACGGCGTTTACGGCACCAATAATGCCACCGGCGCTGCCGCCGGGGTCTGGGGTGAAATGTCTGCCGCCGGCAATACCGGCAACGGCGTCTATGGTTCGAACGCCAGCACCACCGCCGCTTCTGTCGGCGTCAAGGGTGCCGCCAGCGGCGCTGCCAACATTATCAACTACGGCGTCTATGGCACCAATAACGCCACGGGTGCCGCCTCCACCGGCGCCGGAGTCTGGGGCGAAATGTCAGCCGCAGGCAACGTCGGCTACGGCGTCTATGGCTCGAATGCCAGCACCACCGCTGCCTCTGTCGGCGTCTACGGCGTCGCCAGCGGCGCCGCCAACATTATCAACTACGGCGTCTACGGCACCAATAATGCCACCGGTGCTGCCTCCACCGGCGCGGGTGTCTACGGTGCCATGTCTGCCGCAGGCAATATCGGTTATGGCGTCTATGGCTCCAATGCCAGCACCACCGCCGCCTCCGTCGGTGTCTATGGCGTCGCCAGCGGCGCCGCCAACATCATCAACTACGGCGTCTACGGCACCAATAATGCCACCGGTGCCGCCTCCACCGGCGCGGGCGTTT
>JACQAA010000094.1 GCA_016195185.1 Pseudomonadota bacterium | reverse complement strand
GGCGCCGTCGCCAGATAGATGAGTGCCTCAGACAGGGCCAGCTCCCCTTCGGGTGAACCCAGCCGCTCATAAATATCCCAGGCACCCAGGCAAATTGTCATAGCCTGCGGATCGGCAAGGCCGACATCCTCCACCGCCATTCTTACCATCCGCCGCGCGATATAACGGGGGTCTTCTCCGCCATCCAGCATCCGGCAGAACCAATAAAGTGCCGCATCAGCATCAGAACCGCGCACCGATTTATGCAATGCGCTAATAAGGTTGTAATGTCCCTCCTGCGCCTTGTCGTAGAGTGGCGCACGTTTTTGTACCAACCGGGTCAGCGCTTCAATATCCAGCACGCCCCTTTTCTGCACCTGAAAAATCTGTTCTGCCAGATTGAGGATATATCTTCCATCCCCGTCGGCCATGCTAAGGAGAACGGCACGCGCCTCCGGCGCCAGTAGCAACGGGCGATTCATGGTTTTCTCGGCGCGTTGCAGCAATATCTCCAGCGCCGCTTCATCTAGCCGGTTCAACACCAGCACCTGACAGCGCGACAGCAGCGCGGCATTTAGCTCAAATGATGGATTCTCCGTCGTCGCCCCCACCAGTGTGATAGTGCCATCCTCGACATAGGACAGAAAGGAATCCTGCTGCGCCCTGTTGAAGCGGTGAATTTCATCGACAAACAACAAGGTACCACGTCCCAAGCGCCTGCGATGAGTAGCCGATTCAAAAACCTTTCTCAAGTCCGCAACGCCGCTCATCACGGCGGAAATTGCTTCAAATTGTAAATTGGTATGCTGCGCCAAAAGCCGCGCCAAGGTCGTCTTGCCGCACCCCGGCGGCCCCCAGAAAATGATCGACGAAATTTTCCCCTGACCCGCCATGCGGGCCAACGCCCCCTCATTTTTCAGTAAATAGTCCTGTCCGACCACTTCATCTAAAGTCCGCGGACGCAGCAAATCGGCCAGAGGCCGTGGGGCTTCCTTACTTTTGTCATCGGCAGCACTCTCGAACAGGTTGCTCATCCTGTGATCGTCAGATTGATCACCTGACCACTACGTTGCAACTGTACCTGCCAACCGTTTCTGTCAGACTTCAGCAACGCTTTCAACTGACCCACCGAAGTGACCTTCTCTCTGTTCACACTGAGTATTACATCACTCCTTTGCAATCCCAGGCGGGCGGCAACGCCTCCTTCGGTACCGAGGATCACAACACCCGACTCCTGCGACAATTGCCCGATCTCTTCAATCAGCGCCGGAGAAATATTAGCAACCACAGCACCGGAAAAAGGATTGGCCCCCTTTATCTTGGTTTCATCACGCGGAGGATCTTCAGGCGGTGCTACTGCGGTCAACGTGACATCAATGGTTTTTCCGGATCGGAATACCTGCAACTGGACTGAACTGCCAATCGGGATTGTCGCCAGCCGGTACTTCAAAGCCAGCGGGTCTTGCACTTCCTTGCCATTAATCGTCAATATCACATCCCCCACCCTAATGCCGGCTTTGGCGGCCGGGCCATTGGGATACACGTGCTTAATCAGCGCGCCCTGTGCCTTTTTCAGACCCAGCCCTTCAAGCATATCAGGTGTCACCGCCTGACTGCTCAAACCAGTCCAGGGAAGCACGATTTTATTACCGTGTCGCGAAGCCTCGATAATCGTTTTCACCATATTCGATGGAATGGCAAAACCAATGCCGAGCGATCCCCCGCTGCTGGAAAAAATCGCGCTGTTGATACCAATCAACCGCCCTTGCATATCTACCAGGGCCCCGCCGGAATTGCCGGGGTTAATTGCTGCATCGGTCTGGATAAAAAAGCTGTAATCAGAGACACCTACATCCGTGCGCGCCAAACCGGATACAATGCCACTCGTCACAGTTTGGCCAACGCCGAAGGGGTTGCCAATGGCGAGCACGATGTCTCCCACTTGCACCGCATCGCTGTCCGTCAATTCGAGCACCGGCAATTTTTCACCTTTCGTGTCAATTTTAAGAATGGCCAGGTCCGTTCTTGCATCAGCCAGCAGCTTTTGCGCGGCAAACTCGCGTCCGTCGGCCGTCACAACGTTGATTTCGGTGGCATCCTTGATAACGTGGTTATTGGTGGCAATCACGCCGTTGGGGTCAACAATAACGCCTGATCCCAAAGAATTCTCGATCCTCTGCCGCACCGGCCCGCCAAATTGCGGCGCATTGAAGAACTGGTTGAAAAACGGATCATTGAAAAAGGGGCTGATCGCACGCATCTGCTCCTGCACCACGCGCTTCGCGTAAATGTTGACAACGGCAGGGCCGGTTTTTTTAACCAGTGGCGCGAAGCTCTGCTGTACGGGAAGTTCGGCATGAGCCATCCCATGAGCAAGAACGACAACAACAAGCCCCGAAATGATTTTGAACAGTATTTTTTTCATCCTGACGCCTCCTGCTAAAACAGCCATATTTCTCGCCAGACAGAATACTCCTCTTACGTTGTCAGTAAAGGTCTTGCCTTGATTGCGGTTGTACAGCCCATCGCAGAATTTTTTTATATGAAAAATAATGGGCCGCTGTCGGCGCTCAGGATTTCCGGGCCAGAACCTTGAGGCCCGGCTTAAACGCGATCTGAAATCCCTCTGCGCGCAGCCCATGCCGCTGCAACAAGCAGATAATGCCCCGGCGCGTGAAATAGGTCAGGTGCTCCGGCGGACAAACCTGCGACCATTTGGAGAAATCTCCCGGCAAAGAAAAATGACCGCCATCGGGAGCCGTCAGGTAGAGAACAGCCCCAGGATTCATCACACGGGCAATGTCTGCGATAAATCCTTCCGGATCGCGAACATGTTCGATCACCTCAGAGGTATAAACCATATCGAACATGTCACCACGCGCTGCTAATTCCCCGATAGCAATTGTCTCGAAAGATGCGCTACCACCATAATTCTTTTTTGCGACATTGACCGCTTCTGAACTAATGTCGATACCATGGGCTGTAAGCCCCAACTGTCGCGCCGCCTCTACAACCGTACCAGTGCTACAGCCGACATCTAGGAATTTCTTACCCGGCGGCTTGGCGCGCAGCAAACGCCTAACGCGGCCCATCCCGCGCCGGACTTTTGAGGACTCCTTCCGTATGTAATTGTCGGTCATATGATAGCTACTGTAGAAATCTGCCAGTTCCGAATCGGTGGGATAAGGGTCAACGATCACGGTCCCGCATGCAGCGCACCGCAGCAGACCAAATCCGTTCTTTTCGCCCACCGAAGACAACAACCTGCTTTGGCAGCCACGGCACCATGCCTCTTCCTGCAAGAGCTTACTTGTAACAGTTGTCATGGTACCCTCCTCTGTTGTCGTTTCAGTAATATATCACGCGGCCATGATAGCCAATAGGCCCTGCGTTTTCCAACCAGTTCGGAAAACTTATGCCATGAACGCGTCAGGGGGTAAACCATCTTTTCCCATCCAGCAATATGCAGTGTTTTCTCAAAACGCCCGTCACCGATGGTCGAGCCAATAATATTGTCCGGCGCGACAGGGGACGGGCCTACAGCGAATACCTCCAGCCCCGTACGCCAGACATAGCCGTGCAGGATATCTACCGGCAGCACATTTTTATACATGTGCTGTAAAAAGGTTCGGGCCGCCTTCTGGGTCAACATATAGCCATAGGCACCGCCCGCCGTCAGCAACACACGATTCAACACATAAGGCTTGCGTGCCAGCACGCGGATCGGACGGCTATATCTGTATACCTTCTCTCTGTCCAAAAAGCGGATCATGTCCCACTGCAGCGGCAGATTGAGAAGCTCCCCGACCACTTCGGGGAAATCTGGGGAGAGGAAGACATCATCCTCCAGCACAATTGCCTTATCGAGATTGTTATCCACCATATGTTGATAAATAGCCCGATGTGATAACAGACACCCCATCTCTCCAGGACTTAAATCACGGCCAAAGAACAGCCGGCGACGCAGGCCAGCGTAGGACGGCAAGGTCTTGAGGTCGAGCGCCTGACCATCCACCGCCTCAAAAAAGCTATAGTGCATCTTCAGAGGGTCCAGCCTGCCCGACATGTCCTTCCGCCTGTCCGCTGAACGCTTCAGGTTGATGACAAAAATAGGTGGTAATGCATCTGTTACCGTCATCAGACGCTCTTTTCAGCGACCGAGAAATAATGATCGTTGTGGATAGTATGGGTGCAGGCATACCCCAAGTCGGTCAGCTCTTTTGCCACGATCACAGCATTCACCGGCCAGGCTTCCACTTGCAAGAAGCAGGCATTATTTTTTAACAGCTGCTCTGCCCCTTTTAAAACTTCAAACTCGTGCCCCTCCGTATCAATCTTGAGGAAAATCTTTTTTCCCTGATAAGACACAACTTCGTCAAGGGCTTTGGCCATGATAGCTTTGGTGGGCCCGCCGCCCGCAGATGCCACCTTGGTAAGATCCGGTTTACCCTCAATCCCCAGTTCAAACTGCAGCATGCCGCTTTTGTCAGACAAGGCCAACTTATGTACCTGAATGCGCTCCGTAACTTGATTCAAATAAAGATTGGCCTGCAACTGGGCGTGATTTCTTGGATCCGGTTCGAAGGCGTGGATTTCCCTGGCGACCCCCAGCTGTGCCGCCTGCAACGAGTAGGTTCCGATGTTGGCACCAATATCCAGAAATACGTCACAGCCCTTTTTCATGTTGAAAAAAAAGTAGGCGAACTGTTCCTGCTCATGTCCACCATGGAGCCCTATCTTGCGATCCAATGAGTTCCGGCAATTGAGCAAGAGGTAAAAGCCCTTGTAGCGCTTCACCTTGTATCCACCAGTCCAGGTCAACATCGCCCAGCGCTTGAGCAACGAGGGGTACACCCTTTTGATGATCGGTATATACCTGACCATTTGAAAAATATAATAGAGGCAGCGATTAGAAAGCTCCAGATAACCCAGATCTTTATTGTTTTTTGTAGCGTACACTTGTTTCTCCTCTGACGGGTATGATGGAGTTGGCATGGGATTTCCCCAGAACGACATCAAGCATATATTGAGCAACCACCGTGCTATTGAACAGCTCCACATAGCGTTTCCAGCCCCGCTCTGCGAGACGTCTCCGCTCACCATCCTCTCGTTTCAACCGGGCCAGCTTGTCAAACAACTCGCCTTCACTGCTGTAAAAAATCATTTCATCATCAGAAAAAATATCGCCATAGCCGCTGGCGCGGTCTATGCACACCGCCAACCCGTTGCCGACCAGCTGGGCAAGACGATCGGAAGAATACAGATAGATGTCATTGCGGCGGCTGATATTAAGGCCGATCCGGCACTGCCCAAGCGCATCCTCATAGGCCGGACCAAATACTTTAGGATTCCCGTTAATGCCCGGGAGCATGAATTTTGTATCCGGAACCGCTGCCGCCATATCGCGGCAAAACTCACCCATTCGCCGCCACTTGCCACAGTGAAACCTTCTATCGTCTTCCGAATTGGAGGCAAAAAAGACATCAAAAGGCAGCCTATCC
>JACQAA010000093.1 GCA_016195185.1 Pseudomonadota bacterium | reverse complement strand
GAACAGCTCATTGATGAAAATCAGGCAGCGGCATTTTTGGGCTACAGTCCGCGAGCGCTACAAAAGTGGAGGGGCTGCGGGAGCGGCCCAAAATTTGTGAAAGTTTCCGGCAGGTCTATCCGGTATCGCCGGAAAGATTTGATCCAATGGGCAGAGGAAAATATTGTTTCTAATACGGGAGAAACGATATGAACCCCGATAGCCGGAAAAACAAAGAACGTATTCTGCGACTTGCCGATGTAAAAGCGCGCACAGGACTGAGCCGCAGCACTATCTACCTGAATGTCAGTAATGGCACATTTCCACGACATATCAGTCTGGGGATACCGCGCTACATATTGCCGCGCTCAACGGTCGCACAGCGCTTGTCAAAGCCCTCGTCGATAAAGGCGCAGATATAGGGGCTATAGACGGTAATGGAAAAACACCACTGATGCTGGCTGTGCGTGAAAAGCGGAAAGATGTCGAGCAGATCCTTATAAAAGGCCGTAAAGAAGCCAGACCTTCTGTACATGTACACAAAACACCTCAAGTGCCAAACGTCTAAAGAGATCTCCTTTGTGAGGAATTGATGTAATGAGATCAGCTTTTCTGATATTTCCTGGAGCTATCAACTTCTTTCGAAAATTATAAGTTTATCTTCCTTGGGAAGACTAGATGCAAACTCCCTTAACATATTAAGAACTGATGCCTTATCTGCCTTAGGAGTGATAAAAAACGAAACATCTGTCCCTCCAGATGTTATTTGTCTGCCGGTGCGTAATTGCGCAATTTTTAGCCAATTTTTCGGCAGGCCCTGTCGAAACCACTTCTCATAGACCATGATAAGACGTACCTCATGGTCATCAACCAATTTTGCCATAGCCTCCTGATCAAATTTTCCAAATAGGCTTAAGAGACGCACCCTTTCTGATCCAAGCCCCCATAAATCAAGCACGAAGTTATCGTTGCCGTAACTGACCAGGCCTATATCATTCACCGCAACAGCAGAATGGTAATAATCTCTCACAAAACGGTGCATTTGATACTGCTGCTTGTAGATACCACGTGCAGCTTGCGGTGTCACGAGTATAGAGATTACGTTTGATCCTGCGAATAACAGCAATCCGAGACCCAACAAAATGAGCTGTCGGGCGAGCAAGGATTTATCCTGCTCAGGTGGTTTATAACCCGAACTGAAACTAAAAATGATCCCAAGAAATGCGAGAGCCGTAATATAAACTTCATATCGGAACTCCCAGTTGAAATTATCGCCCATCAGTAGATGGGCGAGAATAGAAAATATTAACGGTATGTAGACATAGGCGCTGTTTTTCCGGTCCTTTTGTTTAAAGGCGGTAAACAAGAGGTATATCATCGAGACCAGCAGTATAAGTCCTCTTTCGGTATGAATGCCACTAGAGAAGTTGTATAAAATAGCCCAAGCCAAATGATAATTCTCAACCGCATAGACTACAACGGCTGATTTAGTCAAAACAGAGCTGGGAACAATGGGTAAACCCAGGTGAACCATGTAAAACGCATAGACAGTAAGAACAAAGCCAAGCGTTAATGCCGCTCCCAAAGCGGCCCGACGGTAACCAAGAAACCATATAGAAACTATTACTGACAAAGATAGCGCTCCGCCTTCAAAGCGCAAAAGGGGGGCTGCAACCAGGGCAGCCAGAAATACCCATCCCGGCGATCTTCCATGCGAAGCGGAGATAAGGCCATCCAGGATAAGTACCACAGTTAAAACATGCCACGAATGTTCCATTCCTGTCATGGGCAATGCAAGCGCGCTCGTCACCAAGATCAGAATGATGCCAAGGCCATATGATACAATGGGATCTGTTTTCTGATTGATCAGTCCAAGCTTTTCCACCAATCGTACAGTCACATACACCGTAGCAAGGGCTGCTGGTATGTTGAGGAATAAAGGCCCCGCAGATTTCAGGCCAAGAAACTCGGTGAATGTGAGTATCCAAGGCCATAACACTGAGGAAGACGGGGAAGATGCTTCATGTACATTTACTCCATAGTTACCAAGGAGTATATTGCGCGCGACTGCCAGGTGAATGTAGGGATCATCGAGCGAGTAAATAAGATGGTTGTCGCAATACCAGAAACTGGTGATGACAAGCAACACAAAGCCAAGCGCCCATATGAGGGTTATTTTGGCGGCCACAGCATCAAACCGATAACCTAAAAACATTAAAAGGCCTTACCTGAGGTTTCCTCAACTCAAGCCTAGACTGTCCGACAAATTATTGCATCAGGAATATGGCGAAACCAGCCAAACCCAGTCAGGGAAAAACTCGGGGCACGGTTTCAGACGATAAACTTTTTGCCAGTATGCTACCTTTTCTATATCAGTATGAAATATAAGGGGAAAAATGGTGCCGACGGCAGGATTTGAACCAGCGACCTTCGGTTTACAAAACCGCTGCACTACCACTGTGCTACGTCGGCGCACCCGGAAACGGCTTGTCAGGCTCTGAGCCTGGCTGTTGGGCTGTCGAAAGTACACCCTTTTATAGCGGATTTTGGGGATTTTCAAGAAAAATTCTCAGATGTCATTTTAGATGCTTTTTCAGCAGATATGCTATGATGGGAAGACGCGGTTGTAGCGGCGTTCAGAGCCATTTCTGGGGATAACTAAAGTACTCCTTAACAAAGGTCGTTTGAAGAGTGTCACAGGCACAAAGAAGTCCGCACGAAGAATTTATCATGACAGGCATCGTCTTCGGCCTTCTGTTCGGCATGTCATGGGCCATCTGGCACTTTTTTCACGCTGAGCTGACTAATCTGCTGCGCTGGATCAGGATTGGCGAAATGTGGGTCGCGTCATTGCTGGAAGGCGGGGACTACACCGTTGTGGTCCCGGACAACGGCAGACAAGCCGTAAGAAGCTGGATCAGATGGCTGTCACGCGCCGATGTGGACAGCATCGGTTTTCGTGAAATACGCGCCATGACCTATATCGCCGTACTTCCTCTTCGCGTTCTCTTTGCAGGGTTGATCTGTATCATGATGCTGTGGGTTATTTTTCTGGGACCCGGCACCCGCTACCGCCGCAAGATGGGTCTGGAAGAGCTCATAAAGGAACAAGCACTCTCCTTCCCAACAATCGCCCCCTTCGTTAAATTTAACCCACGCAATGAATCTTACCGTGTATTGGGGCAACCGGTGCCCTCTAAATTACCCTTGTTCGCCGAGGCTTTGTCGCCGGAAGAATGGATCTCCTTTCATGAAATCAAAGTACAGGGCAACCAGATAGATATGAACCAGGCCTGGCAGGCTCTGGCATTGCAGTTGGGGAACCGCTGGCAAGGGCCATTCAAGCTGCCTATACACGCCCGCGGCCTTTATGCAGCCTGTGCCCTGCGTCATGTCCGCAAACGCAGAGAATCTGAGGAGCTTCTGAACCAGATGTCCCTGGCCTGGTCGGCAGACAAAGGGTTGCAACTGCCGTACAAGGTCAGAACGTACATCAACAATATCGTCAAGGACCCCAATGTGGGCGGCACTCTCAGGAAATACGCTGACCAACACGCTTTTGACACTACGGCATTGCTGCGCTGCCTTGCCCGCGCCCGGGAAGAAGGCGGCGTTTTGGCACCCGCATCGTTCCTATGGCTGCGCGGAGTGGACCGCGCACTGTGGTATCCGCTCAACAATCTCGGCCGCAAGTCGTACCATGCTGAAGCAGTCGGCGCCCTCGTGCACTATACCAATGAACTCATCGCCGGACAGAAAATACCAACGCCGCGCTTCGAAGATGTGATTAGAGGAATAGAAGCCTTCCTCCGCAGCACCTCTTCGAGGCCTATCCCCCCGCTTGACAAAACCGGTAACAACAGAAAAACAAAGGCATAACAGTTAAAGTGGAAGTCCCATGTTTGCAGTGATAGTCGCCGCCATATTGATTTATTTTTTACCCTCTATGCTGTGTATCTATCGGCGACACCTGAACGCCACCGCTATATTCCTGACCAATCTCTTGCTGGGCTGGACAATCATTGGCTGGATCGTAGCCCTAATCTGGGCCTTCACCAACAGCCCGGCGACAGTTGCGGCCACTGGTAACGTTCCTGTACCCAGACCGATGGCTGCCCTTAAAGTCCTTCTCTCTCTGATTATCACACTGTGTCTATTGGTTGGCTGGGTAAAAACGCATTCGCACCTTCGTCAAAGTAGCGTGGTATCCACCCCCACAGCAACACGTACAATCAAGGCCGGAGTACCTGTGCCGGCAGATGAACTATTGGGAAAATAAAAAAATATGAGTCATTTAAGTGACATTAGACGCCAAGTTTGAATATAAACACGTAGACATACTCCGCGACGCGCGGCCATGGCGCGCACGCTTCGCGGATTTTGCGCGGGACCCTTCGTCCGCCAGCATGATCTTCGCCATGGCTGCCGTGGCGATTTACACCGATCCGACAGTAGGCCTGGTCGGAGATCTGGTTTTTGTCATGATGCTGATTTATTTCCTCTGGCTAGTCAAAATCAAGGTATCGCTTCCATTTAAACTGCCAAAATCCGCCCGCCGCAAGGACCCTAACTATAAGCGCCCGGATGGAAGTATTGGAATGTCGGATGGCATTCTTTATCTCGGCAATAATGCCAAAACTGGTGAAGAAATCTGGTTTAACAATAACGATGCCCGTACCCACTGCCTGTATCTGGGCACCACCGGCTCCGGTAAAACATTTGGCCTGAAATCATATGCCTGTAATGCGCTATGCTGGTCTTCTGGTTACATCTACATCGACGGCAAAGCGGATACTGACCTGTGGAGCACGCTATCGGCACAGGCAAGGCGGTTTGGCCGCGACGACGACCTGCTGATCATGAACTACATGACGGGAGGGCTTGGCGGAAAAGTCCCCTCCAATACATTGAACCCGTTTTCATCAGGATCCGCCTCCTATCTGACCAACATGCTTGTGAGCTTGATGCCGGAATCTGAGGGTGATAACGCCATGTGGAAAGACCGCGCCGTTGCGCTGGTCAGCGCCATCATGCCCTGCCTGGTCTGGAAGCGCGATAACCAGAATCTGCCGCTTAACATCGGCGTAGTGCGTAATTATCTGGTTTTCAAGGCCGTCATCAAACTATCGCGCGAGCCCGCCGTTCCCGAAAGACTCCGTGCCGGCCTGCGCGGCTACCTCAACGAATTGCCCGGCTATGTCGACAACGTATTTGATGACGAAGGTAATGAAAAACCGCAATCTCCCGATGCCGGTGCGGTAGACACATCCACACCCCGCCAGCAACACGGGTATCTGTCAATGCAATTTACACGTTCCATGTCATCGCTCGGTGATGATTATGGCTTTATCTTCGACACCCCCGCAGCGGACGTTGACATGCTGGATGTGGTGCTCAACAGACGTATTCTGATTGTCCTCATTCCTGCGCTGGAAAAATCCGGTGACGAAACTGCCAATCTTGGAAAAATCATTGCCTCAACCCTTAAGGGAATGATGGGACAAACCCTGGGCAGTACGGTTGAAGGAGACTCGGCGAAGGTCATCGAGAATAAGCCAACTACCTCTGCCACCCCCTTCATTGCGATCTTCGATGAGGTCGGTTATTACGCCGCACAAGGCATGGCAGTGATGGCAGCCCAGGCGCGAAGTCTTGGCTTCTCTCTGGTCTTCGCCGCCCAGGACATGCCGTCGCTGGAAAAACGTGTCAAGGAAGAGGCTCGTTCGATCACCGCCAACTGTAACATCAAGCTGTTTGGCAAGCTGGAAGACCCGACCCAAACCAAAGAATTTTTTGAAAAAACCGTCGGACAGGCGATGGTGACAGAGGTCTCCGGCTTTGAACGCAACAAAGACGGCGGCAAGGGCTATTCAGGTTCTCAGAATGCCAGCGTGCAGGTACGCGCACGCGCCAGCTACGATGCCCTGAAGGGCTTTAACGAGGGACGTTCTATCTGCTCCTTCGGCAAAATTATACAGGAAATGCAGATTTATAACTCCGACATCGGCCATGCCAAGGCCATGCGCGTCCACCGCTTCCTGCCCATTCCGCCGCCCTCGGAAGAGGCACTGGCGAGCCTGCACCAGATCGATGACGTGCTGAAACGCTTCCGGAATCCTAAATGGGACCCCGAGCAAGTGCCGCTTGCCGCCAATCCTGATATTGCCGCCTTGGCCAGCGGTTTCTCCGACGCCAAGAAATTTGGTTCACCGCTGATCGAATGCGGGGCACTCGCGGTGGCTGCCGTGGCAGAAAAACATGGCACCATTAAACCGGGTGATGCCACCGAAGAGGCAACCACGGAGGCGTCCACGCCATCATCACCCGCAGCGCCGACTGCGGCCGGGACCGGGACGCG
>JACQAA010000086.1 GCA_016195185.1 Pseudomonadota bacterium | reverse complement strand
TGCAAGAAGGGATTACGGTCATCGACAGCTCCGTCAGCGGCCTGGGTGGATGTCCTTACGCTGAAGGCGCCTCTGGCAACGTCGCAACAGAAAAAGTGTTGACCTTACTGAATGACCAGAATATTGAAACAGGCGTGAACATCCAGAAACTTACTGCTGCCGGAAAATATATTGCCCCATTTTTGAATTCCTAGTGGCAATAAAAAACCTCCCGTCTGCGCACAGAGGGAGGTTTTTCTTGACACTCTCGTCATCAGCCAGCAGTGAAATGACTAACGCGATATTTCCCATCAGTGCCTTTTTTAATGTTAGCATTGACGCGATTTGCCTTGTAATCCATCGTACCCACCATGCCCGGGAAGAAGACACGTAATTTCAGCCCATTCTTTTTGGCCACCTCTGCCATCCCTAAGAGGACCAGATCAATATCAGTAGTGACACGCTTTGGGTCTTTTACTTCTTTACCTGCAAACTTATTAAAAAGCCTTGTGATATCCATTTTTTAATTCTCCATATTTCGAATTGTGAGTGGACGTAACATAATTGATTCTGGAATAGATGTCAAGCACCCTGACATACTCAAAAAGTCTAGGTCTGATGCAAGTCCGAATATATAACCGGATGCAGCTTCTGCCACCACTCTTTGTTAGGCGCGGCGAGCAAAAAGGCAGGTCCAAAACGGGTTGGATCATAAGGAATGCCCGTCTCATCAAGCCCAATGTAGGCACCAGCCTCCTGTGCCAATAAACATCCAGCCGCGTGGTCCCACGGCGTTACCTTATTGACATGCACAAGAAAGTCGGCCGCACCAGTGATGAAATTCATGAAGTCATGCAATGAGCAACGATAATTAATCACCTCTTTAAACAATGAGCGCACCGGATCAAAATGCCATGCCTGCGCCCCACCACCCTGCATGACAAGCTGTTTCATGTCTGTTGCCCGACAATCAATCAGCATCCGCCGACCATCGAGAAATGTTCCCTCCCCTTTTTGCGCAATCGCCATACGATTACCTGGCGCATCGAAGGCCCAACCATAGAGGGTTACACCTTTCTGCACGAGTGCAATCAAGATACCGAACTTACTGCGGCCATGAGAAAAATTATAAGTACCATCAATTGGGTCAATCACCCAGACGGGCTTATCCTCTTTCAGCTTATCAAGCACGGATATATCTTTTGATACCGCTTCTTCGCCGACGACCAGCGATCCCGGCAAGGCATCCTGCAATAGCTCCGTAAAGACCCGCTCCGAAGCTTCATCAGCCACCGTCACGAAATCTCCCGGCTTTTTTTCACGAATCTCTGACCGCAACAAATTATTGAAGCGTGGCATCACTTCCGTCGCCGAGACATGGCGAATGATCGCCTCAATTTTTTTAACATCTATCACGACAATTTGGCCTTCTTCTTCCTAGGCCTGGTTTTATTCAGCATATAAGGAAACTGAGCACCAAAGCGCTCGATATTGGCCGGCTCCAAACCGACCTTGATATGAGCGAATTCATCATCATCCAGACGGTCCATGACATGTCCATGACTATAGAGCCATGCCAACGCCCGGCCATCCGTCAAATTCACATCAACGTATAGCACCTGCTGATCTTTGCTGAGTAAGGAGTCAATCATCTTCAGCAGAACATCAATCCCCACACCGGACAAGGCCGAAACGGCTACCACTTTTTCCTGTCGCTTGCTGCGGGCAGCAAGCGCTTTGCGCTCCCCAGCCGGCAGTTTATCGATCTTGTTAAGCACTTCGATGATACGCTCGTCTTTCTCGGTATCAATACCGAGATCATTCAGGATGGCAAGCACGTCTTCTTTTTCAGCCTCGGTATTTTCCTGCGATACATCCCGCACATGTAGAATAACAGCAGCGTCCTGCACTTCTTCTAGCGTGGCGCGGAAAGCCGCAACCAGATGTGTCGGCAGATCAGAGATAAACCCCACCGTATCGGAGAGAATGGCTTTCTTGCCGGAAGGCAGTTTTATGCCTCGCATGGTGGTATCCAGCGTCGCAAAAAGCAGGTCTTTGGCAAAAACTTCTGCACCGGTGATGTGGTTAAACAAGGTCGATTTTCCAGCATTTGTGTAACCGACAATGGCAACGATCGGGTAAGGCTCGCGCTTTCTTGACTCACGCTGGATACTGCGGTTTTTCCTGACCCCTTCCAGATCCTGTTGCAGTTTTTTGATACGCTCATCGATCATACGACGATCAAGCTCAACCTGCGTCTCACCGGGGCCACCAAGAAATCCTCCACCGCCGCGCTGCCGCTCCAGGTGTGACCATGCCTTAACCAGACGCGTCCGTTGATAATTGAGCGCCGCCAGATCCACTTGCAAGCGACCTTCCCGCGTGCGGGCACGCGCGCCAAAAATCTCTAGAATAAGCCCAGTACGGTCGATAACCTTACTGTTCCATTCTTTTTCGAGGTTACGCTGCTGCACAGGCGACAGAGCATAATCGACAAAGACTAAGCCTACCTCATGCCTGGAGATCGTATCTTTTATGCGCTCAACAACACCGGACCCCAGCAAAGTAGCTGGGGTGGCGACTTTCAAACGTACGATCTCCGTATGCACCACCACCAGATCAATGGCATGCGCGAGACCAATAGCCTCCTCCAGAGCAGCATCAGGGTCACGCTCAAACTTTCGCGCGCTCTCATTATTAGAAAGTTTTATCTGTGTTAAGACAGGATGAATAACTATGACTTTATCATTCATTCTGTTTTGGCCGTCTCCGTGATGACATAGTCCTCTTCTTCATCAAAGAGCCTGATCGTAGAGGCGGGCATAATCGTGGAAATTGCATGCTTGTAGATCAACTGCGAATGTGCATCGCGACGCAGCAGCATCGAAAAATTATCAAACCAGGTAATAACGCCCTGCAATTTAACCCCATTCATCAAAAAAACAGTGACGGAAATCTTCTCTTTGCGAATTTTATTTAAAAATTTATCCTGAAGGTTTTGGCTTTTCTCCGACATATCAGGCACCTTTCTTTTTAAAGATTTTATAGACTATAACGATTGACTGAAACAGACCTTTATAAATTCCATAAAGTCATGATGCTTCTTAAAACGCAACGCGGGAGGGTTACTCACCAACATCTCCTCTGGCGGTGCCTTGGTTTCCACCAGAATAGCAGTACATCCCGCATTCGAGGCACAAATCATGTCGGTATGGCTATCCCCGACAAACCAAACATCCGCATCAGCGCTAATTCCACTATCCTGCAACGCCATGTGTACCGGCGCCGGATCTGGCTTGTCAGCCGCAGCATCTCCTGCCCCCACAATTTTATCAAAGTATTGATTAAACTGAAGGTGTTCTGCTTCAGAACGCAGCAGATGACCGCGTTTATTACTGACCACGGCAAGATACACCTTATGCTTCGTTAAAAATTTAAGGATATCTTCGACGTGTAGATGAATATTCGTGTTGTCTAAGGCAAGACGAACAAACGTATCGTAGTAAATCTTGTCTGCTTCCTGCCACCTGTCACCAAAAAGATGGTGGAATAAATCACGCGCAGAACCCCCACAGCGGCGACGTGCCTCGTCATCTGACCAAGCTTCCTGCCCCATACCGACCAAGGCTGCATTGAGCGCTTTCATCGCGATCGGCCAGCTATCGACGATCGTGTCATCCCAATCAAAAATCACTGCTTTTGGTTTTTTCGAGATCACTCGGAATCCCAATGCTCTTGCCTTCGTTTTGGATCAATTGCATAGGCAAGATACAAGTCAAGAATTTTGGATGTCACAGTGCCGATTTTTCCATTGCCAATTTTCTTGCCGTCGATCTCGACTAGCGGCGTCACTAAAGAAACGGCAGCGGTTGTAAAGGCCTCAGCTGCCTGATACGCCTCTTTCACTGTGAAAGCACGCTCAATAATCTTTATCTTTTCTTTCCTACAAAGAGATTGCAGAGCATTGCGCGTTACCCCTTTCAGAATCATACTATTCTGTGTCGGCCGCGTGATAAGATGCTTGTTTTTACCAGCACCTGCGCAACCAGGGCCGTCGTTTTGATATCCCGGCGTTTCCAGCGAATATCAGGCACCGTCACGGCCTTGCGCGCAATCAGCCGGCCAAAAACCGCCGGACGGATGGTCATCACCAGCGTCGGCTTTACGTTACCAGGAAATTTAAAATCTCGCGGCGCCGTACCACGCGTGACCTGTATATAAACGCTGGCATTCGCCAAACGATTGCGGCGAACGAACTCGCGCACTACCAACCGCAGAGATTTACGTGGCATCGGCAGAGGGATTTTTAATTCCCGCAACGACCGCTGTAACCGATCAAGATGCCCAATTTCATCGGCCAATCTTCCGTTAATCAGGGCAACGACCTCATAAACGCCATCGGAAAATTGAAAACCACGATCTTCAATACAAACAGCGGCAGAATGGTGCGGAACGTAGCGGCCGTTCACATAGGCAATCCGCGGCATCAGCCGACTTCCCGTTCTTTTTCACCGGTCTGGACGCCGAGAAATTTGAGTTTACGGTGCAGCGCTGAGCGTTCCATACCAATAAACTCAGCGGTTTTGGAAATATTACCGCCAAAACGGTTGATCTGGGACAGCAAATACTCACGTTCGAAAATCTCCCGTGCTTCACGCAACGGCTTTGACATGAGCTCAACCACGCCCTGACCATGAACCATGGCGGCAGCTTTCTGCTTAAGATCCGGCGGCAACATATCCGCCACAATCGGCTGGTCACTCCCGCCCTCTGCCATGATCAGCAGCCACTCGATCACATTCCTCAGTTGCCGCACATTACCTGGCCAGTCATAAGACTGCATCAACGCAGTGGCATCAGCAGAAAAAGAGCGTGGCATGGTATTGGTAGCCAGCGCCGCCTGACGCATAAAATAATCCGCCAGCACCGGAATATCACTGAGTCGGTCCTGCAGAGAAGGCAGCTCGATCGGCACGACATTGAGACGATAATAGAGGTCATGACGAAACTTTCCCTGCTCCATCAAAGCAGGCAAATTCTGGTTTGTCGCGGTAATCACGCGCACATCCACATCGATCCGTTCGCCGCCGCCCAAACGTGTTAAATGCTGATCTTGCAGAACGCGGACAATCTTTGCTTGCGTTTCCATCGGCATATCTGCCACTTCATCTAGGAACAACGTCCCACCATGGGCCTGCTCCAACACGCCTTGTTTGCGCCCCATCGCACCTTCTGTACCGAATAGTTCCAACTCAATGCGCTCCGGCGATAAAATCGCGCAATTAAGTACGACATAGTTTTTATCCATCCGTTTTGACTTGCTATGGATCATCCGCGCCGCAACGCTTTTACCAGTACCCGCAGCCCCCGTGATCAGAACACGGCTCCCAGTAGGCGCCACACGCTCTATATTCTGGCACACTTGCTGGATCAGGGGGGTATCCCCGTAGAGCTCCGCCGTTCCACCCAAGGTTTGCAAGCGCAACTCTTGATTTTCTCGCTGCAGACGCCCTGCCTCCAGTGCACGCCGCGTCAATAACAGCATACGATCGGCCTTGAATGGCTTCTCGATAAAATCATACGCACCGAACTGGATAGCAGAAACTGCGGTTTCAATGTTGCCGTGACCGCTGATCATGATCACCGGCATACTGGGATGGCTTTTGGTCAGCTTCTTCAAAAGCTCCATACCATCCATATCACTGTTCTCCAGCCAGATATCAAGCATCACAATATCCGGAGCGTCCTCAGCAATCATTTTGACAGCGGTCTGGGCATCTTTAGCCACGCACGTCGTATAGCCCTCATCCTCCAGAATGCCTTGAATAAGCATCCTGATGTCATCCTGATCATCGACGATAAGAATATTTGCTGGCATTTTAAGGCTTTATATCTCTCGGAAAGATGATTGTGGCTTTTACGCCAGATACTGTGTCCTGCTGGACACTATCTTCTAATAGCACACTTCCATTATGCTCTTCCATAATTTTCTTAACAATCGCTAGCCCAAGCCCCGAGCCCTTCTTCTTGGTTGTCACATAGGGTTCCATCAGCTGATCGCGCATCTTTTCCGGCAGACCAATGCCATTGTCTTTAATTGTTATGTAAATATTTTCTCCTTTTTGCTCTACAGATAGCTTTATCTGCCCATCCCCCGGCCTTTGCAACTGTCGCTCCTGAATGGAATCAATCGCATTTTGCAATAGGTTGGTAATAACCTGAGTCAACTGGGAGCGATCACAGTTAGCTTTTATAACAGGTTCAGACGCTACAAACTCAAAGTGAATATTTCCGTGCGTATGTTGTTGCAAGACCAGGGAGTCCTGACATACTTCCACAATATTCTCCAGGCGCTTCATCGCCACCGGCATCCGTGCATATGCCGAGAATTCACTGACCATGTGACCAATTTCATTCACCTGACGAATGATTGTGTCCGTGCATTTTTCGAATGTTTCGGGGTCTTCGTGGATTTGCGGCAAATATTTTCGTTGCAACCTTTCCGCCGACAGTTGAATAGGCGTCAAAGGATTTTTAATTTCATGGGCAATACGCCGTGCAACATCCGCCCATGCCGCTTTTCGTTGTGCGGAAACAAGCGTAGAAATGTCATCAATTGTCGCAACGGCTCCCTCCCCACCCTGCTCCGCCGTGATATGCAGCAGCACAGTTCGGCGCGGCCCATCGGCTACAGAAAATTCCAGTTGCAGAGAGGCATGTTTATCTGGATTTTGAGATGCCTTCTGCAGCAGCTCGGCAGCCTCCGGGATAAAATCAACCAATTTCATCCCAACAAAATCCTGCTGCTTCCCTCCGGTCAACAGCTCCTCCGCGCGCGAATTAGCCAAAGTTATCACTCCTGCTGAATTAACGCCAATCACGCCGGAAGAAGCTCCTGACAAAACCGCTTCGGTAAAACGCCGCCGCTCATCTAGCATCCGGTTAGCGGCAATCAATTCATCTCTCTGCCCCTTAATCTGACTAGTCATTCTATTGAATACACGCCCCAACAATCCAATTTCATCGTCATGGGCAGACTCTGGCACTCGTACGCCAAGATCACCCGCACGGACACGCTCCGCAGCATAGATCAAGGCGCCAATTGGCATGACCAGCTGTCCTGCGAATACCAAGCCAAACCAAATTGCTGCCAGCAATAGGATGAGGGCGACTGCCATAAACACCATCGTTGCAGAAACCTGCAGCTGCATTTTCCTGCCCTGCAAACTGGTATATTCCTTCACCGCATTCTCCGCAGTCTGTATATGCGTCAGTACCGACGCATCCACTAATCGCCCAACATAAAGATAGCTGTCAAAGAAGCGATCGAGTCTGACAAGAGCACGGATACGGTCATGGTCATGGCCATCGCCATCGCCTGTCATCAGCACCACATCACCCTTTTGCGCTTCTTGTAACACGTGTGGGGAAATATTCTCAAGCTCGAGTGTCAGGGAAAGGTGCGACCTCGCAACTGTGTTTCCATTGGAAGTCACAACGATCGCTTCTGGCAAGTTTCTCAATTGCGACTGGGTCTGCATGTAATTATTAAAGGCTTCCTGATGACCAACCAGCCCTACCGCCTCCCGGTTCAAGTCACTCGCCATCGCCAAGGCATCTGCGCGCATCACCTGTTGATGCTCCTTAAGATAAGCCTGCGCTACCTCCAGTGATTCATGGATGGCGGTACTAACACGATCATTAGACCAGACATGAATGCCAAAATAGAGAAAAATGGAAGAAAAAATGGCCATTAAAATGGCCGGTGTTGCTG
>JACQAA010000085.1 GCA_016195185.1 Pseudomonadota bacterium | reverse complement strand
ATTCAAGGATTACGATCATATCGTCGATGCTTGTTGCAAGGCATGGAATGCTCTCACTTTAATCAACGGGCAAATTAAATCCATAGCTTCAAGAGATTGGTTTTGCCTCTCAAAGGTCAACACTTAGGGCCGTTGGTATTATTGTTATTTTTCAATGAAATCTCCACAAAGATGAGGGACTAGAGGTATAGAATTCCGGCTATTTCCTGTCAAGAAAAAGATAAAAAATGCGAATTCCCTTGCAAAAGAACGACGTAACGCTCTATAAAAGGGCGGCTGAATTCGTAAACTTTTTGAGGGTTGTTGACCATGGCGCGCGTAACAGTTGAAGATTGCATCCTGAAAGTTCCTAACCGTTTTGAGTTGGTTCTGGTGGCATCCCAGCGCGCACGAGAGATCGGTTCCGGCGCCGCAATCTTGGTGGATCGCGACAATGATAAAAACCCTGTGGTCTCCCTGCGCGAAATCGCCGATACGGATATATCCATTACCGCCCTGAATGAGGCTCTGGTGAAAAACCACCAAAAGGTCATTGAAGTCGAAGAAGATGATGAAGAAATCATCGATGTCATGGAGGGAGAGAATGAGTGGGCTGCCGTAGCAAACGAAGCCGCTGAATCTGAAGCCGCCAGCGCGGGCCTGCAGGAAGGGGCGCTGGAGGAGGAAGATTCCGAAGAACCTGAAACCGCTCCTACCGGAGCCAACGGCGACACCGAATAAAAACTTAACTCACCGTGCCGGTATACAAAAACTGCCTCATTTTCCTGAGGGCGGTTTTTTTGTTTATTAATAAATTCCCGACACCATAGACCCGGCAGGTCCGCTTTTCATCTGGCGATATTTGTCAAGAGCATCCATCATTTTAGCCGCAATCAGCTCCGGCCGCACGTCCATTCTGGACGCGAGTGCCGGAGCTTCTTGTGGGTGAAAGACAATGGTGGAGTCCACTTTTGACGCTGTCGGCGGTTGGAAAGTGGGGACGACATTGCCTTTCGCTTGAAGAACCGGTGCAAGAGTTGTGGGAGTGGGGTATAGCACCGGCTCGTTCGCGTTTGTACCCATGAGGAGTGGGAGTGAGGAAGCGGGGGACAAACGAGAATTCGTAGAGGGGGTATTCCAGACAATATCCGTTGCTTTGCCAGCAACAATGGTGTGGGAAGGAAGGCCAGTCCGGTTCTCGGCCATCATGGCGCCGTCTGGTGCCGCCGCAGGACCTTTGTTCTTATCCTGCGTGAGAGCGGCAATCACCGTTTCGCCGATATCTTTACCCGTTGTTTTTTGATAGGTAATATCCGCGACCGCAAGGGCTGCACCGATAGGGCCGCCGTAAAGAGTATCACCGGCAAGATGTGCCATCGGGCTGATTTCATCGCCAGTGATATGGCGATAAATTGACCCAATCACCGGAATGTGCTGCAGGGGGTTGATAATATCAAAGACCCCCTTGAGAAAGCTTAGAAAGGAATGTCCGGCCGTCCCAGAAACAGGTGGGGGCGTAGCCCCCACAGAAGGTGGTTTGCTCAGGATCCGCGCAAAATCGGCGGCCGCTGCAGCATCATCGGCAACAGACCTTTGATCCGCCGCCATACCCGGTACTGGAGCACTATAAAAACCAGCATTATAGGTGTTTGGCTCTATCATGACACACCACTCCCTATCCTGGAGCTTTGCAAAGGTCGTGCCAGATCAGAAATGCCCTGGGTAGAGGACATTATTTAAGGTTTTGTTAACCCCCTGCCCACTTTCAGGGTTTGGAGAATGGTGTTCTGGGTTTTACGGCGGGGGTAGATTCCAGTCGTTCGATAAGAGAGGACAGAATCTTCGCGTCTGTGATCTCCGCCGCTGGCTTCCCCTGTTCAAAAAGCGTGACAGGCTTACCCCCCAGGATTTCAACCGCTTTTCCTTTGATGCGCAGGGCTGAGCCCTCACGAACGCCCACAACGGGCGTTGCATTGTCCTCGTGATACTGATTGATACGATCTGCCCGGGTTTCGCCCTGATAGGGGACAACTTTGCCGCCCTCTTCGTAATAAAATTTACCGTCCACGTAGTGAGGATTGATTTGAAACGGCACGAAATTCATCGCCTCGAAAGAGGCCGGCTGGACAATGGGCATATCGTTGGTGGTCATGATCGTGGGCCCCGTCACGTTGATACCGGCGCTGGCGCCCATATAGGGCATACCGGCCAGAGCTTTCTGTTTGATGGCTTCCAATAAACCACTTTTCTGCAACTTATCGAGCAGGCGAAAAGTATTGCCCCCGGTAACAAAAACCCCATCTACCTTGTCCAACAGCGCGACCGGGTCGGCGACAGTGTGTGCGGAAATGACTTTGATACCAAGGGGCTCCAGCCAGGCTGTCATCCTTTTGGCAGCAGCGTCCTGATCATTCAGCGCAAAGGCCACAAACAAAATGGTCTTGGGATTTTCGGGAGAGGCGCCATAAAGCTCGGAGATAACCTCTGCCCTTTTATCAGCCAAGGCGCCGTTACTCAGCAGCAGCAAATTCAGCTGGCTGCGATCCACCTCCGCCGCCACCGCTGGTTGGGGGCCTGATTTGTCAAACTGATCTTTTAGCTCGGGCATAGACCGTCCGCTCCTGTCAGTGAAAACTATGCTGACGGTATCATAATTATGGTATTTTACAAATCAAATATTGCGTAGAATATTTTTATTGACATAATATGCAGATATGATACACTACACACGTTACCCATTGGAACAAGATTTTTATAAGGGGAATGTGGCATGTCAGATCGTTGGAACCTTTCAAAGCTTATCACCGCTATTTCATATAAGCAGTTTCAAAACTTAACTGCGGCATTTCAACAGGCGGCAGAACGCTCTTTTGATACAGACACCACAATTGAGATCACAGCCTTGCAGGCTGACAAAGTTTGTAGTCCTTATGTCGATGATGCAATTCAAGCCGATCACGATAGTCTAAACCAAAGCAATACACTGCTGAAAACAAATAAGCTCAGCGAATTGACCGCAGATATCTGGAAGAAAGCTAAGTATGTTGAGGTTTCAGTTAATCCGGTCAATAAATCAAAAGCGCCGCATTCATATTCTTTTGCTAATGTGGAATTCAAAGGTACTCACCCACGTCAGGCGACCTTTTATATACAGGGCGAGCAAGAAGAGGGTGCAGCAAAAAAATCTGTTCTTACGAACCGCCCACTCCTGTCCACTGTCGGTGATGGGTTTGATGGCAACGGAGTTCAAGACGGCAGGTTACCCGCTTCTCTAGCCGATTTCAGATTTTATATAGGTGGGGGCTAATAAAAAGAGGAATCTTTATTTTATGGTGATTGCTGCCTGGTCCCCGCCTGCCATGCTGGCTCTCCTGTTGTGGGGTGTGTCGACGTTTCTACCGAAGGTGGCTGTCAGAACGCTGTCGCCATTTCATATGGTTGTGTACTCCTCCGGATTCTTTTTATGTGGTGCAACAGCGGTGGTGGTTTCACGCGGCTTTCATGTTAGTTTTGATCCGAAAGGGGTTCTGCTTGGGATATCCGTCGGCATTTTGGGAACGATTGGGCAAACATTATATCTTTTTGCCATCCGTCACGCCAAGATGACTGGCGTAACAGCTGTGAGCGCGCTCTATCCAGTTGTCGCAACGGTTCTAGCGTTTTTTATATTGGATGAAGGTTTGACATGGCGGCAGACCGCCGGAATTATTCTGGGCATCTGCGCCCTTGTACTGACGACCATGGCCAATGATCATAAAACTAAACAATAGCTGGTTATTATTTTCTTTAGGTACACTGCTCTTTTGGGGAGGATGGTCGTTCCTGCCAAAAATAGCACTGCAGATATTGTCGCCAGATGGCTTGCTTTTTTATGAGGCGGTCGGAGGGTTATTGGCGAGCCTGCCGGTTTTATTCTTCCTGAACGGAAAACTGGAAAAAGACAGAAAGGGCATTATTATCACTGCCTGCACAAGCAGTTTGAACATTGTCGCAATATTAGCCTATTTCTATGCGCTCCGGCTGGGGCCGGTTGCCACCATCGTCACCATGACGGCCATGTATCCGGTGATTACATTGGCGCTGGCGCGGATTTTTTTGAGAGAAAGAATGAACCGTCTTCAGCTGCTTGCCACCACTATGGCGCTGGCGGCGATTGTTTTGCTGGCAGGTTAAAATCTTTCGCTCCGGGCAACTCCTACAAGCAGAACTATGTCCATGGAATCGAGAACTTTTGGAACCAAGCGAAGCGGCACATGCGCAAATTTAACGGTGTTCCAAGGGGGCATTTTCCGCTATTTTTGTAACGAGTATGAGTGGCGAACAGCAACCCGAACCCAAAAAACTCAATTACTGCAGTTAAAACAATTGGTTATGCACCTCACAGGGTAATTTTGGTTTCAGTTATAGGACAGCCCCCTTAATCTCCCTGATAATGGCACAGTGTGCTGCGGACAATTTCGTCATCTTCCATTTCATAAAACATAATAAAGCCTTGAGAAACGGCAGACGCCACATGTTCCTTTTTGAGGTCCTTTAAAACAACGGGTCTTGTGGCAGTCTTGATCAGGATGTCCCGTGGATCGTCGGGACTCACCTTGAAACTAAGCGGTACTTTGTCACCGCCGCCAAAAGCGGCAACCTTTGGCAGCATAACAGTCACGCCAGTACGCAGAGCAAATAGTACCTCGTATTTCGTAATCGTCTCAGGGATCTGATTCGGCATAGCCACCCCCAACTCACGCCTTAACATTAGCAGAGACTGTCTTAATAAATCGTTGTCAAATTCCCACCCTGCCGACTGACCTCTACCAGATACCAGGTTTGAGCAAACCACCTTGACCAGGATGTCTACAACACTATACGGTCTTTCTAGCCACCGACGTCTGCGAGAACACCACTTTCCTTTTCGCGGCTTCTTGATGACAAGTTCCAAACGCATGCACCGGAAAACCCTGTTGGAAGGGGACATAGAGCCCCACTTGAAGCGATTGGCCTTTCCGATAATGTGGGGCATGTTCGCTATGAACAGCTTTAATATCGTTGACACCCTGTACATTTCCAGACTTGGTACCACCGCGCTGGCCGCTCTCGGCTTCACCATGCCGCTGGTGATGTTTTTCATGGGCATCATCTTCGGTCTGTCGGTCGGCACGACCTCTGCCCTCTCACGCGCCTATGGCGAAGGCGATCATGAAAAGGTGCGTGGACTGGCCACCGACAGCCTTGTCCTGATCGCTCTTCTTGTCTCCATTGCCTCCTTGGTCGGATACTTTCTGATCGATGATATGTTTCTGCTGATGGGCGCCCATCATGACATCATACCATTGATTCATCGGTTCATGGCGATCTGGTATTGCGGCATGACTTTGATTGCCCTGCTGCAAGGAGGCAATGCCTGCATACGCGCCACCGGCGACACGCACTTTCCCGCCGCGATCATGATGCTAACTGCCCTTATTAACATCGTCCTCGACCCATTCCTCATTTTTGGGTGGGCACATTTTCCACGAATGGGGATTGCCGGTGCCGCGCTCACTCTCGTGATTGCCAACAGCCTCACCTGTGCGGCCTCTCTGTATGTCCTGTCTTGTAGAAAAAAGATCCTGAGCCCCAGGCTACTCCACAGCGGCACAATAACATCGTGGAGAAAGATTCTTCATGTTGGGGTCCCTTCCATGATTAGCAACATGATCTCCCCGGTGTCAGCGGCGGTCATTATCTGGATGGTCTCCGACATGGGCCATGGGGCAGTGGCCGCTCTGGGCATTACGACACGAATTGAGGCGCTCGCTGTGGTGGTATTTTACGCACTGGGGGCTGGTGTATCGATTTTTACCGGGCAAAACTACGGCGCAGGAAACTACGGCCGCATCGCGGACATAACTCGTATCGCCGCAAAATATTCCATGTGCTGGGGGGCGGTTATTGCAGCACTATTGTGGATATTTGCAAAAAAGATACCTCTCTTTTTCGACCAACACCCATTGGTTATTACCTATGTAACACAATATCTGCACATCGTGCCCATCAGCTACGGCGCAATGGGCGTTTTAATTACCGCCAATGCCGCACTCAATGCCATGGGTAAACCTCTCCCCGCAACTGTGCTCATCTTGCTGCGCGCTTTTGGGCTCTACATCCCACTCGCCTGGCTGGCCGAAAGATACTATAATTTTTTAGGCATCCTGATGGCACTATTCCTGACCAACATTGCCATTGGTCTTGTTTCTTATTTATGGAATAAACATGCGGCCTCCTGAAGAGGCGATTGGATTCATCCACTTAGCTCTTGCCTTTTCAGGGTATCTCAGCAAACATTCGGATGTAGATTAACAAGACATACCGCCCACCGCGTGATGCTAATCTGCGAAACGGACTGTCCTCGTGACTACATCCGACAATAACCACCGACCCAACATATTGGAGAAAACCATGAAAAAGTACTTAACACTTGCAGCCACCTTGGGTGCAATTGCGTTTATCAGCGTTTCCTATCTGGCACAAGCAACCGAACAGGCCGCCGCTCCCGCTGCTGGTACGGCAATGATAGCAGCTCCAGCGCCTGCAGCAGCACCCGCGGCTTCAGCAGCAACGTCATTCAAAGTGGATAGCGACACCTGCAACATGCTGTCTTCCGCCCCCACCACTGAAGGCTCTGCTCCCACGGCTGACGCCCAAGCTGCCGCATTCAAAAAGTGCATGATGGGCAAGGGACATACCGAAGAAGAGCTGAAAAAAGCTGAGGACGATGCAAAGGCTGCAAAGAAAGACGCTCCAGCCGAAGCAGCGCCCAAGGCAGATGCCGCACCGGCTCCTGCGGCAAAATAATCATCACAACAATTTGGCCGAAATAATACACGGTAAAATTTTTGATCGACAAAAAGAGTCCCGGGGCAACCCGGGACTCTTTTTGTTAATAAGTTTTGACAAGTCCGATATTCCCGTTCTATAATTCAATCATGGTTGGGGAAGAGTGATGAGCAATCGTTCCTTCCCTGATTTGGTCAACCTCTGAAATAGGGAAGCAAAGCAATGGCTGCTAAAAAGAAAGCTAAAAAAGCCACCAAAAAGAAGGCTAAAAAAAGGAGGTAGGTTTTAACAAACCTATTTTCTAAATCGGAGGGCACCTGTTAAGGTGCCCTTCTTTTTTCCTCTACCTCTCTTGCTCACAAAAACACCCGTTTTTACTTTACTTTAAGCGCCTCGTCCATAAACTGATGGGGTGTTTTCTATAGGGATCATGCGCTGATTGCAAACAGGCAATTTAAATCAAAGACCGGGGTTGCTGCCTCATTTTGTCCATGCCGACAGTAATTTTTTACCCCGTTAAAAAATAGAAGAGACTTTTCACAAAGCATGATCAAAATTCTTGGGGACAAAAAACGAATCACCCCCCCCTTTATTATATGGGGGGTGATTTTTTTGGTAATGTTTTTTAGCCCTTCAAGAGGTTTTACTGGGTGGGCATGGGCAGCGGACGAAGAAAAATCAGCTGAGATCATCATTTGCCCAGAGACAAGAACGGGGGAAATCGAATCCCCGCTAAACGCATATTATCTCGCGCGCGCCTATGACAAAGGATACTGCGGTATCAAGTCGGATAAGGGAACGGCGATTGATTGGTATGCCAGAGCAGCGGAACAGGGGCATATGCTCGCACAATACCAACTAGGCGAAATCTATTTTACCGGGGAAGGGCTGGAGTCATCAGACTACCCAAAGGCCAAGCAATGGTACCTGGGATCAGCCCTGCAAGGATACGGGCCGGCACAGCTCCGCTTGGCGTTTCTGTATGCCGAAGCTCATTTCAAAGGTCTGACCCCCGATTATGCCGAAGCTGAAAAATGGTTTTTGAAAGCCGCTGAACAAAATGCCGGTGATGCACAGTTCCGTCTCGGTAATTTCTACCATAATTACAAAACCCCGCCTGATATTGAAAAAGCAATACTATGGCTGACACGTGCAGCAGAGGGCGGGCATCGTGTTGCCATGTTTGACCTCGCACGGCTACTCAAAGATCGCAAGGAGAGCGGGCTGGCACTCGACTGGATGAAAAAATCTGCTGACCAGGACTTCCTGCCGGCACAAATGGCTTTAAGCGAAATGTATGCCGCGGGGGACGGTGCGCCTTACGACCCGACACAATCCTTGATCTGGACTCTCAAAGTGGCCATGCACCCTATGATACCGACTTATTGGCTGCTGAAAGCGGGGGATATTTTCTTTGATGGCTGGGATACAATTCCCAAAGATTATCTGCAAGCAACACAGTTCTATAAACGTGCCGCTGACAAAGACGATCCACATGCATTGACGCAGCTTGGCCGGATCTACTTGGAAGGGCTCGGGACCCCCATCAACAAGGAAAAAGCTCTTGGATATCTTAAGAAGGCCGCCGGCCAAAAAGACAAAGAGGCGATGGAGATTCTAGCGCACGTAGCTCCTTGAATGTGCCTGGGGTCTCACGACTAAAAAATACCCTTTCCAGGCGAACGGTGTAGGGTGGATTTCAACCTGGTCTGCTGTAGCTGGCCCATAAACATGCCCACATCCAGACCAGCCTGATATATCTTAGGCACCTCTTCCTTCCTAACAAATCTGATGCCTTCAAGCCGAGAGAGTCTTTTGCCGCTATAGCCGCCACCTGGTTGAATAGGCCCTGACTCGCCACAACGTAAAAAATATTTAGTCCCTTCGCAAAAGATTGAGCACGAATCTCTTGCAACGATGCATAGGGGATTGCCACTGCGGATGTCACCGTACGCGCTTGCTGTATATCCGCATCGAGCAAAGCAGCGATATCGTCATATCCCCAGGCGCGTGCAACATCGCGGGCGCTCTCATTGTTTTTGTTATAGGCCAGAGAACTGACCCCCAACTGAAGACAGAGCTTCACAAGAGTGGCATCGCCGGTACAGACCGCATGATGCAGCAAGGAATTATCGGCGTCGTCTTTCCAGTTCACGCCGTTCTCTATCAGCGATTTAATCTGTTCTGCATTCATGGCCAATGTTTTACCATATTTATTATGGAGCGAGCAAGGCTAAAATATTTTTCAGAATCACTAAAACATCACATGTTGGAATAGTTAGGCCCGCCACCGCCCTGCGGTACAACCCAGTTGATGTTCTGGGTTGGGTCTTTGATATCACAGGTTTTGCAATGGACGCAGTTCTGGGCATTGATTTGTAGACGAGGCTCGCCCCTTTCGTTCTGCACAATCTCATAAACAGCCGCCGGGCAATAGCGCTGGGCCGGTTCATCATAGAGCGGCAGATTGATCCGCACCGGTACAGTAGGGTCTTTCAGCTGTAAATGACAGGGCTGATCCTCTTCGTGATTGGCGTTCGAGACAAATACTGAGGACAGACGATCAAACGTCAATACACCATCTGGCTTGGGGTAATTGATTTTTGGCATCTGTGCCGCTTTCTTAAGGCAGTCGTGGTCAGCATGGTTCCTGAACGTCCAAGGCGCTCTGCCTCTCAAGAGATAGGTATCGACCGCCGCATACAACAATCCCGCCCACAAACCCCAGTGAAACCCGGGACGAATATTGCGTGCACAGAACAGCTCTTCTCTGAGCCAGCTTGATTCGAATTTCTGGCGATAGGCCATACATTCTTGACCGGCGGGGTCACCAGCCCGAAACATTTCCACCAGCGCTTCAGCCGCCAGCATGCCTGATTTCATTGCCGTGTGGTTGCCCTTTATTTTTGGCGTATTGAGAAATCCGGCTGTATCTCCGACCAGTACCCCACCTTTAAAGGTGAGTCTGGGCAGAGACTGCAGCCCCCCCTCGGAAATAGCGCGGGCACCATAGCTAACCCGTCGCCCGCCTTCCAGATACTTTCTGATAGAAGGGTGTAACTTGAAGCGCTGCATTTCCTCGAAGGGGGACAAATGCGGATTCTCATAGTCCAGGCCCACCACGTAACCAATGGAGACCAGATTATTTTCAAAATGATACACCCAGGAACCGCCATAAGTTTTGGCATCCATCGGCCAGCCGACGGTGTGAATAATCAAACCAGGTTCATGTTTTTCGGCAGGGATTTCCCACAATTCTTTTATACCAATGCCGTAAGTCTGCGGATCACAGCCCCAGCGTAAATTAAATTTTTCAAACAAGACTTTCGTGAGAGAACCGCGGCATCCCTCGGCAAAAACCGTTTGTTTGGCGCGCAGCTCAATTCCCTGCTGGTAGGCCGCCGTTTTCTCGCCCCGCTTATCCACGCCCATATCACCGGTCGCGACGCCCATAACCGCACCACCAGCGCTATAGAGAATTTCAGCTGCCGCAAACCCCGCATAAATCTCCACCCCCAAACCCTCGGCCTGCTGCGCTAACCACTTAGCGAAAGTGCCAAGGCTGATGATATAGTTCCCCCTGTTATGCATCTGCGGGGGTGTCGGCAGTGGGATGGCAAAACGTTCAGTCAAAAACAAAAATCGATCCCGCCGTGCCGGCACTGTCAGTGGTGCACCCCTGTCTTTCCAATCGGGGATTAGTTCGTTCAAGGCTCGCGGTTCAAAAACCGCACCTGACAAAAGATGCGCACCGACCTCTGAACCTTTTTCGATGACACAAACTGAGAGGTCCGGCCTGAGCTGTTTCAGGCGAATCGCCGTTGACAAACCCGAAGGTCCGGCGCCAACAATCACCACATCATAGGACATTATTTCACGTGTCATTTTTCCTGGACTTTCTTTCGCTGCAAAATACGTGTAGAAGGGAGTGGCATTTGATATTGTTAGTGAGAGAACCCTGTGGAAGCAAGTTTGAATCCGGCACAGCTCCTGCAATGGTACATTGAGGTGGGGGCGGACGAGGCGATCGGGATCGAACCCATCGATAGAATAGGCATTGTGGAAAAACAGGCCGCGCCAACGGCGGCTGTTCTTCCCATAGCGTCCACGCCATCCCCCTCTCATGCGCCAGCGATCGGCGCGATTGAATTTCTTAACACAGCCAAGACACTGGCTTCTGCCGCACAAACGCTGGAAGAACTGAAGACGGCGTTGGAAAGTTTTCAGGGCATCTCTCTCAAGCGCACGGCAACGCAAATGGTATTTGCTGATGGTATTCAGACAGCCAAAGTCATGCTGGTCGGAGAAGCACCAGATGCGGATGAAGACCGTATTGGCCGTCCCTTCGTTGGGGTCCGCGGTCAGTTGCTTGATAACATGCTGGCCTCGATCGGCCTGAGTCGTGAACAAAACGTTTATATCACCAATGTGGTCAACTGGTACCCACCCGGTAATCGAGCGCTCTCCGATACAGAAGTGACCTTAAGTTTACCCTTTATACAAAGGCATATCGAACTGGTGCGTCCGACCGTTCTGATCTATGTTGGCGGTGTTGCCGCCAAGGCCCTGTTGCAGACCCGTCAATCCATCACTGCCCTGCATGGGAAATGGAAGGAATACTCGTCCGAAGGTCTGCCCTCTGCCATTCCCTCAATGGCACTCTTCCATCCCGACTACCTGCTTGCCTCACCGGCGCAGAAGGCCCTCGCATGGGCAGACTTGCTAGCCCTGAGGAAAAAACTGAAAATGCTGGGCCTCACTTAAGGATTATCACACTACTATGAGTACATAAACGCAGTCCACTGCATTTACCGCGGTTTTCGCGGAAATTCGCCGCTCAGCTTCTGCAGACACTCCGTCCGGCCCGGCGAAAAATCCTGATCAATCCACCAGCTTTCTATACCCGCCAGCACCCGCCCCACTTCCGGGCCTGGTGTATAACCAAGATTCAGAACATCTGCCCCGGTCAAGGGAAAACGGGGGGCACGAAAAGTGGTCGCGACATGATATAATTGGTCCAGATTTCCCTTGCGACTGGAACGTGCAGCAGACAGCAGCAATAAGTTGCGCATCGTATCATTGCCAAGAGTATAGGTGTACCTGCGAACTGTTGCTTCAGCCATTTCTACCGACACCTCAGCGGGCGGATTCATCATGTCCCGCAACTGAGCAACCTGATCATTCGAGAGCCGCAAGGCCTGCGACGCCTTCTCAACCTGGCAGAGACCAACGTCAAGTACAGCGGCCAAACGGCGTAGCGGAAAAGCCGGGCTGTGATGCTCAGCCTCCAAATTCACCAGATTTTCAAGAAACGTAACACGGGTAGCGGCAGGCAGGACATCTTGCGCAATGCCGCATCGGAACATCAGCTGCCAGACGGCCGGGCAATGATCCGACTCGAGCAGTTTCAGAACTTCCTGTCGGATACGCTCTGCCGATAGCTTCGATATCTCAGGGGCTGCAGTAGTACAGGCCGCAATCGCTGCCGCATCCGGCTCACCTTTGCCGAAATGCGCATAAAAACGAAAGAACCGCAGGATACGCAAAACATCCTCCTGTATCCGCTGCCCGGCATCCCCCACAAAACGCACGCGCCCCAGCCGCAGGTCTTTCACACCGCCAAAGGGGTCAAAAATCTGGCCCTCGGGCGTACAAAACATGGCATTGATCGTAAAGTCACGGCGTGACGCATCCGCTGCCCAGTCATCCGTAAATTTGACTTCCGCATGTCGGCCAAAGGTAGCGACATCGAGACGCAGCGTAGTGATTTCAAACGGGTGACCATCAACAATTGCTGTGACCGTACCATGCTTCAGCCCGGTCGGCACATAGGGTATCTTATGTCGTGTCAGCCGTGCCATCACTTCCTCAGGCACCAGCGGCGTCGCAATATCAATATCCAGCACTTTGCGGTTCGACAGCGCGTTGCGAACGCAGCCTCCAACAAATCTCGCATCACCACCGCCCTCGCGGAGTGCGTCCATCACTTTTTGCGTTTCAGGGGCAATCATCCACTCCTGCTGACTAATCTGGCCAGAAAAACTATTCATGGGTAATCACGTCGACAAAATTGCGCGGCATGGGCATCAAGACGGCAGCCGCACAGTAAGGCGGCGACAGCAATTGATCGGGATTAAACATATGGTCCCCCCGCTCTTGTGGCTGATATGCCGCCAGCTTTTTCTGGATATGAGATATCCTGCTATCCACGTTTAAACTTTCCCGTCATAATTTCTTTATGATACTCTTCAACTATAACCCTTTCACAGGAAAAGTGAACCCATATGTCCGTACAGCCGCTGACTGCCGAAATGACCAGTGATCTAGAAAAAAAAGTGATCGCCCTGTCATCGAAACTGGGGCAAGCGAAGCACAATATTCACAAGATCATTTTTGGACAAGAACAAGCCGTGGACCTTTGCCTGACCGCCATTTTATCTGGCGGGCATTTCCTGCTGATGGGTTTACCGGGCCTGGGAAAGACCAAGCTGGTTGAAACTCTCGGCACCGTACTGGGACTCGACAACAAGCGCGTCCAGTGCACACCTGACCTGATGCCAGCAGATATTTTGGGGTCGGAAATTCTAGGGGGCGACGCCAGCAACCGAAGCTTCAGGTTTATCAAGGGCCCCGTTTTCTGTCAGCTCCTCATGGCGGATGAAATTAATCGTGCCAGCCCCCGCACTCAATCAGCACTGCTGCAGGCCATGCAAGAACATCAGGTGTCCGTCGGTGGCACGACTTACGACTTGCCCCGCCCCTTTCACGTAATGGCAACTCAAAACCCGTTGGAACAGGAAGGGACCTACCCCCTGCCCGAGGCGCAGCTTGACCGTTTTATGCTGCAGATTGATATTGGCTACCCCGCCGCCACCGATGAGCGTAAAATGATGCTGGTCACCACCGGTACCGGCGCGCAGAAAGCTGACGGTGTTTTCACCTCTGCCGAAGTTTTAGAGGCCCAGGCGATGATCCGTCAACTCCCCATCGGGCAAAAAGTTGTCGATGGTATCCTGCAATTGGTGCAATCCGGACGCCCGGAACAAAGTAACCTGCTCTCCGTCAAGAAACACGTCAGCTGGGGCCCCGGCCCTCGCGCTTCGCAGACTTTCATGCTGGCAGCGCGTGCCAAAGCCCTGCTGGACGGACGCTACGCACCATCCCTCGACGACGTGCTGGCGCTGGCGCCCGCTGTTCTGAAACACCGCATGGCCCTCCATTTCTCCGCCCGCGCCGAAGGCCTGTCGTTGGACGATATTATCAAGGATATGTGCGAGACAATCAGCTAGATATCACGCCTGAATAAGAATCAGTCCCTAAATCTCTTCGGGATATTTTGCCAACAGGCGTGGTAGTCCTTCTGCAAGCCCCGTTTCGTGGCCAGAGCCGTCGGGCGCATGACAAAGCGGCTTTCGAACATAAAGGCAATAGCGCCCTTCATATGCACGGGCTCTAATTTACCGTTAGACGCCCTTTCCACGGAAATGGCATCGGGCCCATGTGCGGACATACAGTTATGCAGAGAACAGCCCCCCGGCACAAAACCTCCACCCTCCTTGGCATCATAAACACCTCTGAGCAGGCCCATAAACTCGCTCATAATGTTGCGATGGAAATAGGGAGGGCGGAAAGTGTGCTCGGCAACGCTCCAGCGCTCAGGAAAAGTCACAAAATCAATATTCGCCACGCCGGGGATACCGCTTGGTGATGTCAGTACGGTAAAAATGGACGGGTCGGAATGGTCAAAGCTGACTGTATTGACCGCCTGAAATCGCGACAGGTCGTATTTATAAGGCGCGTAATTACCATGCCAGCCAACGACATCCAGCGGCGAGTGGCCGATACCGGCCCGCCACAGCCCGCCGTCGAATTTGGCCAGCAGCTCAAAATCTCCCGTCAAGTCTTCATAAGCAGCTACCGGATAAAGGAAATCCCGTGGGTAGGCAAGCCCGTTGGCACCGATCGGCCCCAGATCGGGCAGAGTGAAATTTGCCCCATAGTTTTCGCAGATATAACCGCTAGCAACGCCCTCTATCAGATCAACTGCGAATTTGACGCCCCGCGGGATGACCACGATTTCGCCTGGCTTTGCCGATAATATTCCCATCTCCGTACGAAACACCAATGTACCCTCCGCTGATACAAAAAGCATCTCACCATCGGCATTGTAAAAATAGCGCCTCTTCATCGAGGTATTGGCGGCGTAGCGGTGCACAGCAATGCCGGCCCAGCTGCTCGGATCGCCGCCGCCCGCCATGGTCACGATTCCATCGATCAGATCGGTTTTTTTATTCGGCTTCTCCAACGGATCCCAACGCATCTGATCAGGAGAAGCTGGCGACGTGTCAAAGGGTGCACTTTTGAAAACCGGCTGTTTGTAGGCAGAAAAAGGCCGGTGCGCGACGGAAGGTCTGATCCGATACAGCCATGATCTTTGGTTGCTTTTTTGTGGAACCGTAAAGGCAGTGCCGCTCAATTGCTCAGCATAAAGACCGTGCGCCGGCCTTTGCGGGGAATTTTGTCCCATCGGCAGCGTGCCCTTGATCGACTCCGTGGCAAACTCATTACCAAAGCCGGACTGATATTTCAAATGATTGTAAGCCGCCATGATTTCTTCGAACCGTTTAAAAAACAACCATCAGTCTAAATAGACCAGTTCAGCCTGTAAACGACTTATTTTATCAACACTTAACCAGCTTTGGCTTGCATTTGCAGCCCGGCAAGGTGTGTGTAGAGGCTGTCCCGGCCATAAAGCTGATCGTGGGTTCCTTCCGCCACAACACTTCCCTGATCCATCACAATAATCTTGTCCGCGTTCTGCACCGTTGAGAGCCGATGGGCGATAACGATAGTGGTGCGCCCCTGCATCAGACTTTTCAGGGCTAGCATCACGGCTTGCTCATTCGGAGAATCAAGCGCGGAAGTCGCCTCATCCAACAGCAAGATTCGCGGGTTCTTTAGCAACACGCGGGCTATCGAGATCCGTTGCTTCTGCCCGCCTGACAAACGGCTGCCGCGCTCACCGACCAAGGTATCGTACCCCTCGGGCAATGCCATGATAAAGTCATGCGCCTGTGCCAGCTCCGCCGCATGGCGAACTTCAGCGTCAGTCGCCTCTGGTTTCCCCATGCGGATATTATCGGCGACCGAAGTAGAGAATATGGCGGGGTCCTGCGAGACAATACCCATATACTTGCGGATATCATGCGCGTTATAGCCTGTGATGTCGATGTCATCTATCCTGATGGAACCAAATTCTGGATCGTGAAAACGCTGCAACAGTTGAAAAATGGTCGTTTTCCCGGCACCGCTGGGCCCTGCCAGCGCCGCCAATTCGCCGGGATTAATGTTGAATGAAACTCCGTTGAGCGCGTGCTGTTCTGGACGCGTCGGATAATGAAAACTGACCCGGTCAAAACTAACCTTGCCTCTAACACCTATCGGCGGGGCTTTCCCGGCCGTGTCGCCTTTCAGGCGAGGTTGCTGCGCCAAGACGCTGACAATGCGATCGGCCGCACCAACCGCCTGATTGAAAGAACTCATCGCCTCGCTCAGGGCACCGACAGCTCCTGACACCATGACAGCGTAAAAAATAAACGCCGACAGGTTGCCGGGCGACATCTGCCCGTTCAAGACTCTATGGCCTCCCATCCACAGCACAATGCCAATAGCGCCAAATACCGTAGAGATGGCAAAAGCGGTGAGGAATGCTCTAATTTTTATATACCGCACCGCAGCATAAAAAATCCCCTCTGCCAGCCCCGAAAATCGCTCTGCTGCCGTTTTCTCGTAACCAAAGGATTGTATTGTCTGGAGCCCCTGGATAGTCTCATGGCTAAAGGAACTAATCTCGCCAATCTTGCCCTGCGTGTCACGGGATCTGGAACGCACTCTGCGCCCAAAATAGATAATCGGTACCATTACGACCGGGACAACCCCCAGAACCATAGCCGTCATCAACGGACTGACCACAAACAGCATCACCATACCGCCCGCCATGGTCAGGACATGGCGACAGGCCATCGGCAGATTAGTCGTCAGCACCATTTGCAGGACTGTCGTATCGGTGTTGATGCGCGACACTTGATCCCCAGTCTTGTGCGTCTCGAAATAGGCTGGGTCGAGACTGAGCAAATGTTGATAAATTTTCTTGCGCACTTCTGCGATCGACCGCTCCGCTACCCAGTAAACCAGGTAAAAGCGCGTATAACTCGCCGCCGCCAGTAGCAAAATAATCCCCAGCAACACCAGCAACGCCTGATTGAGGTAATGTCCGGTGCTATCAGAAAACCCCCTATCGACCAGGTTTCTGAGCCCCCAGCCGAAAACCAGCACGGTCGAGGCTGCCACCCCGACGGCGAACAGCGCGATCCCTATCTGCAGCCGGTAGGGCCGTATAAACGGCCATAACAACGATATGGATTGCTTTGATTCTATAAAGCTGTTTGCCATGGGCACCAGAATTAGCCTAATTTGGGCGAGAGTCAACATAGCCCCCCGCAGCTGGCAGACACGGATACCTCGTCAAAATTACCCGCCAGGTGATGACGAAGATGACTTGATCAGTTCATCCAGCAGGCCCTGAGAGGCCTGTCCATCTTCCTTCAGGCCCAGTTTCTTTTGATTAGCGCGGATTGCATCTTCGGTTTGAGGGGTCATGACTCCATCCGCCTTACCCGACAACAACCCTTGCCTGACCAATTCCTGCTGCACCTTGGCGAGAATGGTGCCATTGAATGGCGGCGCCGGAGCACGCCCGTCATTGGTGAGAGAAGGATCCCTATCCCCCCCACCCGCAGGCTCCACAGTATTGGCCAAGACCAGACCCTGATCTACCGAACCATTCAGACGATTGACCGCTGCACGCGCTTCTGCATGGCCGGCATCCGCGGCAACCTGATACCACTCCAAAGCCTTGTTGGTATCAACGGACCCCGTATAAGTACTTTCATACAGAACGCCCAGGTTATAAGCCGCCTGCGCCACACCGGCATGCGCCGCGCGTTTAAAATAAGAGACGCCCTTCTCTATGTTTGCCGGGGTGCCAATGCCCTCAGCATAAGCGATCCCCAGGTTATACATGGCCTCCGGATGCCCAAGTTCAGCCGCCTTTTCATACCAGCCGAGCGCCCTCTGCATATCTCTCTTGACCCCCAATCCCTGCTGATAAATCACGCCGAGATTGTAGTTGGCGTTTGCAACGCCGCCATCTGCAGCCTTGCTGAACCAATAAATGGCCCGTGGATAGTTTTGCGCCAGCAGCTTGCCCGAAGCGTAAAGGGTCGCCATATCGTGCTGCGCCTCCGGAACGCCCTGATAGGCACGGGCCTCGAGCTGGGCGAGCTTTTCCGGCAGTGAACGATCCGGAGGGAAGCTTTGCATCGTTTCAACCGCAGCCGAACCAGCGGGCGTCACCCTGACTTTCATTTCAGCAAGCGACATGGCCCCACGTTTTGTCTCCGGCGGCGGCGCCACATTCTTGTCAGCAACTTGCAAAATGGAGGTTTGTGTTTTTTCTACAACTGCTTTTTCATCAACCGTCGCTGTCTCTGCCACTTGAGTGCCGGGAGGGCTTCCGGCACCCGTTCTTGATGGCCCTGACGGTGCTGCGGCAACAACTGGCATTCCGGGAGACACGGCATCCAGCTTCGGCGCTTCCGCCATCTTCTCCTGCCGCATAAGTTCCGCCGCACCCGGCAATTGCGCCGGAGCGCCGGGACGTTTCCATGTGCCGTTTTCCGACATTTCCAGGGCAAAACGGGGGGTCCGGAATGTGTCCATGGCCGCGATCTGCTCTGGTCCGGAAGTCATGCTGGGTTCCCGAAAGAGCACGAGACCCAAGGCGAAGAGGGCGATCGAGCTGCTCATCAGTGAGGCGGCAATGACCCATTTCGACGACGCCGACTCCGCAGCCTGCGGCGGTGCTCTGTCATCCATGACAACAGGCAGATAAAGTTTGCCCGTCCTTTCATCTACAGTTGCCGCCGATTCAATCAAAGCCAAACGGCGAGCCAGACGATCCCGCTCTGATTCGGAGCGCTCCAGCTTGCGCCCCAGAATCTCCATCGCCGTAAAAATTTCCGCATTGACGCGCTGCTGACCACTGAACTGCGCATTGTTCGGGTCTAGAAGCCTTACGATGCCAAAACGATCCGATGTATCCATGTTCAGGACGTCTCCCGCGTGTGCTAAAAACTCTCAGAGAGTTTTGATATGAATTATTATGGTAGGAAATATACCAGAGCTCTGACAAAAAACATAGCGTAAAGTCTTGTTTCTGAAGATGCGCACTTCCCGCCGTTGGCATTTACTCATAATTTTTCATAAATATAAAATCCTGCGCTTGTCGCTTGCAGAGAAACATTTTTTTTAATACTGTTCCGAAGATTGTATGATCAGCACAGCGATTGGGGTGTAGCCAAGCGGTAAGGCAGCGGTTTTTGGTACCGCCATTCCTAGGTTCGATCCCTAGCACCCCAACCAATTTATAATTTTTTACTTCCTTACGTAACTGAATGACTGCCATGGAATGGATAACAGCTGTTTGGAGTAAAATTAACAAGCCACTACATTTCTTATTGGTGGGAAGTGCACTAATACATTTTGCTCCACAAGACCTGTCTTGGACAGGGTATATTTTTATAGCTGTCGGGGGTGCTGGCTCAATAGAATGGTGTGCAAAAATGGCTAAAGAATTGTTACAAGCCAAAAACATGTTGAAGAATGCATTTATTACGCTCAATGAAGAAGAAAAAAATGTTTTACTCCAGCAGCTAAAAAAAGGCGAACAAACCTTTTATATGAACGTTCTTGATAGAGAAAATAGCATCCCTCGATATCTTCATCTGACGAATTTATATAAAGGACTCCAAGACAAAAGAATCCTATCCATCAATAGTACAGATGGCAAGAATGCCACCCTTCATATTACTAAAAACGCTTGGAATCTTTTGAACAAAGGTATTTTGGAATAAAGCACTAAGAAAAGTTGTCGCTAGACCGCCCACGGACAGCCTTATTTCCCAACAGCGACAAATATCAGCTATATTTCCTGAGAGGTGTCGCGTCCTGAACACCTGGCCGCACCGGCTGGCCCGTTTCGCAAGAACGGATGGCGGCTTCTGCAAGCAGTTGTGCACCCAAACCATCTTCAGCGCCGGGTGACATGGGTTTTTTCTTCATGACAGCCTCGATGAATGACTGCAGCTCGTTGCGGTAAGCATCCGCATAGCGTTCCAGGAAGAAATACAGCGGCTTGTCTGCCGTTACCCCCGTATCATTGGCCACTACGAGCGAGGTCGCCGTGCGGTTTTCTGCCTGCAACATGCCCTTCTCCCCCAGCACCTCGACACGCTGGTCATAGCCGTAAGTTGCACGCATGCTGTTATTGATCTGGCAGAGGACGCCTGATTCCGTTTTCAATGTCACCAGCGCCGTGTCAATATGGCCCAGTTTGGCAAAGGACGGCTCGATCAGGCAGCTGCCGGTGGCAAATACCTCCACGATTTTTTCTCCCAGCAGCCATTGCGCCATGTCAAAATCATGGATCATCATATCCCGGAAGATACCGCCTGATACCTTGACGTAGTCCAGCGGGGGCGGCTCCGGGTCACGGCTGGTGATGCTGACCATTTCCAGCTTACCGATGCGGCCTTCGCGCAGCGCGGTACAGAGGGCGCGAAAGCTGGGATCAAAACGGCGATTAAAACCAAGTGCCAGCGGCGCCTTGCACTCCTCCACTACCCGGAGACATTCCTTGACACGCTCGATATTGAGATCAACCGGCTTTTCGCAAAAAATGGCTTTGCCCGCCCGCGCCGCCTTCATGATGAGATCGGCATGGGTGTTGGTGGAACTGGCAATGAGCACGGCGTCCACATTTTTATCCGCCATACCCGCCTCTATGTCCATCACCTTGCAGCCATATTTGGAGGCCATCGCTTCAGCCACCTTCTGGTTGGCATCGGCAATACCATATAACTTGGCCAAAGGATTGGCGGCTACATTGGCGGCATGGATGGAGCCAATGGTGCCGGCCCCAATCTGGAATATCCTGAGCATATAAGCCTCCTTCATTTGCCTACAGAAACTGCAATTCTAGGCTTGCAAGTTAGCTGGATTTTTGTTTTTATCAAGGCCAATTCTTCAAAAGTTATGCGAAAGGCTGACCGCGCTTGACCGTCCATATTACGCAACATCGTCAGGGATTCGGCGCTGGCCTGACAGAAGTGACCCGTTTCGACGAAAGTAATGACAATACCGGCATCGCCTTCTCGATCCTGAAGCTGATGGCGGGGAGCCAGCACCAGGAAACCGTCAAATACGAAACCGCCTGGCTGCTGATGTCGGGCAAAGTAACGATCCGCGTCGGCGGACGAGAGGTTGAATTTTCGCGGCTCTCCATTTTTGACGAAAGCGCCAGTTGTATACATGTTGCCGCGGGAGAACAGGTGTCGTTCACATGCCACGGCGATGTGGAGTTCACCGTCTACGCGACTGAAAACAAAAAATCTTTCAAACCCCGAATATTCTTCCCCACAGACGTCCCCAACGAGCACCGTGGTGCGGGGCAAGTCGGCGGCACCTGCCTGCGCTTCGTGCGCACCATCTTTGATGGCAAAAATGCGGATGCGAATGCCGAACTGGTACTCGGTGAAGTGGTCACTATGCCGGGGCGCTGGTCCAGTTACCCGCCGCATCATCACCCGCAGCCGGAAATTTATCACTACCGCTTCACCAGGCCGCAGGGTTTCGGCCATGCGGAGCTGGGGGAAACCGTGCTGAAGGTCCGGCAATTCGACACCGTCAAGATTTTCGATGGTCTGGATCATTCCCAGTGCGCCGCCCCCGGGTACGGCATGTATTACGCCTGGGTCATCCGCCACCTCCCCGACAACCCCTATACTGTTCCTGAATTCACTGAAGAACACCGCTGGACGATGGAAAAAGGCGCCGGTATGTGGCAGCCCGCGGAAAAGGCCGAAGCATGACCGGCCGCCCCCTCGACTTTATCGCCCTCGGGCGTTCGTCGGTTGACCTGTACGGAGAGCAGCTCGGCGGGCGTCTGGAAGATATGGCGAGTTTTGCCAAGTATGTCGGCGGCAGCCCCGCCAATACGGCCGTCGGTGGCGCGCGGCTCGGGCTCAAAACAGCGCTGATCACACGCGTCGGCAACGAACATATGGGCCGCTTTATCCGTGAAACCCTCGCGGACGAGGGGGTTGATGTCCGTTGCGTCAAGACCGATCCGGCGCGGATGACAGCCCTGGTTATTCTCGGCATCCGCGACCAGCAAACCTTCCCGCTGATTTTTTATCGCGAAAACTGCGCCGACATGGCTATTACACCCGATGATTTTGATGAATCCTTTATCACCTCCGCCCGAGCACTGGTGGTGAGTGGTACGCATTTTTCGGCTGAGCCCGCCAATGCCGCTTCCCGCGCCGCGATGACCTATGCGCGCCGCAACGGCACCAAAGTGGTGCTGGATATTGATTACCGCCCCGTCCTCTGGGGGCTTACCGGCAAGGGCGAGGGAGAAAAACGCTTTATCAAGAACGAGACGGTATCGGCGCATCTGCAAAGTATCATCCCCGATTGTGACCTGATTGTGGGGACAGAAGAGGAGTTCCACATCGCGGGCGGCTCAACCGATACCCTTGCCGCCATCAGGAAGGTGCGGCAGCTCAGCAGGGCGATTATCGTCTGTAAACGTGGCCCCATGGGCTGTGTCGTGTTTCCGGGGGATATTCCTGCGACGATGGAAGGGGGTATCACGGGCGCCGGCTTTTCCATCAACGTATATAATGTGCTGGGAGCGGGTGATGCATTTATGAGTGGTTTCCTGCGCGGATGGCTCCGCCATGAGCCGCTGGCCGAGTGCTGCCGCATCGCCAACGCTACAGGTGCTTTCGTCGTATCGCGGCACGGCTGTGCGCCGGCAGTGCCGAGCTGGGAAGAACTATCCTTCTTCCTCAAACACGGCAGCACCCATAAAGACTTGCGTTTTGACCCGGCCCTGAATCAACTGCACTGGTCAACCACCCGTCACAAAGAGTGGCCCGAGGTGCTGGCCTTCGCTTTTGATCACCGCAGCCAGTTTGAAGACCTGGCCGCCCGTTACCGGGCGGGCGTTGAGAAGATCGGAGAGTTCAAGGAACTGGCGCTTACTGCCGCAACGCAAACGCTGACGAAAGATCAGGGATTGGGTGTTTTAATCGATGAGCGTCTGGGCTCCGCGGCATTGTTCCGCGCAACGAATACCGGTGGCTGGATCGGGCGCCCCATTGAAGTACCCGGTGCGGTTCCCCTGCGCTTCGAAGGGGGGCAAAATGTAGCTGCCACACTACGAGAATGGCCGGTCAACCACGTTGTGAAGTGCCTGGTTTTTTATCACCCCGAAGATGCTGAAAACCTGCGGCGTGAACAAGAACAGCAGGTCATGTTGCTGCAGCAGGCATGCCGCACGACACAACACGAACTTCTGTTAGAAGTCATTGCCGGCAAATCCCGCCCTGCGACAGCAAACGATGTCGCGGCGGTGATGCAGCGCTTCTATACGCTTGGTGTGTATCCCGACTGGTGGAAACTGGAGTGCCCCGGAAGCCAGCGGGGGTGGGATGCCGTTTCAGAGGTCATTGCTCACCATGATGCGCAGTGCCGGGGTGTTCTATTACTGGGGCTCAATGCCCGAGAAGAAAAGCTGAAAGAGTCGTTAAAACTCGCCACGGCTCAGGAAGTTTGTAAGGGTTTCGCTATCGGCCGCACAATTTTTGGCGCCGCTGCCGAAGGATGGTTCTCTGGCACTCTCACCAGTGACGCTGCTGTTAAAATTATGGCGGATAGTTATTCACGGCTCGCTGTTTTCTGGAAGAAGCACCGACAAGAAAGGCACCTCCCATGCAGACAAATCGCCTAAAAAAAACCGGAATGGAAACTGCTCCTATTCACAAAACCGGTACGGTGCGCCTGACAATGGCACAAGCATTGGTCCGTTATCTGGCGGCGCAGAAAATCGAGAATGACGGAAAAATTCAGCCTCTTTTTGCCGGCATCTGGGCTATTTTTGGTCATGGCAATGTAGCTGGTCTTGGCGAAGCGCTCTATCAAGACCGCGATACTCTGCCCACTCTGCGCGCGCACAACGAACAATCCATGGCCCATGCCGCTATCGCCTACGCGAAGACAAAAAACCGTCGTCAGATCATGGCCTGTACAACGTCCATCGGTCCCGGTGCCACAAACATGGTAACAGCTGCGGCACTGGCTCATGTCAACCGGTTACCCGTGCTCTTTTTGCCAGGAGATGTCTTCGCTGATCGCCGGCCCGATCCCGTCCTGCAGCAGATCGAAAATCCCGCCGATCCAACCATCACGGCCAATGACTGCTTCCGCCCCGTGTCGCGCTACTGGGATCGCATCACACGGCCAGAACAACTGTTGACCAGCCTGCCGCGAGCCCTCGCCGTACTCACAGACCCCATTGACTGCGGTCCAGTGACGCTGTCTCTCTGTCAAGACGTCCAAACAGAGGCAGGAGAATTCCCCGAGTCCTTTTTTGTTGAGCGTATTCACCGCCCTCGCTGTCAATCGCCGGACAGTGTGGAGATAAAAAATGCGCTCGCACTCTTATCTGAAGCGCAGAAACCCCTCATCATTGCCGGGGGTGGCGTTCATTATTCGGCGGCAGCAGACATTCTTGCCAATTTTGCACAACACCGCTCCGTACCAGTCGCGGAAACACAGGCTGGAAAGGGCGCCCTCCCCTGGAATCACGCATTTAACGTCGGCAGTATCGGTGTGACCGGATCCAGTGCCGCCAATACGCTGGCGGCCGAGGCGGATGTTATTTTGGCTATCGGTACCCGCTTGCAAGATTTCACTACGGCATCACGCTCGCTGTTCAAGGGCCAGATTATTCAGCTAAACGTTGCAATCTCTGATGCAGGAAAACACGGAGCAATGCCGCTTGTCGGTGACGCACGCCTGGGGCTTGAGGCGCTCGATAAAGGCCTTGGGAAATGGTCCGCCTCTCCCGACTGGGTCGTCAAAACCAAGAATGAAATAAGGATATGGAATAAGACCGTTGATGAGGCTTTAACACCATCTAATGCAAAGCGGCCTTCTGATGCTGAAGTAATTGGCGCCATATCTCGCCAAGCTAAGCCTACTGATACGATCGTCTGCGCCGCCGGCGGTTTGCCGGGAGAATTGCACAAGCTCTGGCGCACCGCACAACCAGGTGGATACCATGTGGAATACGGCTACTCCTGCATGGGGTATGAAATTGCCGGGGGTCTCGGCGTCAGAATGGCTAAAACAGGCGGAGAAGTCATCGTGATGGTCGGCGACGGCAGCTACCTGATGCTGAACTCGGAAATCGCCACATCGGTCATGATGGAAAAAAAGCTGATTATCGTGGTGCTCGACAATCACGGCTTTGGCTGTATCAACCGCTTGCAACAAAGCATTGGCGGGGATTCTTTCAATAACCTGTTGTCCGGCCCAGCCATTGACTTCGCCGCTCATGCAGCAAGCCTGGGCGCACAATCGGAGAAAGTGAAAGACATCGCGGCACTGGAAGCGGCTCTGACTCGCGCCCGCACTTCCCCAAAAACCTACGTCATTGTGATCGACACAGATCCTGCCCTCTCAACAAAAGAGGGAGGGGCATGGTGGAATGTGGCTGTCCCCGAAATATCACCACAGAAAACGGTGCAGAAGGCCCGGTCCCGTTATGAAGAAGCAATCAAAGGAGTAAAATCATGACTATTGAAATTGGCATCAATCCCATTACCTGGAGCAACGACGACCTGCTGTATCTTGGCGGAGACACGCCCCTTGAAGTCTGTCTTGCCGAGGCGCGCGAGGCCGGATATGCCGGGATCGAGCTGGGTAACAAGTTTCCCCGGCAAGCAAGCGTGCTAGCACCCATCATGAAACGGCATCATCTGAAGCTGGTGTCCGGCTGGTACAGCGCCTCTCTGTTGAAGCGCTCGGCCAAAGAAGAAATAGCTGCCATGCAGCCACACCTGTCGCTGTTGCAGGATATGGGCTGCAAAGTGATGGTCTTTGCCGAAACCTCCAACGATATTCATGGCGACCAATCGCGCCCCCTTTCCGAGCGCCCCATACTCAAGGCAGGTGCTTGGCAACAATTCGGTGAACGTATGACGGCTGTGGGAGATTATATGGAGAAGCAAGGCCTGAAGCTGGCTTATCACCATCATATGGGCGGAGTTGTGCAAAGCGCCGAAGAAGTTGACAAGTTAATGGCAGTCACCGGTCCATCCGTCGGTCTGCTGCTGGATACGGGACATGCCGTATTCGGCGGCGCGGATCCAGTAGCCATGGCAAAACGACATATCAATCGTATCGTTCATGTCCACTGCAAAGATATCCGCAAGGACATAATGGCGCGTGCACGTAAGGAAAATATGAGCTTTCTAAATGCCGTGCTAAACGGCGTCTTCACCGTGCCGGGCGATGGCATGATTGATTACGATTCGGTGCTGTCGGTGTTATCAGCGGCCGGATATGATGGATGGCTGGTCGTCGAAGCCGAACAGGATCCTGCCAAGGCGCACCCATTGACCTACGCCAAAATGGGCTATCGTGGTCTCAGAGACGCTGCTATCCGGACCGGCCTGCTGTCGGCTTAAAAGAAAGCCGCGTCTCTCTAAGAGACGCGCACATTTCATCTGGAAATTTTGAGTGGGCAGTAAACCCTGCCAGGCCAGCAGCTCATCGTACCCGATAATAGACATCATACCCCTGCTCTCCAACCCCGGGGTAATCGTCCCTGTTCCTGCCAACATACTCATTGTCATTGGTGTACAGCTCATCTCTTTTTTTATAGTGCGTCCATTCCCGGACAAAGGATGGGTTCATGGCAAATATTTTTACAAAATCTTTTTCTGTGGATAGGTCTTTACGAATTGCGATAAAAACCGGCTTATATCTGGATATATCCTGCGCCACGTAACCAGCAAACACATGGTGCCAGTATTTCAGCACTTTAAGGCGTTTTTCTTTTTTCTTCGACTCCCCTATACTGCCTTCTCTCTGTTTTAAATCTATCATGCCAAAACAGAACCAGGGGGTAGAAAAACGCGACGCAAAGGTGACGCCAGTGTACATGGATAGTGTCTGAAAAAAAATATCTCCCTTATCATCGGCCATTATATAAAAACTGTCTCCAGGCTTTCCCGCATGTTTAAGAATATATTTCGCCAAAGTGGTTCTCTTCATTTCACTATGGGTCGGCCACTCAGGATCCGGGGGGAACATAAGATATCCAAGTAAAAAGATACCAGTGACTGTTGCCAGCGTCAGACGATAACTGCCCTTTTGATAAACCTTGACATGCAATGTCAAAGTCAAAAAAGTAGTGAGTAACAGGAGGCTCATAGCAGGTAACATATGTGCGGAAACTCCCTTGCCCTGAATGGCAAAACCAAACCAGGCCAATAAAGACAGGCCCGCACAAAAGAGCGCCACATGTCGAAGAGACCTGTCTTTATCAGCCGCCCACGCAAATACGGGGGGCATCAGGGTCAGCGCCAACAGCCGGGCTGTGTGGTCAAAAAACCCATCTCCAATTCCGGACGTGTAAAGGATTGCAATGGGCCTTAGCGCCTCTTCCAAATAATCAGGGAACCTCAACACAATAATAAGGGCATAAAAAACAACACCAAGCGCCAGCGCCAAACAATCAAAATCGAATACGACAGTCCATCTTTTTTCTTTTACCGCCCGGTGTATC
>JACQAA010000084.1 GCA_016195185.1 Pseudomonadota bacterium | reverse complement strand
TACGGGGGCTGAGGTGCCAGCGTTTGGCAAGGGCGTCCAATGTCAGGTGTGAGTTTTACATGATTTTCTCCTTTCCGGAGCCATGAATGCTTCCTATTCCAGACAAGTCCAGCGCAATTGCGTTTACAGGCCACAGAAACCTCCATTAGCACGCTAAAAATCCCAAATCCCTCTGAACAACGCTGTTTTCTGCGGGATACCGGTGGTAAAACTTGGAAATATTTGTAATATTGAGAAGGCTTTCGGTACTGGTGTCGAACACACCGCCAGCTATCCTTCCAGAGACTTCCAAGTAAGTCCAGAAAACAAGCAAAAACGCCAATAAATACGCGTTTATCTTTCGCTGCCTTCTAAAGCCATCCTTTACAATCCAGGAAAAATATGAGTAGATTTATGAGTAGATTTCAGAAATGGAGTTTTTCTCATGGCAATCACCACAGACATGGCTATTAAAGCCCTTAAGCCTAAAAACAAGCTATATCGCGTTGCCATTGAAGGCGGCCTATGCCTTGAGGTGTCTCCTGCTGGGGGCAAAGCACGACATCCTTTACCTTGACGAAACCGGCTTTGCACCATCGATACGCCGCACGCATGGTCGGGCGCGTGTCGGACAGAGAGTTTATGAAGAGATACCGGGAAATTAACGTCCACGCACCAGTCTGATCGGCGGCTATCTTTGCAACAAACTGATTGCCCCTGCTCTTCGACGGCACGTGCGATGCCGTGTCTTCAACGAATGGCTGGCATCAGAACTTCTGCCAAGACTGAAACCAGGCACTGTTATCGTTCTTGACAACACCAAGTTCCACAAGTCCCAGCTCACAATCGATCTTGTAAAGCTGGCCGGATGCAAACTGCTCTTCCTTCCGCCTTATTGCCCGCATCTCAACCCTGTTGAAAAATTATGGGCCATGATACGGAACCGGTGCGGGGGCTTACTTGAAAACCTTGGATATTGAAAAAACGGCGGTGGCGCCACAGCCATTCGGGTAGTCGTTTTTGTTCAGAGTGGTATTGATATACTTGAGCGCGAGATCAAAACCATGCAGCCTGTATCCTACACCGAGTGACCAGTCTGAATAATCCGGAAAACCAAAGGTACCACTGTTTCCAAACCATTGATGGCCAAAGGAGCCTGTGACGGTGATGGGTGCATGCTTGGAGGGCGCTATCAAGCTGGTCGAAACATAGGTTGCAGGACCGCTGTTGGCGAAGCCATTGAACGAATGGCTGATCCCGCCACTGACGTTAGCCAGTGCAAAAACGTGGCCCGCGATTATTTTACCCTCCCAGCGATTATAATGGAGACTACTGCTGGCGCCCGGATAAACATAGCCAATGACCCCAACATCAAGATCAATGTCAGAGAGCTTTGCTTTATAACCACCATAAACATCTGTTTCAAGACAAGCGGCATCGAAATCAATATTTGATCCCCAGATGCCTGCATAGGCGCCGCTGTTATGCGACCAGTCGATACCGCCTTGAACGGCGGGATTTCCATTGCTCTGGGTAATGCCGCGAAGCCTGTACTGGGAAACAGCGCTTATGGTTCCTGAGATCCCTGAAGACTCTGAAAGAGTTCCGACAGGGAGGGGCATAAGGTCGTCGTCTTGTTCCGCCGATGTGTCCACGACAGCGGTCGTCGTCGCTGCCGTATTGACAGTGTCAGGCGTAGCTTCTTGTGCGAAAGCTGCCCGATTGAATAGACAGGACAATGTCAGCAAGGAAGCCACGACGAATTTTCTGAAATGGGAGTGACCAGCCGACCCACTCTTTTGCTTTGTTTTCTTCATTCCAAACATGTAAATATGATTCCTTTTTTTATTATGCATATATAACGGAGTTGCTTACGCTTTGTCAAATACAAAATTCTGTAAATTTTGGAGTCCACCTCCAATTGGGTACGTTATGGCCAGAGTGAAGGACTGTAGCGGCATAATTAGCACGTGCAAGAGAGAGTTCCGCTGACGTGCTTTGGGTGCGACGAATGTCAACAAAATCAGATATTTTGAAATAAAATTACACAACAACATCACGGTTGAGTTTATCGCCGAAGAAAAGTAATATGACACGTCATCTGTCAGAGAAGGACCATTACTTATGTCCTCGTCGAAGAACCAAAAAAAAGTTTTGATAGTCGGTGCCGGTCCTACGGGCCTGACGTCGGCGTTTGAACTGGCACGGCAGGGGATTGTCCCGCAGGTCATCGATGCCAAGAAAGAAATTTCTCCCCTGAGCCGCGCCGTCGGCGTCAGTGCCAGCACGCTGGAGTTGCTGGAAGAGTCTGGAGTGACGCCGCGTTTGCTTGCCGAGGGCGTCAAGATTACAAATGCCCAGATCACATTGGAAAGTGAAAAGTGCACTGCCCTTGATTTCAGCCTCCTGCCTTGCCAATACAATTTCCTGCTCTCCTTACCCCAGGACCGCACCGAACAAATCATGCAAAAAAGATTTGAGGAATTGGGCGGCAGCGTTCAATACAGTACAGTTCTCATCAGCCTGACGCAGAAAAAGGACGGCACGGTAGAAGTCGTCACGGAGAAAGATGGCAAAAGACTCACCGAAACTTTCAACGCCGTCATTGGTGCGGATGGCGTCAACAGCAAGGTGCGGCAGCAAATGGGCGTCAAGACCAGGGACTATGAATACCCCAATGCTTGGAGTACAGCTGAGTTCAACAGCAAGGACTGGCCGTCTCCGCCGGGGGAAATACAGTATTTCCTCAAGAAAAATGGCAATTTCGCTGTCGTCATTCCTCTTGGCAACAGCCGTTACCGCGCGGTGTCCAACACAAGTGACGCGCTGGCCTGTGTTTCCGGCAAGTACACCATAGACAAGCTGCACTCCGCCAATACCTTCAAAATCGTCGTGCGCCATGTCAAGACCTACCAGAAAGGCAACATCTTTTTGGCCGGCGACGCGGCCCATACCTATTTACCAGCCGGTGGCCAGGGAGGCATGAATCTAGGTATCAAGGACGCCTGCTCTCTTGCCCGCCGTATTGCCGAAAATGATGTGAAAGGCTATACGCGGGAGCGCCGACCTGTCGGTAAGGCCACCATCCGATGGTCTGTCATCTTTGCTGTCCCGCGTTTTAGGTCCATATGGATGAAGATGTAGAAAAAATGGATTTTCCGGCATTGGTTGCCGAAGCAAAGCGATTACGTGACGGTATCCGTGCCCACCGTGATTGTTCAGGGCATGACTTGTGTTGGTATCACCCGGAACTATGGGGGCTATTGCCTGAAAATACCCTGCACACCCTCAAAGTTCCCAAATGGCCACAGTTTCTGCGTGGCTGCATTAAGTACAGGGCCTCGCTTGACAAAGAGTTACCAGAGGCGGAACGAACTCGGGAAGAAGCCGAAGCATAGTTAAATAGCAATGGGTTCAAAGTGAGCCATTGCCTTTTTGGCTTCTTCTAAACTGTCTAAACTGACAAAGGTGCTTATTTTCTCCATAGCTTCCCAAATTTTGGCAATGGCGGGATGCTCATGAGCCTCACGGGTAGCAGCCGATGATTTCCATTCGAAAATTTCTATGATCGTGCCATTTTTAGATCGCACGACAGTTGGATGCCGATTTGTTACCAAGCCATATTTTTTGAGAGTAGGAAAATGTTTTGAGACCAGCTTTTCCAGCTCCTTTTCGTGGCCCGCTTGAGGTTTATATAAGGCAAATACAATCTCCGGTCTGTCCATTATTTTTCTCCCGTGCTTTCTTCATTAAACCAGCTTAACCACAGGCTAGCTGTTTTCTTTAGTTGTTCTGACTGAAGTCGATAAATCCATTCTCGCCCCTTCTGTGTCACCTCCAGCAGGCCTGCCCCTTCCAAAACACGGAGGTGCCGCGTGGTTGTTGGCCAACTGCAGGAAAAACGTTCGGCAATTTCACCTGCGGTCATCCGCCCCCCTCTCGCCATAAGCACCGTCAGAATGTGGCGTCGCGAAGCATGGGCCAGGGCTTTAAAGACCAATTCAAAATCCTTCAGTTCTTTTTGGGCCTTACTCATGAATTATATTTAGCATATTTGCTAAATATTGTCAACCCATCTTTTTCCGGGCACAGGATCTTCATTGAAGATAAAAACGCCACATTGTTTTGACTGCCGTCAAACAAGTCGTAGAAGATTCATACTACCTTGCGGGTGTTCCATCTGATTCGTTATTTCAGCCATCAACGCAAGGAGAGAACCATGCTCTTATTAGCCAGAGACCTGATGTGGTCAACCCCCACAATGATATCGCCTGGTATTACTTTGAAGGACGCAGCAAAACAAATGGCCGCGGCGAATGCGGGTGTTCTCCCGGTTGGCAGGGCCGGGAAAGTGGAGGGGATTATTACGGATCGGGATATTGTCGTGCGTGCCGTATCCAAGGGCAAGAATCCTGAACAGGAAAAAGTCTTCAACTTTATGACGTCTAACATTCATTCTTGT
>JACQAA010000083.1 GCA_016195185.1 Pseudomonadota bacterium | reverse complement strand
GTCGGGCGGTTGCTGACATGGTGGCAGGCGACAAAAAAAATGTCATGTCTAACGGGAGCTTAGGTTCTGCCACCCGCCAGCTGGAGCTTGGCAAGCTGGATAATCTGCAAAAACAATTTGACCATCTCTTCAGCCAAGATCCGCAAGAGAAGCTGCCGTGGCGGTTGTCCGTCAAAGCGCTGCAGGCTGCCTTGTTTATCACTCTTTATCGTGACCAGCCCGTGCTGCAAGTGCCCTCTAAAATACTCAGCCATTTGATGGACATCGACGAAACGATGACACTCTGGCGATACCGCCATTCTTTGATGGCGCAAAGAATGCTGGGAATGAAAATGGGTAGCGGCGGTTCCTCCGGCCACGATTATCTGGCGCAAAGCGCCTCTAAAAACCGTATTTTCATCGACCTGTTTGCGCTGTCGACCTTCATGATTCCGCGCTCAATGTTGCCGAAATTGCCGCGGGTGGTGGAAGAAAAAATGGGTTTCCGGTATGGGGACTAGGGATGGCGGTTGAAATAAAATTTTGTGGCGCTGCCGGCGTTGTGACCGGTTCTAGCTATCTGATCAGGACGTCGCGTGGGCAATTCTTGATCGACTGTGGATTATTTCAGGGCACTAAAACGGTGCGTTCCCTCAATTACGGTGATTTTGGGTTTGCCCCGCAGGAGCTTGGCTTTGTTTTCCTGACCCACGCCCATATCGATCATAGTGGTTTGTTGCCCAAGCTGTATAAGCGGGGATTTGCGGGAAGGGTGTACACGACGGAGGCAACCCGGGATCTCCTGGAGTTTATGCTCCCGGATTCGGCTTTTATTCAGGAGACGGAAGTCAGGCAACTGAACCAGCGCAATGCAAAACGCGGCCTGCCAGAAGTCGTCCCCATCTATACGCATGAAGATGCAGAGACTTGCCTGGCGCATATTGATATTGTTAAACGCGACGAATGGGGCGGGTTTCCGCTAGGAGTTAAAGCACGTTTCTGGAATGCAGGTCATATTCTTGGATCTGCTTCTATCGAATTGAAAATACCGGATGATGGTGGACGAGAGGTGCACATTCTTTTCTCTGGTGATCTGGGCCCCGATAACAAGGAGTTCCATCCGTCACCGCAATCGCCGCATGATCTTGATTATGTCGTCGTCGAGAGTACCTATGGTTCTCGCCAGCGGCAAAAAACCAGCATCGAAGACCGCCGTACTCGGCTCTGCAAAGAAATTCTGGAAGCGGGTGCAGCGCGTGGGAATATTCTGATCCCGGCTTTTGCCGTGGAGCGGACGCAGGAGTTGTTATTGGATATTGACTGGTTGACCGAGCATAACAGGATTCCCGCCCTGCCGCTTTTTATCGATTCTCCGTTGGCAACGAAAGTGACGAGCATTTTCGAAAAATACCACAGCGAATTGCAAGATTTATCCGGAACCAGTGACCCTTTCAAGGGGTGCAACATCCACTACACGCAGAATGTCGAAGAGAGCAAAAGCCTTAATCGCATCAAATCCGGCGCCATCATTATGGCGGGAAGCGGTATGTGCGATGCCGGACGTATCCGTTTTCACCTGAGAAACAACCTATGGAATCCTGCCTGCACTCGTTCTATTGAATCCTATTCCGCTCACGCCGACCAAGGTGAGCTAGTGTCCTGGGTGAAGTCGCGCCTGCCTGTCCGTAAAAATATATTTCTGGTTCACGGCACAGATGAAAGCCGTCAGGGAATGAGTCAAACATTAATCGGGGAGGGTGTGCCAGCTGCCACGATCCTAACCCCCCTCATTGATGAAAGCTTTAGGCTGGACACAGACACTGGCGGCGCGATACAGCTCGAAGCGGGGCGTCCGCGTATTACTCCGGAAGGGATGGCGGCAACGGACTGGCATAATGATTATGCCCGCTTTGTCCTGGATCTGGCTGAATTTTTACGCGGCATGACGGACTCGGAATCTCGTCGTGCCCTGTTGGCAGACCTGACGCGCCATATCGGGTTCGGGAATCGAAAACATGGCTCCAAATAACGCTGATGCCTGCCTTCTTACTGAGCGGTGTCTGATCCGGGTATCGGGAGAAGATGCGATGTCATTTTTGCAAAATCTTGTAACCAACGATATGACGAGGTTGGTCCCGGGCCAGCTCCTCTATGCCTGTCTTCTGACCCCGCAGGGGCGCTTTCTGCACGATTTGTTCATTTCACGGGATAATGGCGGATTTTTTCTTGAATGTGAGACCAGCCGCCGTGAAGATTTGATCCGACGTCTGAGTATTTTCAAGCTTCGGGCAAGAGTAATGATAGAAGATTATAGTTCACGCGCGAATGTGTATGTTTCGACGTCCCTTCCTATGGAAGGGGCTTGTTTTCAGGATCCGCGCTTGACGGAGCTGGGATACAGATTCTATCTTCCTAAAAGTACGCCATCCTTCAGCACTGTTCCACCAGACCAGCATCATGACCAGCGTATTGGTCTTGGTGTGCCGGAGGGCAGTACAGATATAAAACCGGAAAAGGACTTGCTAGCCCATGTCAACCTTGACTATCTTCATGCGGTTTCCTGGGACAAGGGTTGCTACGTTGGGCAGGAAATCACCGCGATGACAGAAAATCGTGGTGTTATTAAAAAGAGGATGGTGATTGTTTCCGGGAAGGGGCTCATCGCCGGGGACATATTGATGCACAATGGGCATGAAGTCGGCGATGTGCGATCAGTCAATTCTCTGCGGACGCAGGGGCTGGCGGTTCTGAAGCTGTCTAGTCTTGAAATCCCTGGTATGATCATCAGGCGCACTGGAGAATCCGTGACGGCGCGGTTACCCGAATGGCTCCATTTAGGCGTTCCTTGATTTCTGCCGCTGGAGTTACGAACCGGCCATTAACTATTTATACATAACTTCATGATACCCTTGGAGCGTGGTTAAATGGGCCATTTTCAAAGGAGAGCTATCATGGACTTCAGAAGTGATTTCAAGATAGAAGATCGGGGCGGTGGCCTTTGCGTTGTTTTCAATCTGAAAACGCCGATGCCGCAGCTTGATGGACCCCCAGAGACAAGTGTGGCTCTCAATGAAGAGTC
>JACQAA010000003.1 GCA_016195185.1 Pseudomonadota bacterium | reverse complement strand
GGCATGGGTGCTCCGGCAACAACATCTGGAATCTGCACGTAACATCGCTTCAGACGTTATTGCCTCTATTATTTCGCGGCGTACATCAATCCCGCCACCTTCCGGAACGGATCTCTCTCTTACTCTCAGACCTTTACGAGAAAAAGCGGGTATTGACCCTGCCACAATGCCAGACGGCTTGAACTATAAGCCAAGCTATAATGAAATCATGCTGACCATGACGAAAGAACGCTTCTACGATCCGGGATATTTTGTCCGCATGCAGGAAGAAACGGGTGCGATCAAACAGGAGGAGGCCTCCATCAGCACTTTTATCACCATGCAATATCAAGATATTTATAAACTGCAGGAACAGATCAACGCCCTGCTGGCTGCCCGTGCCGCCCTGAAATTCAACTCGGACATCAAGTCAGGCCAAGTCGAGTCAAATCCACTGAGATAGAAAAACGCTTAAAGATACTGTCGCGGATCGAATGTTTTTGACCACTGCCGGATTTCAAAGTGCAGTTGCGCCGACGTGACGGCACCCGTCGAGCCGACTGTGCCAATCGCCTGCCCCTTTTTGATTGCCATGCCTTTCCTGACGTTAACACGGCCTAAGTGTGCATAGGCCGTCATCGTGCCTCCGCCATGGCGGATCAGCACTAAATTGCCGTAGCTTTTTATATCATTACCTACATAGGCCACGGTACCTTCGGCAGCGGCTGCGACTGGCGTCCCCCGGGGCGCCGCTATATTAATTCCATCGTTATAAAGCCCCCCCGCCTTGGGACCATAACCGGAAATAACTTTCCCGTGCACCGGCCAGATAAAAGTAAGGTTCTTGGATGAGGAGATAACGGGCGGCAAAGCTATTCTATGCACCTCTTTCCTCTCGTCTCCCTTCCTTGAAGCCGCAGGAGGTGAGCGCACCATCGCTTCTTGTTCCCTCGTGACCGGCGCAACCGGCGCTGCCACGAACCGCGGCATCTCTTCCCGAGGAGTATCATGATGATAAGAAAATGGAATTCTCAAGTTCTGTCCCGGGTTGATGCCGTAGGGGGCCGGCAAATTATTCACTCTGACCAGCCCCGAAACTGAAACGCCGAACATATTGGCGACGTTATAAAGCGTATCACCGCTCTTGACGCGATAGTCAACCGGCGCCGGCAGTTTTAGTCGTTGCCCCTTGGCGAGTGTATAAGGCGGCTTCAAGTCATTCAGGTCGATAATGTTCCGTACCGGCAGCCGATAACGCTGGGCAATCTCCCACAGCATGTCACCCTCCGTCACAATCATTGCGCCAGTTGATGAATCGGCATGAAGGCCAAGATTCAAGACGCGCGCCGGTGCCCCCTGCTCCCCACATCCCGAGAGGCTCAACCCCGTGATCAATGCCATGGATACGAGAAAATACTTTCGCCGCATATCAGCTTTGAAAAGCAAGGGGAGCCGAGAAAACGAACGGATCCGCCTGCTCGTCCTGCACAGGGTCAGGCTCATCTCGCGCGATATTCGGCAACAAGGGAACAAAACGCACTGCCATCAGCCGCTCACACTTATAGTCATTTTCCTGGCGGGTGATTCGATAGATGAATTGGCTCGATTTATCGCGCCCCATCGGAATAATCAGTATTCCACCAAGAGAAAGCTGCTCCAATAAAGCTTGTGGTGGATATTCACTGGCTGCCGCTGTCACAATAATCCGGTCAAACGGCGCCTGCTCGATCCAACCCCGCATCCCGTCTGCCACCTTGCAGGTGATATTGCGGATTCGCAAATTCGCAAGGCGTTTTTCCGCCGTTTCCAGCAGGGGACGGTGACGTTCAATGCTATAGACACGACGGCACAGCTTGGCAAGAATGGCTGCCTGATATCCGGAGCCGGTGCCAATCTCCAGCACCTTGTGTCGGTCGTTGACCCGCAATTCCTGAGTCATCGAGGCGACAACCAGCGGCTGGCTGATCGTCTGCCCGCGCCCGATCGGCAACGCCGTATCTTCATAGGCTTGATCATGAAACTGCGGTGGAATGAATACTTCGCGTGGCACCCTTTCAATCGCCGCCAGCACCGCCGTATCAGTAATGCCGGATTTACGGAGCTTCATGATCAAGCGAATTTTGCGCGCAATAGACGTCACTTGAATATCCCCCCCAACAGCTTGAGCGTCGGATGATGGGTTAAATTCAAGGATAAAGGCGTAATCGTCACATGCCCCGCTTTTAGAGATCCCACGTCAATCGCTTGATCCAGCTCATTGCGTTTTGGCGGTGCACCGACCCAAAAATAGGGACGTCCGCGCGGATCGATGCAATTGACCATTTCCTGCTCTTCCAGGGAAAAATGTCCCTGCGGCCTGACACGAATCTCCGGTTTGACGCGTGCTTTTTTAATAGGGAGATTGACACTCATCAGGACATTATCCTCCCATTCCCTGCCTTCAAAAGCCCTGAGCATCAAGGGAAGATATTCACGCGCCACGCTCCAGTCCGGATTCCAGCCATTTTCTTCGCTGATGTCCTGACTGAAAGCAAAGGCTGGAACACCCATCAACGTCGCTTCGATCGCTGCCGCAACGGTGCCAGAATAGGTAACGTCATCCGCCGTATTCTGGCCATGGTTGATGCCGGACAAAACCAGATGTGGGCGAAACTCCCGCATGACCTTGCGGATGCCCACCAGAACAGAGTCGGTCGGCGTGCCATAAACGGAAACATGATGGGAGTCATATTCTTTAATGCGCAGCGGCATGTGGATGGTGAGTGAATGTCCCGCCGCCGACTGCTGGTTTTCAGGTGCCACAACCCAGACATGCGACGACAGCGAACGTGCAATCTCTTCCAGTACCTTGATGCCATCCGAATGGATGCCGTCATCATTTGAGATCAGGATACGCGCCTCGGATAACTTCTTGGGGCATTTAAGCATGTTTTTCCGGTTCCAGTTTTGTGATGCCGCCCATATAGGGCCGCAATACATCCGGTATCACCACACTGCCGTCCATCTGCTGATAGTTCTCCAGCACCGCGATCAGGCAACGTCCGATGGCAACACCGGAGCCGTTCAGCGTGTGCACATATCTTGTTGCCTTATCACCTTCTTTTTTGCAGCGCGCCATCATGCGCCGCGCCTGAAAGTCACCGCAATTCGAGCAGCTGGAAATTTCGCGATAAGCCCGCTGTCCGGGCAACCAAACCTCGATATCATAGGTCTTACGCGCCGAAAAACCCATATCTCCTCTGCACAGCGCCATCGTGCGGAAAGACAGATCCAGCTTTTTCAGGATATTCTCGGCACAGCCGGTCATGCGCTCATGCTCGTCATTTGATTTTTCTGCCTCGGTGATGCTGACCAGTTCTACCTTATAAAACTGATGCTGGCGGATCATGCCACGCGTATCTTTGCCCGCCGCCCCGGCTTCGGAGCGGAAACAGGGCGACATGGAGGTCAGCCGCAGCGGCAAATCACCGATATCAACGATAGAATCCATCACCGTATTACTGAGAGAAATTTCCGATGTTGACACAAGATAATGCCCCGACGTTGTCTTGAACATATCATCTTCAAATTTCGGCAACTGGCCTGTGCCGTAAAGCGCTTCCGGACGCACCAGCAAGGGAGCCGACACTTCGGTGTAGCCGTGCTCCCGCGTATGCGTATCCAGCATAAACTGCCCCAGCGCCCGCTCCAGCCGCGCGATGCCACTGCGCAACAGCACAAAACGCGCGCCGGACATTTTTGCCGCGATTTCAAAATCCATCCCGCCCAGTTTGGCGCCGATATCGACATGATCTTTGGCGTTATTGAGCAGCTTGGGTTCGCCGACTTTGCGCACTTCCTTATTGTCTTTCTCCGACGCGCCATCCGGCACCGTCGCATCGGGGATATTGGGCAGCCGGCTCAGAAAATCCCTCAGGGCCTCGCTCTGTTTCTTTTCCTCATCTTCCAGTTTGGCAATCCGGTCCTTGCAGGCCACCACTTCCTGCATCAGTTGCACGGCATCGCTGCCTTTGGCCTTCAGCGCGCCGATCTGTTTGGAAATATCGTTGCGCCTGGACTGCAGTTCCTGCATTTCCGTTAGCAGGGTACGATGTTTTTCATCCATCTCGATGATTTGGGGGGTTTGCGGCGGCAAGCCACGGCGTTTCCAGCCGGAATCAAAAGACTCGGGCGCTTCCCGAATTAATCGTAGATCAAACATGGAATGGTTCCCCTAAAACCCAGTCTTTTGATTCTAGGGCCTTATAAAAAAAAACACAAGGAACCACATGCGAGCGGGGGCTAGCTCTATTTTTTACTCTCCGCGATTCTTACCAGAAGAACGGAGATCTCGTACAACCCCAACAACGGCACCGCCAGCATCAATTGGCTTAGAACATCAGGCGGCGTAAGAATAGCGGCAATGGTAAAAATCCCCACAATCGCATAACGGCGCTTGTCGGCCAGAGATTGAGCATTCACTAGCCCGACGCGCGCCAGAAGCGTCAGTAAAACAGGCATTTGAAAGCAAAAGCCGAAGGCAAAGATGAGCGTCATGACCAGCGAAAGATATTCCCCCACTCGTGCTTCAAGCTGAATGGGCAACCCGTTGTTCTGTGGCGCTAAACTCTCAAAACCGGCAAAAAATTTCCATGCTACAGGAATAACGAAGTAATAGACGAAGGCGGCCCCTATGAGAAATAGGGCTGGCGTCGCCACCAGAAACGGTAGAAAGGCTTTCTTCTCGTTTTTATAGAGCCCGGGCGCCACAAACATCCAGACCTGAACCGCAATCACCGGGAAAGACAAAAACCCGCCAGCAAAAATGGCCAGCTTCATATAGGTAAAGAAAGCTTCGGTGAGACCAGTGTAAATAAGCCGTCTGTTTTCACCTTGAAGAACTTCTGCCAGTGGCCTGACCAGAAAGGCATAAATATCCCGGGCGAAGTGGTAGCACAGCAGACTGGCGAGAACGAAAGCTACAAATGAGTAAATCAGGCGCTGGCGTAATTCGAGCAGATGCTCCAACAACGGCATCTGAGAGAAATCTGACGATTTATCAGATTGTTGCATTATTTTTCTTATTTTTTTCTTCAATTAACCGTCGCTCGATTTCGAATTGCAGGCTATCGCCCCCCGGTTTGTTGG